>DATCQX010000434.1:0-8708 GCA_036569285.1 Streptomyces sp.
CCACCACCCCGTCATGCAGCACCACCGCACCACCGAGCCACACCAGCACATCCCCGGGATCCGGGACGTCCGCCAGCAGGAACACCCCGACGCCCATCAGCGCCGTCCCCACCACCCCCATCCCCACCCGCAGCGCCCTCACGCCAGCACCTCCAGCCGTCCGACCCACTTCGTCTGGAGCACACCCGGCCGATTCGGCGCGATGAGGCGCACGGGGAAGCCGTGGTCACGGTCGAGTTCCTCACCGTTGAGACGCAGGGCGAGCAGGGTCAACGGATCGCGGGCGTGCGCGGGGCCGAGTTCCGACACCCGGTAGGCCCCCCGGAGCTGCAAGGAAACCACCCGCACGCGCGCGTGCGCCGGCGCCCCGGCCTGTTCGAGGAGATCGACGACCCGCACACCGGTCCAGCGAGCCGACTTGCTCCACCCCTCCACACACGCGATCGGCAACTCGGCCTCGTACTGCGGCAGCGCCCGCAACGCCTCCAAGGACAAGGCGTACGTACGAGGCCCGACGACCGTGAGCCGGTACCCCTCCGCCGGGACCCGCTCGACCCCGGCCGCGGCGGCGGTGCGGTTGACCGGCAGCGCCTGCCGACCCTCGTCCGGATGGCGGGGCGCGAACAGGATGAACCCCTTCAGCGGGGTGAAGGACTGCCCGACGGTGGTGAGCGTGACGGCCCCGACGGCCGCCCCGACCGCCGCCATGAACGACCGCCGGTCGGCGCCCTCCTCCACCGCCGATCCCCGGCGCGTCCAGTGCGCCCTGATCTCCGACGCCTTGACGGCGACATGCAGCAGCAGCGCACCGACGACCAGCCACGCCACCGCGTAGTGCACGGGGACGAACGAGAACGCCCAGGGATACCACTGGGCGGTGTTGAGCAGCCCCGTCGCCAGCTCGAACAGCGCACCGGCCACCAGAACCGCGACGGAGATCCGCTCCAGGCCATGCCGGACCGACCGCACCGGCGGCCACACGAACAGCCTCGGATACACCGCCCACAACTTCGCCAGCAGCAGCGGCACCGCCGCGATACCCGAGGCGACGTGCAGCCCCTGGCTGAGCCGGTACCCCCACACCGGACGACTCGGAATCCCGTCGGCCAGCCACCCCGGCGGATGCTGCATGAAATGGCTGACCAGCCCGGTGACGAAGCACACGGCGAACGCCGCACCCAGCCACCGGCCCAGGGAGGTCGCCGTCCGGGCGTCATGCAGTCCGCCCTTGAACACGGGTGGAAGAACACGCAGTCTCATGCCCTCCATCCCACTCGCTGCGGGGCCCCCACGGAACGAGCGACTCCCTTACGGAACGCGGACGGATTCCCGCAGCCGCCGACGAACACGGGCCCCCGCTCACGTCCCGGCTGTCTCGGGCTCCTTGTGCACGCGCGTGGCCAGCTCCCGCACATCCCTGCTGCACAGTGCGGCGGCCGTCGCGGCCACCACCAGGGCCGCCCCCACGAGCAGCGTCGTGCCCACGCCTGCCCGGTCCGCCACCGGCCCCGCCGCCATCTCCCCGACGGGCAGGGCGATGAACGAGCCGAGCGCGTCGTAGGAGTAGACCCGGGCCAGCCGGTCCTCCGGGACGTTCTCCTGAAGGGACACCTCCCAGGCGACGCCGAACTGCTCCATGGCGACGCCGTTGACGAACATCGCCGCCGTGAGGAACAGCACCCCGGGCGTCTCGGCGAGCACCGCCAGGGGCAGCGCCTCCAGGGCGGCGGCCGCGACGCCGATCCGCAGCGCGTGCCGGGCCCGGGAGCGGGCCGCGACGAACCCGCCGGCCACCGCCCCCGCCATCTGGGCGGCCAGCACGATGCCCCAGCCGGTACGGCCGAACGTCTCGTCGGCGACGGCCGGCCCCAGCACGTAGACGCAGCCCGCGACCACCGCGTTGACGACCATGAACTGCGCGACCACCACCCAGACCCAGGTGCGGGACGTGAACTCCTGCCACCCCTCCCGCAACTCCCGCAACGGGTGCGAGCGTTCGGCGTTGCCCGCGGGGACGCGCAGGCCGAAGTAGCACAGGGTGGCGCCGAGGAACGCGACGGCGTTGCAGGCGAGCCCCCAGCCCGGACCGACGGCGGCGACGAGGACCCCACCGAGCGCCGCGCCGATGATCATGCCGAGGTTGGTGGCCATCCGCATCAGCGCGTTCGCGGGGCGCAGCAGCCTCGCGGGCACGGTCTGCGGGGTGAGCGCCGCCGACGCGGGCATGGAGACGGCGGACAGGGCGCCGTTGAGGACGCTGAGCAGGATCAGCAGCGGGATTGTCGTGAAGTCCAGGAGCATGCTCGCCGCGATGGCTCCCTGGACGGCAGCGGCGGCGCACGCCGAGCCCCGCAGGATCACCGTCCGCGGGAACCGGTCGGCGATCACCCCGGCCGCGAGCAGCAGGACCACGTTGGCCACCGACCGGGCGCCCACCACGATCCCCAGGTCCGTCTTGGACCCGGTGAGGTCGAGCACGGCGAAGGCCAGCACGATCGGGGCCATCGCGTTGGCGAAGTACATGAGCAGACGTCCCGACGCCAGCAGCCGGAAGGGGCGCTCCCGCAGCGGCAGGAGAAGCCCTCCGTCCCGAGAGAGACCGCTCACCGGGTCACCTCCGCCGTCGGCCCGGCTTCGGCGCCCTGCCCGGACAGGCCGGTCATGTGACGGCGCGACGCCTTGGGGCTGTCCGGAGGTGAAGAAACGTTGGGGGGCATGACTGCCTTTCGGAAATCGACGCTCCGTCCAGCCCCGGGACGGGGATGCGCGGAGACATGCTCGACGCCGTCCCGGAAGCCCGGAACGCACGTCACCTGGCGCGGGACATGAAACCGCGGCCGACGGAGCATGAATCCGTCGGCCGCGGGGAAGAGCGCGCCGGGCTCCCGTCCTTCCGGGAGCCCGCGTCGTGCCTAGCGCTCGCCCAGCAACCCTCCGGCGTCCGCCAGCACCCCGGAGATCCGCTCCAGCGCGGCCTCGTCGCGGGCGACCGCGTCCAGGACGGGCCCGCGCGCGGTGCCCCAGCGGCGGGCGACGGCCGCGGGGTCCTCGCCGGTGAGGAGACCGGCGGCCTGCGCGGCGGCGCCGAGGGCGACGAGTTCCTTGGCCTCGGGGACCTGGACGGGACGGCCCGACAGGCGCCGCACGGTCTCCTGCCAGGCACGGCCCCGGGCGCCCCCGCCGATCAGCAGCAGCGGCGCGGAACGGTCCGCGTCCTCGTCGAGGACGAGGTCCAGCGCGCCCAGCAGGGAGTGCACGGCGCCGTCGTAGGCGGCCTGGAGGAGCTGCCCGGCGGTGGTGTCGTGGCGCAGGCCGTGCAGGACACCGGAGGCGTTCGGGAGGTTCGGGGTGCGCTCGCCGTCCAGGTAGGGCAGCAGGGTGACGCCGGTGGAGGGCTCCACGGCATTGCGGTCGAGGCCCAGCAGGGCGGCGATCTTGTCGACGGCGAGCGTGCAGTTCAGGGTGCAGGCGAGGGGGAGCCAGTCGCCGTGAGCGTCGGCGAAACCGGCGACCGTGCCCGTCGGGTCGGCGGGGCGCCGCTTCGACACCGCGTAGACGGTCCCGGAGGTGCCGAGGCTCAGGACGGGCGCCCCGGGGAGCAGGCCGAGACCGAGGGCCGCCGCCGCGTTGTCGCCGGTGCCGGCCGCGACGAGGGTGCCCTTGGCGAACGGCAGCCCGTGCCCGTCCCGGACGGTGCCCGCGACCTCGCCGGGGCGCACCACACGCGGCAGGAGCGCCGGGTCGAGGCCGACGTGGGCGAGGATCTCCTCGTCGTAGCTCTCCGTCCCCGAAGCCCACCAGCCCGTCCCGGAGGCGTCCCCGCGGTCCGTGGTGCCCTCGCCGGTCAGCCGCCCGGTGAGGTAGTCGTGGGGCAGCCGGACGGCCTTCACCGCGCGCAGAGCCTCCGGCTCGTTCTCGGCGAGCCACGCCCACTTGGTGACCGTGAACGACGCCGCCGGGACCGAACCGGTGCGCTCCGCCCAGAACTTCGCGCCGCCCAGCTCCTCGGTGAGCCGGCGTGCCTGCGGGGCGGAGCGGACGTCGTTCCACAGCAGGGCGGGGCGGACGGGCTCGCCGCCGGCGTCCAGCGTCACCAGGCCGTGCTGCTGGCCGCCGACCGACACCGCCGCGGCCTCCCGCGCGGCGTCGCCGCACTGCCTGAGCGCCTCGCCGAGCGCCTCCCACCACTGGCGCGGGTCGCTCTCCCGCCCAGCCCCCGAGGACACCGTGTGCGGGGCCTGGCCGCTCGCGACGACCTCGCCGGTCGCCACGTCGACGACGAGCGCCTTGGTCGACTGGGTGGACGAGTCCACACCGACGACGAGCGGACCTTCGGCTGCTGACATCGGGCTCTCCCTCATAGTTCGCGGCTCGGCTTGCACGCGCCCCGGCTGGTGCGGGGCCCGGTGATTTTTCACGGCTCGGGGAGAACGGTCTTCCCAGAGGTGCGTCCGCATACTAATTTGTAAACGGCCATGACGAAATAGTCGTACGTGGCGCCGATACGCAGCAAGGAGCCGCAGTATGAGCTACCAGCCCACCCCCGAGGACAGGTTCACCTTCGGCCTGTGGACCGTCGGCTGGCAGGGACGGGACCCCTTCGGTGACGCCACGCGCGCGGCGCTCGATCCGGTCGAAACCGTTCAGCGACTGTCGGAACTGGGCGCCCACGGCGTCACCTTCCACGACGACGACCTGATCCCCTTCGGATCCTCCGACAGCGAGCGCGAGGGCCACATCAAGCGCTTCCGCGAGGCCCTCGACACCACCGGCATGAAGGTGCCGATGGCCACCACCAACCTCTTCACCCACCCCGTCTTCAAGGACGGCGCGTTCACCGCGAACGACCGCGACGTCCGCCGCTACGCGCTGCGCAAGACGATCCGCAACATCGACCTCGCCGTCGAGCTCGGCGCCGAGACGTACGTCGCCTGGGGCGGCCGTGAGGGTGCCGAGTCCGGCGCCGCCAAGGACGTCCGCGTCGCCCTCGACCGGATGAAGGAGGCGTTCGACCTCCTCGGCGAGTACGTCACCACCCAGGACTACGACCTGAAGTTCGCGATCGAGCCCAAGCCGAACGAGCCCCGCGGCGACATCCTCCTGCCGACCGTCGGCCACGCCCTCGCGTTCATCGACCGCCTGGAGCGGCCCGAGCTGTACGGCGTGAACCCCGAGGTGGGCCACGAGCAGATGGCCGGCCTCAACTTCCCGCACGGCATCGCGCAGGCGCTGTGGGCGGGCAAGCTGTTCCACATCGACCTCAACGGCCAGTCCGGCATCAAGTACGACCAGGACCTGCGCTTCGGCGCCGGTGACCTGCGGTCCGCGTTCTGGCTGGTCGACCTGTTGGAGAGCGCCGGGTACGCCGGTCCGAAGCACTTCGACTTCAAGCCGCCGCGCACCGAGGACTTCGACGGCGTCTGGGCGTCCGCGGCCGGCTGCATGCGCAACTACCTGATCCTCAAGGAGCGCGCGCTCGCCTTCCGCGCCGACCCGGAGGTCCAGGAGGCCCTGCGCGCCTCCCGTCTCGACGAACTGGCCCAGCCCACCGCCGCCGACGGCCTCTCCGCCCTCCTCTCCGACCGCACGGCCTTCGAGGACTTCGACCCCGAGGCCGCCGCCGCACGCGGCATGGCCTTCGAACGCCTCGACCAGCTCGCGATGGACCACCTCCTGGGCGCCCGAGGCTGATTCCACTCCCACGCGCGCGTGCCTGTCGGCCCACGGGAGGTCAGGGCCCGGCTGAACGGGCGCGCGCGTGTGTGTGGGTATGCGGAGGGTGAGGGGTGCGAGATACGGCTCTTCACCCGACCGCATCCCACCGGGCTGTCCGCCCACGCCCACGCGCGTGGGGGCATTCCCGCACGGCACGTTGCTCGAAGCCGTCACTGATATCGCCTGCACACCTGCCCGTTCATCGACCTCGACCACCCTTCGGACGACTGCTGCCGCCCCCTGCGCACGCGCCCCGTCCACCCCGCCTCTCACAAGGCGTCGTCACCAATACGCCGGAATCATGTCCTCCTCGGCATGAGCCGGTACCAAGCTCCCGCGCGGGGCTCGCCGTCGGGTCCGGGCGGCGTCAGGGTGGTTGCCATGGCCACTCCGCCCATGCCTCCGCACCCGCCCTCCGGCAGCGGTTTCGGACCCCCGCCGCCCAACGACGACCACTCCTTCCCGAACCGCCGAAAGCGCCGTACACCCTTGTTCGCCGCCCTGGCCGCCCTGCTCGGCGTGGCGGTGGTCCTGATCGCCGTCCTGGCGACCCGAGGGGGAGGCAACGGGGACGACGAAAAGTCGCCGACCGCCGCGACGACCTCGGCGCCCTCCGGCCGACTGCCCAGCAGCCTCCCCACGACCCTCCTCCCCTCAGGCCTCCTCCCGACCCGGCTCCCCACGCACCTGCCGACGGCGATCCCGAGCGGACTCATCCCCAGCGGGCTGATCCCGAGCGCCCTGGAGTCACTCCTGCCCTGAACCGTGCCGCTCCGGCCGACGGTCGGGCAGTGTGCCCGCGACGTGATGCATCGCGTTCTCCCGCGCGCGGCGCATACCCGGGTTTCTGCGGGCTGTCAGCCACACGCGCGTCCGCGCGGGGCCACCGTCACAGGAGCTCCTCCTCGGCCCGGGACGCGGCGCCCAGAGCCTCCGCCGGGTCCGGGGACGGTCCGCCGGTGGGGGTCCAGCGGCCGTCATCGTTGCGATAGGGCCACCAACGGCCTTCCCGGTCCAGGCGTATCTGCGCGGGCGTCCCGACCTCGGTCCACCGGTTGGCGTGCGGTTGGAGTGTGGGGCGCTCGTCGGGATCCCAGGCCGCGTCCAGAGCCGCACGCGCGCGTGCGGCCACTTCGCCCGCCGGGGTCCATTCCTCCTCCAGGACCGCCAGCGCGACCGCCCCGCCCTCCCGCCACGCGCGGACCGCGAGGTCGAGGCCGTCGCGCTCACGCCCCGAACCCGCCGCCAGACGCTCGGCCGCACCGGGGACCGGCGGGCTCTCGGCGGCGAGACGGACGGCGTCCTCGGCGAGTGTCCACCCGCTCGCCGGGAGGGGGCCGTGCAGGGCCTCCCGCAGGAGCCGGTGCGCCTCGCGGGCCGTGCTCGCGGCCAGGAACTCCAGGGCGGCCGGGACGACGTCCCCGGGCGGCTCGGTCTCGGTGTCCAGGGAGGGCGGCGCACCGGGGCCCGCGGGCAGTTCCGGCGGGGAGGGCAGCGCGGCGGGGGCGGACGCGTACGCCAGTCCGGCGTCGACGCCCTCGGGGAGGGACGGGTGCGCGGGGGCGGCGATGCGGGCGAGGCCGTCCAGCAGGGCTTGTTCGGGGCGCCCGCGCAGCAGCAGGAGGACGAGAGGGTGGTCGTCCAGGAGACGGGCCACCTGGTAGCACAGGGCGATCGTGTGCCCGCAGTGGTCCCAGGCGCCGCAGTCGCAGGACGCCTCCGCCTCGCCCAGCCCCGGCAGGAGATCCACACCGGCGGTCGCCGCGTCCTCCACGAGGTGCGCCGGCATCTCGCGGTCGAGGAGCGCGGCGACGTACCCGGCCCGCCCGGCGGCGAGCGTCAGCAGCCGCTCCCACGCGGCCTCGGACAGCTCCGGCAACAGGACGTCCGCGCGGTGCGCCGTACCGTCCCGGTCGCGGACGACGGCCGTCGCGCGACCCGGCCGCACCGACACGGCACCGACGGCGCCCCCACGCGCGAGCCGACGGCCCACGCGTATCTGGGCGTTGTCCAGGACCCCGTCCTCCAGGGCGGCGACCCAGCCACGCCCCCACCACGTGCGGGTGAACGCCTGCCCGCGCGCGGGCGCCGCCACCTCGAACGTCGACTCCTCGTACTCCTCACGCCCGCTCATCGCGTCCCCCCTCGCAACTCCACCAGTTCCGCCAACTCGGCGTCCGTCAACTCCGTGAACGCCCTCTCGCCCGTGCCGAGTACGGCGTCGGCGAGTTCCCGTTTGCTCTCCAGCATCCGCGCGATGCGGTCCTCGACCGTCCCCTCGGCGATCAGCCGGTGGACCTGCACCGGCCGGGTCTGCCCGATGCGGTACGCGCGATCGGTGGCCTGCGCCTCGACGGCGGGGTTCCACCAGCGGTCGTAGTGAATGACGTGTTCCGCCCGGGTGAGGTTGAGCCCCGTCCCGGCCGCCTTCAACGACAGCAGGAACACCGGCACCTCCCCGCCCTGGAAACGCGCGACCATCGCCTCGCGTTCCCGAACCGGCGTCCCGCCGTGCAGGAACCGCGTCGTGACACCCCGCGCGCGGAGGTGCTCCTCGATGATCCGGGCCATCGCCACGTACTGCGTGAACACCAGCACGCCCGCCCCTTCGGCGAGGGCGCCGTCGAGGAGTTCGTCGAGCAGCTCCAGCTTCCCGGACCGCCCGGCGATCGTCGGCCGCTCCTCCTTGAGGTACTGGGCGGGGTGGTTGCAGATCTGCTTGAGACCGGTCAGCAGCTTCACGACCAGCCCGCGTCGCGCCATGTCGTCGGCGCCCGCGATCAGGGCGAGCGTCTCGCGCACCAACGCCTCGTACAGGCCCGCCTGTTCGGGCGTGAGCGACACCGGGTGGTCGCTCTCCGTCTTGGGCGGCAGCTCCGGGGCGATGCCCGGGTCGGACTTGCGGCGGCGCAGCAGAAACGGGCCGACCAGCCGGGCGAGCCGTTCGGCGGCGGCCGGGTCGGCGCCGCCCTCCACGGCCCGCGCGTACCGCG
>DATCQX010000435.1:0-7850 GCA_036569285.1 Streptomyces sp.
TCCTCGGACGTGTCGAAGGAGCACATCCAGCGCACGACCCCGGCCGCCTCGTCCCAGAAGTAGAACCGGAACTTCTCCTGGAGGCGGACGCTCACGTCGTGCGGCAGGCGCGCGAAGACGCCGTTGGCCTGCACCGGGTACAGGATCTCGACGCCGTGCACCGCGCGGACGCCCTCGGCGAGGCGCTGGGCCATCTCGTTGGCGTGCCGGGCGTTGCGCAGCCACAGGTCCTTCGCGAGCAGCGCCTCCAACTGCACGGACACGAACCGCATCTTGGAGGCGAGTTGCATGGACAGCTTGCGCAGGTGCTTCATCTGCCGGACGGCGTCCTGGTTGATCACGACGACGGCCTCACCGAACAGGGCGCCGTTCTTCGTGCCGCCCAGGGAGAGGATGTCGACGCCGACGGCGTTGGTGAACGTCCGCATCGGGACGTCGAGAGAGGCCGCCGCGTTGGCTATCCGGGACCCGTCGAGGTGGACGCGCATCCCGCGCGCGTGCGCGTGGTCGCAGATCGCGCGGATCTCGTCCGGCGTGTAGAGGGTGCCGAGTTCGGTGGACTGGGTGATCGAGACGACCTGCGGCATCGCGCGGTGCTCGTCGTCCCAGCCGTACGCCTGCCGGTCGATCAGCTCGGGCGTGAGCTTGCCGTCCGGAGTGGGGACGGTGAGCAGCTTCAGGCCGCCCATGCGCTCGGGCGCGCCGCCCTCGTCCACGTTGATGTGGGCGCTCTCCGCGCAGATCACGGCGCCCCAGCGGTCGGTGACGGCCTGGAGCGCGACGACGTTGGCGCCGGTGCCGTTGAAGACGGGGAACGCCTCGGCCGTGGCGCCGAAGTGGCTGCGGATGAGCGACTGGAGGTGCTCGGTGTAGTCGTCCTCGCCGTAGGCGACCTGGTGGCCGCCGTTGGCGAGCGCGATGGCGGCCATCACCTCGGGGTGGGCGCCCGCGTAGTTGTCGCTGGCGAAGCCCCGCACCTCGGGGTCGTGCCGGCGGCGGGCGTCGGTCTTCGGCGGGTTCACGGCTGCTTCGTGAGCCACAGGCGCTGTCCGTTCACTTCGGCGGCGGGCCGCTCCCAGACACTGGCGACGGCCTCGGCCAGTTCCTTGACGTCGGTGAAGCCGGCGAACTTGGCGTTGGGCCGCTCGGCACGCATCGCGTCGTGCACGAGCGCCTTGACGACGAGGATCGCCGCGGCGGACGTCGGGCCGCCCTCGCCGCCGGCCTTGCGGAAGTAGTCGGCGAGGGCCAGCGTCCACGCCTCCGCGGCGGCCTTGCCCGCGGCGTACGCGGCGTTGCCCGCGGTGGGGGCGCTCGCGCCGGCGGCGCTGATCAGGACGTACCGGCCGCGGTCGCTGCGCTGGAGCGCCTCGTGGAAGGCCAGCGAGGTGTGCTGCACGGTGCGGATGAGCAGCAGCTCCAGGAAGTCCCAGTCGTCGAGGCTGGTCTTGGTGAAGGTCTCGCTGCCGCGCCAGCCGCCGACGAGGTGGACGACGCCGTCGACGCGCCCGAACTCCTTCTCGGTGCGCTCGGCCCAGGACCGGGTGGCGTCCAGGTCGAGCAGGTCGACGGTGTCGCCGACGACGGTCGCGCCGCCGTGGGCGTACCGTGCCGCGTCCACGGACGCCGCGAGCCGTTCCGCGTCGTTGTCGGCGGCCACGACGGTCGCCCCCGCCTCGGCCAGCCGCATCACCGCCGCCTGCCCGGCGGGCCCGCCGGCACCGGCGACCACGATCACCGCACCGCTCAGCGTGCCGTTGCCCATGTTCCTCGCCTCGCTCTTGTCGTCCACGTTCCTGCCGTCCGCCACCGTCACGTGACCGCTCACGCGGCCGTACGCTCCACGTCGGCGGCGGTGATGCCCTTGGAGGAGGCGATCACACTCTTCAGCTTCTTCGCCAGTGCCTCATAGAACATGCTCAGCGGAAACTCGTCCGGCAGCACGTCGTCCACCAGCTTGCGCGGCGGCTGGGAGAGGTCGAGGGCGCCCTGACCCTTGGCCCACTTGGACGCCGGGTGCGGGGAGAGATACCGGGCGACCAGGTCGTACCCGGCGAACCAGTGGACGAGCTTGGGGCGGTCGATGCCGTCCCTGTAGAGCTTCTCGATCTCGGCGCACAGGTCGTTGGTGACCTTCGGCGCGCGCTCCCAGTCGATGTGCAGCGTGTTGTCGGTCCAGCGGACGACGTCGTTCTGGTGCAGGTAGGCGAAGAGGAGCTGGCCGCCGAGGCCGTCGTAGTTGCGGACGCGGTCACCGGTGACGGGGAAGCGGAACATGCGGTCGAAGAGGACCGCGTACTGCACGTCACGGGCCTGCGGGACGCCGTCCGCTTCGAGCTTCACGGCCTCCTTGAAGGCGGTGAGGTCGCAGCGGAGCTCTTCGAGACCGTACATCCAGAACGGCTGGCGCTGCTTGATCATGAACGGGTCGAAGGGCAGGTCGCCGCGGCTGTGGGTGCGGTCGTGGACCATGTCCCACAGGACGAACGCCTCCTCGCAGCGCTTCTGGTCGTGGACCATCGCGGCGACGTCCTCGGGCAGGTCGATGCCGAGGAGGGAGACGGTGGCGTCGGTGACGCGGCGGAAGCGGGCGGCCTCGCGGTCGCAGAAGATGCCGCCCCAGGAGAACCGCTCCGGCGCCTCGCGGACGGCGATGGTCTCCGGGAAGAGGACGGCCGAGTTGGTGTCGTAGCCCGGGGTGAAGTCCTCGAAGGTGATCCCGCAGAAGAGCGGGTTGTCGTACCGGGTGCGCTCCAGCTCGGCCAGCCAGTCGGGCCAGACCATGCGCAGGACGACCGCCTCGAAGTTGCGGTCCGGGTTGCCGTTCTGCGTGTACATCGGGAACACGACGAGGTGCTGGAGGCCGTCGCGGCGGTCGGCGGCCGGCTGGAAGGCGAGCAGCGAGTCCAGGAAGTCGGGGACGGGGAAGCCGCCCTCGGACCAGGCGGTGAGGTCGGCGACGAGGGCGCGGTGGTAGGCCGCGTCGTGCGGCAGCAGCGGGGACAGCTCCTCGACCGCCGCGATCACCTCGCGCACGGCGCGCTCCGCCTCGGCGTGCGTCGGGGCGCCCTCGGCGTCGAAGTCGATCGAACCGTTCGCCTGCTGCCAGGGCCGGATGCGCTCCACTGCGGCTTTCAGCACCGGCCACGCGGCCTGCTCGACCACTCTGGCCTCGGAAGGAAGCCTCTTCCCCGCCGTCACCCGCTCAAGAATTTCCGTCATTTCCCATCCTCCACGGGAGAACCTCGCGTAAGGACACCGTATGCATAGGGGGTTTCCGTGGGCAAGAAGAGTCTCGGGAAATTATCCTGCGCACCCTCATGGTCACGGAAGTTTTTCCTGTCGTACACGCGATGCGCGATCGGTTCGGCTGAGCGCCGTGCGCGCCTCCCCGCGCGCCCCCGGTCCGGGGCGAGGCGGCGGGAAGGTGCCCGCAGGGCCTAGGCTGCGAGGCGCACCGGCGTCGACTGAGAGCGAGAGCGGCCTTGGAGTTCGTGACCATGGGACATCGCGGGGTGATGGGGGTCGAGCCCGAGAACACGCTGCGGTCGTTCGTCGCGGCGCAGGAGGCGGGGCTCGACGGGATCGAACTGGATCTGCACCTCAGTTCGGACGGCGAGCTGGTGGTGATGCACGACGCCGACGTGGACCGCACGACGGACGGCAGCGGGCCGGTCCGCCAGCACACGCTCAAGGAGCTGCGGGCGTTCGACGCGGGGCGCGGGGAGCGCGTCCCGACGTTCGAGGAGACCCTCGACGCGGTCTCGCTGCCGCTCCAGGCGGAGATCAAGGACGCGCACGAGGCACAGGCGCTCGCGGAGATCATGCTCAAGCGGGACCTGGTGGACCGGGTCGAGGTGTCGTCCTTCCACGACCAGGCGCTCGCCGAGATCACCCGGCTCGTGCCCGGGGTGCGTACAGCGCTGATCGGCGGGCGCTACGGCGCGGACATCGCCGACCGCGCGGTGGACGTGGGAGCGCGCACACTCTGCCTCAACATCCGGCGGCTCACGCTGGAGACGGTCGAGCATGCGCGTAAGCACGATCTGCGTGTCATCGCGTGGGTGGTGAACACGCAGGATCAGCTACGGCTGGCCCGCGCCTTCGAGTTGGACGGAGTGACGACTGACTATCCGGAGATCAAGGGGAGTTGAGCGGCCGGAGAGCTGATCGAATCGTTCAGGGTCTCGATCAGCCCACCGGGTCCGGCAGTTCCGGGGGTCCGGCGTCCGGGTCGGCGCTCAGAGCAACGGCTTGACCAGCAGCTCGAACTCCAGATCCGTGCGGCGGGGGATGCCGAACCGCTCGTCGCCGTACGGGAAAGGGCTCGTGCGGCCGGTGCGGCGGTAACCGCGCCGCTCGTACCAGGCGATCAGTTCGTCCCGCACCGAGATCACGGTCATGTGCATCTCGGTGACGCCCCAGCTGACGCGCGCCTGCCGTTCGGCCTCCGCGATGATCCGCTTGCCGAGGCCCTCGCCCTGGAGTTTCGGGCTGACCGCGAACATCCCGAAGTAGGCGTGGTCGCCCCGGTGTTCGAGTTGGCAGCAGGCGACGACGGTCCCGGCGCGCTCGACGACGAGGAGCCGGCCGTCCGAATTCGCGATGACCTCCCGGACGCCCTCGGGGTCCGTGCGTCGCCCTTCCAGGATGTCCGCCTCGGTGGTCCAGCCGCCCCGGCTGGAGTCGCCCCGGTAGGCCGACTCCACGAGGGACACCAGGGCGTCCACGTCGGCGTCGGTGGCGTCGCGGTAGGTGAGGTCCGTTTCTTCGGTCGGCATGCTGGGTCCGTCCTGGTGGTACTGGGGCTGTCGGAGGTGCTGGGAGTGCTGTGTGCCCCGGGAGCCCAGCTCTCCCGTAGGGTGCCGGAACATGGTGCATGTACTGAGCAGCCGTGTCCTCCTCCACCCCGCCGACCCCGAGCGCGCCCGCCGCTTCTACGGCGAGCAACTCGGCCTCGGCATCTACCGCGAGTTCGGCACCGGGCCCGAGCGGGGGACCGTCTACTTCCTCGGCGGCGGGTTCCTGGAGATCGCCGGACGGACCGATTCCCCCCGGGACCCCGAGACGCGGCTGTGGATGCAGGTCCCGGATGTGTCGGCGGCGCACGACGAACTGGTCGCCAAGGGGGTGGCGATCGTACGGGAGCCGGTGAAGGAGCCGTGGGGGCTGATCGAGATGTGGATCGCCGATCCGGACGGGACACCGATCGTCCTGGTGGAGGTGCCGGCGGATCATCCGATTCGGTATCGGCCGGGGATCTGAGGGGGACGGGGCGGCTGGGGTCTCTCTTTCCGGGGGCCGGGGTTGGCTGGACTTTCCTGGACGGCCGGGAGTTGGCCGGGGCTTCCTGGGAGCCGGAGACGGGCCAGGCCGGCGCTCGGCGTCGCGGGGGCCGGACCGGGGGCGCACTCCTCCGCGAGCTGGGCCCTCCTGGACGGCCAGGGCAGGACAAAAGCTCGGCGTCACGGAAGCCCAGGGCACAGGTGCGGACCCCCCTTCCAGGTGGCGAGGGGGACGAGCTGGGCCCTCTTGGACCGCCGAGGCGAGACGAAAGCTCGGGGCACGGAGTCCCAGGGGACGGGTACGGGCTCCCCTCCCAGGCAAGGGGCGAGCTGGGCTTTCTCGGACGGCCAGGAGGTGGCCCGACTTTGCCCAGACGGCCGAAGGCCGGGGCCGGGCTCCCCTCTCGGGCTGTGGGCCGACGGCCCGGCTTCCCGGACAGCCGGGGTGCGGGCCCGGCTTCCCGGGCGGCCAGGCGCAAGGCCGGCTTCCAGACGACTGAGGGGCGAACCCGACCTCCCCAGCAGCCGGAGTGCGGGCCCGGCTCCCGGACGGCCGGGCCGCAGCCCAACCTCCCGAGCAACCAGAACCCGCCCCCCGCTTCCAGACAACCCGAACGCAGCCCAGCCTCCCCAGCAGCCGGAGCGAGGGCCAGGCGCCCCGGAGGGACACAGCGCACGCCCGGCGTCCCGGATGGCCGGGGCACCGGTGTGGGACTAGCGTGCTGGGAGGGGGTTCTTCGGGGGCTTGGGAGGAACGGCATGAAGCTCGACGTGCCCGTGCCCGGTGGGCCCTGCTGGACCGAGTTGGGCACCAGCGACCTGGAGGCGGCGAAACGCTTCTACGGCGGCCTGTTCGGCTGGCGGACGGAGACGGACCCCCGTCAGGAGGCCGGCGGCTACACCATGGCCTACCTCGGCGAGGCGGCCGTCGCCGCGCTGACGCCGCTGTACCAGCCGCAGCAGCCGACCGCCTGGAACGTGTCGTTCGCGGTGACCGACGCGGACGTCAGCGCGCGCCTGCTCACCGAGGCGGGCGGAACGGTGCTCCTCGGGCCGATGGACGTGTTCGACCTCGGCCGTTTCGCGGTCGCCGCCGACCCGGGCGGCGCCGTCTTCCAGCTCTGGCAGGCCCGCGGCTTCCCCGGCGCCGGACTGTTCAACTCCC
Source organism: Streptomyces sp. (assembly GCA_036569285.1). Classification (GTDB taxonomy): domain Bacteria; phylum Actinomycetota; class Actinomycetes; order Streptomycetales; family Streptomycetaceae; genus Streptomyces. Next base: position 6,451 of record DATCQX010000435.1, read on the forward strand.
CCGGCGCCCTCGGCTGGGTGGAACTCCTCACCCGCGACACCGACCGCGCCGAGTCCTTCTACACGGCCGTCTTCGGCTGGACCGTCCGCCCCTCCGCCCGCTACCCCCAACTCGGCGTCGGCGGCGAGGACTTCGGCGGGATGCTGACCATGGACGAACGCTTCCCACCCGAGGTGCCCCCACACTGGCTCCCCTATTTCGCGGTGACCGACGTCGACAACTCGGCCTCCATCGCGGGAGGTTCGGGCGGGACGGCGCTGATGGCACCGATGACGGTCCCCGACGGACCCCGGATCGCCGTGCTCCGGGACCCGCAGGGCGGCGTGTTCGGCGTCTACGCGGGCATGGCCGACTGACGCTCCGTCAGACCAGCGGCACCACCGTCACGTTGCCCAACACCAGCGCTTGCTCCGGGAGTTACCCGTCCGCGTTACGGACCCCTCTCGCCGTCCGGCAGTTCACCGGCGGCGAAGGTGAGGATGTTGACGCCTTCCCTGAGCGTCACCAACGCGTGCCACCGACGCCGCCCGACGGCCGAACAAGGGTCGGTTTCCCGAATTGGCCTGGTCGAACGCGAGGAGCGGCGACGACTCACGTCAACGGGCCGACCGCACACTTCCCCCGGCGCGCCAAGGATCCACTTCACGCCCCCTCATGCACTTCTGCGCTCGCGTACGCGCCGCCCACGCCGGGCATCGCTCTCCTCGTACAGAATGCGCGCCCGGTCACGGCACCAAGACACCGAGACGCCCGGCACGAATCACCCACGGATGCACACGACACCGCACAGGGAGGTGCACGTGCACGGACCAGCCCCCCTCGGCTGGCTGCTGGTGGCGCTGTGCGCGGCAACAGGGGCCTACTGCCTCCTCCGGATGCGCAGTTCCGACGAGAAGCAGCGCCAAGCCGCAGGCAGCGAGGCGGTGATGGGCTTCGGCATGGCCGCGATGGCGGTGCCCGCCGGGGTGTTCACGCCACCGGGATGGGCATGGCCGGTGTACCTGACGGTATTCGGATCGGCAGCGGCGCACTCGCTGTGGGCCATACGCTCACCGAGCGCGGCACGTGCAAGCGGCCACCATCTGCACCACCTGGTGGGAACCCTGGCGATGCTCTACATGGCCACAGCGATGTCCCTCTCGCCCCCGCACGTGCACGCGCACGGCAGTTCGGGAGTGCCCCTGCTCACCGGCACCCTCCTCGTCTACTTCACGGCCTACGTACTGACATCCGGCGCCCGACTCGTACCGGTGGGTGCACCCTCGGGCAGGAGCCGCGCCGACACCGGGGGCTCAGGGTGGGGCGACCGACCAGAACTGGCCCGGGCGTGCCGACTGTCCATGGGGATCGGGATGCTGGCGATGCTGATCACGATGTGAGGCGGGGGCCGGGGGTGCGTG
>DATCQX010000436.1:0-3634 GCA_036569285.1 Streptomyces sp.
GGTGCCGACCTGGGTCGTCCTCCTGGAGGCCGCGACCGAGGCCGACCGGGACGCGCTGGAGCAGCTCGCCGCGGACGCCGGGTTCGCCGCGGAGGACTGGTCGTCGTCGGTGCGGCTGCTGTGCCGGATGTGCTCCGAGTCGCGGATGCCGTCCGACGAGGGCGACGGGGAGCACCTCGATCCCCACGACCACAGCGAGCCGGGACAGCCGGGGCCGCTCGGGCACCGGACGGACGGGCAGCTGTGGGTGCCCGAGCGGGAGTGCGGGGTGGCCGCGCCGGCTGCGCTGGTGAGGGGGTTGCTGGACGGGTGGGTTGCTGACTCGCCGGACTCTCGTGACTGGCGGGATCTCGAAGAGGTTTGCTGAGGTCGTTTGCCGAGTGCGGCGCCGCTGGGGTTGCTCGCGCCCCGCGGCGGAGCCGCATATCGATGCAGTCCCGCGCCCCTATCGGGGCGCGCTGCCCGTAACCTGTATCGAGCATTTTCCCCTTGGTTTCAGGAAGGCTTACCTCGTCATGGCGCAGCAGGACACCGATCAGCAGCACGCCGGCGTGCTCCCCGTGGACGACGAGGGCTTCGTCATCGACACGGAGGACGCCGAGGCGCGCGAGGCGGCCTACCGCGAGCGCGGCACCTCCCGGCCCATCACCGTCGTCGGCAACCCGGTCCTGCACAAGGAGTGCGAGGACGTCACCGAGTTCGACGACGAACTGCTGAAGCTGGTCGACGACATGTTCGCCTCGCAGCGCACCGCCGAGGGCGTCGGCCTCGCCGCCAACCAGGTCGGCGTCGACCTGAAGGTGTTCGTCTACGACTGCCCGGACGACGACGGCGTGCGCCACACCGGTGTCGTCTGCAACCCGAAGCTCGTCGAACTCCCCGCCGACAAGCGCCGCCTGGACGACGGCAACGAGGGCTGCCTGTCCGTGCCGGGGGCGTACGCTCCGCTGGCCCGGCCCGACTATGCCGAGGTCACCGGGCAGGACGAGCGGGGCAACCCGGTCAAGGTGCGCGGCACCGGCTTCTTCGCTCGGTGTTTGCAGCACGAGACCGACCATCTGTACGGGTACCTGTACATCGACCGCCTCTCCAAGCGCGAACGCAAGGACGCCCTGCGGCAGATGGCCGAGAACGAGCCCCGCTACCCCGTCGTCGCCAACGACTGACAGCCCCGCACGCGACGCTCCACGCCCGGTCCGCAGCCCCTTCGGACCGGGCGTCGTTCGTATGCCCGTCGCACGCTCGATCGCTTAAGCGCGTCTTCTGATCCATAACCAGTCATCCTGGGGTGGAATCTCAGCATTCTGGGGTAGTGAAAGAAGCAAATCCGTTCCCAGGACGGTCAGTTGTGGTGCTGAATGGGCAGAGCGGGGATACGCAACGGCGCACGCCCGGCACAGCGGGAGGAGCGTGCGCGACAGGCGGCCGAGAGGGGTTGTTCGTGCCAGCTTTCCCACCGAGCACCGTCAACTGCAGCAGGAGCGGTGGCACACGGGGTGTCGCGGTTCCGCCGTCACTGAGTCTCCCGGTCGTCGAGACCGAGTTTCCCCGTCGACTGCACCCGTATTGGCCGCGGTTGCAGGAGAACACCCGGCAGTGGCTGCTGGACAAACGGCTGATGCCACCCGACAAGGTCGCGGAATATGCCGACGGCTTGTGCTACACGGACTTGATGGCGGGCTACTACCTGGGCGCCCCCGACGCTGTCCTCCAGGCCATCGCGGACTACAGCGCCTGGTTCTTCGTCTGGGACGACCGCCACGACCGCGACATCGTGCACCGCCGCACGGCCTCCTGGCGGCGCCTGAAGTCCCTGCTCCACCAGGCCCTCGACGCCCCGGCGGCCCACCTGCACCACCAGGACCCGCTGGTGGCGGGCCTCGCGGACAGCGTCCTGCGGCTCTACGGCTTCCTGCCCGCCACCTGGAACGCCCGCTTCGCCCGGCACTTCCACGAGGTGATCGACGCGTACGACCGCGAGTTCCGCAACCGCGTCGAGGCGCGCGTCCCCCCGGTCGAGGAGTACCTCGCCCTTCGGCGCCTCACGTTCGCCCACTGGATCTGGACGGATCTCCTGGAACCGGTCGTGGAACACGAACTCCCCGAGCGGATCAGGAATCACCCGGCATTCCGGCGGGCCGCCCTCCTCAGCCAGGAATTCGCCGCCTGGTACAACGACCTGTGCTCGCTGCCCAAGGAAATAGCGGGCGACGAGGTGCACAATCTAGGGATCAGCCTCGTCGTCCACGAGAGGCTCACTCTGGAAGAGGCTGTTGACGAACTCAGGCTGCGCATACAGAAATGCGTCGCCGATTTCCTCGACGCCGAAAGGGAAGCGCGCGCGTTCGCGGCGAAAATCGGCGACAAGGAAATCAGCGACGCCGTGCTGCTCTGCCTGGAGAACATGCGGAACTGGTTCAGTTCCGCCTACTGGTTCCACCACGAGTCCGGCCGGTACACGGTCGACAGCTGGGACGACCGGTCCACACCCCCCTATGTCGACGACACCCCGGCGGGAGAGAAATAGATGACCCTCGAATCGGTACGGCCGGCGCCCACGGAGCCACCCCTCGCCGGCGGCGGGATCCCGCTGCTCGGCCACGGCTGGAAACTGGCCCGCTCACCGCTGGCGTTCTTCTCCGGGCTGCGCGACCACGGGGACGTCGTCCGGCTCGGCCTCGGACCCAAGACGGTGTACGCCGTCACCGCGCCCGAACTCATCGGTGAGGTCGCCCTCAGCCCCGACTACATCATCGCCGGGCCGCTGTGGGAGTCCCTGGAGAGTCTCCTGGGCAAGGAGGGCGTCGCCACCGCCAACGGACCCCTCCACCGGCGCCAGCGCCGCACCATACAGCCCGCGTTCAGGCTCGACGCGATACCCGGGTACGGGCCCGTCATGGAGGAGGAGGCGCGGGCCGTCGTCGAGCGGTGGCGCGGGGCGGACGTCCTCGACGTCACCACCGAGTCGTTCCGGGTCGCCACGCGGATCGCCGCGCGCTGTCTGATGCGCGGGAGCTACATGGACGAGCGGGCCGACCGGATCTGCGCGAACCTCGCGAGCCTCTTCCGCGGTATGTACCAGAGGATGGTCGTGCCGCTCGGGCCGCTTTATCGCGTGCCGCTTCCGGCCAACCGCGAATTCAACCGGGCGCTGGCCGATTTGCACCTCCTGGTCGACGAGATCGTCGCCGACCGGCGGGCGTCCCGTCAAAAGCCGGACGATTTGCTGACGGCTTTGCTGGAAGCGACGGACGAGAATGGCGAACCCATCGGAGAACAGGAGATCCACGACCAGGTCATCGCGATACTCACCCCGGGCAGCGAAACCGTCGGGTCCATGATCATGTCGCTCCTGCTGGTGCTCACCGAGTACCCCGAACACGCCGACAAGATCCGGGACGAGGTGAAAAACGTGGCGGGCGACCGGCCCGTGGGATTCGACGACGTCCGCAGTCTGGCGTACACCGGGAATGTCGTCGTGGAGACATTGCGGCTCTATCCGGCCGTATGGATATTGACCCGGCGGGCGGTCACCGACACGACCCTGGGCGGATACCGCATTCCCGCCGGCGCCGACATCGTCTACAGCCCCTACGCGGTCCAGCGCGACCCCCGCTCCTACCGCGACGCCGAG
>DATCQX010000437.1:0-11044 GCA_036569285.1 Streptomyces sp.
ACCTCACGGATCCCGTCGAGGCCCTTCGCCTCCCCGCCGAGGAACCAGCAGTGGCCGCCGGGGATCGTGACGGGGGCGCCCGCCGACAGGACCCGGGGACCGGTGAGCAGACCCCGGTCGACGGCGTCGCGCAGTGCGGCCACCACTCCGCCCCGGTCGCCGAGGTCCCGCACGGTCGTCACCCCGTGGTCGAGGAGTTGCCGGGCCCGTCCCGCGACGGCGAACGGCAGCGTCGGGTCGTCACCGGCCAGGAGCGAGGCGACCGGGTCGGGTCCGGCGTCGAACGTCAGATGGACGTGGGTGTCGATCAGGCCGGGCAGCAGGGTCGCCCCGGGGAAGTGAGCCACCGGGGTACCGGGCAGGGCGCGCGAGACGACGTCCGCACGGGGCCCGACGTCCGTGATGGCGCTCCCGCTGACGGCCACCGCCCCGTCGTCCAGCGCCTGCCCGGCCGGACCGTGCAGCAGCAGGCCGGCGGTGTAGATCCGCGACGTCATGCGTATGCCTCCTTCAGCCGGGGGTCGATCACCCGGTAGAGCCAGTCCACGAGCAGGCTGATCACGACGAACAGCAGGGTGCTGACCACGACCACCCCGGTGACCACGGGGAAGTCGCGGCCCTGGATCGCGGTGGCCAGCACCCGGCCGATGCCCTGGCGGCTGAAGACGGTCTCCACCACGACGGCCCCGCTCAGCAGGCTGCCCACCACCCACCCGGAGAGCGTCACCATCGGGATCAGCGCGTGCCGCAGGGCGTGCCGCAGGCGCACCGCGCTCTCCGAGGAGCCACGGGCGCGGGCACTGAGCACGAACGGCTCCTCCAGCGCCCGCTCCACACCCGCCCGCATGACCTGCGCGAACACCCCCACCAGCGCCGCCGCGAGAGTGGCGGCGGGCAGCACCAGACCGGACGGGCCGCTGCCGCCCGCCGCCGGGAACACGTGCCAGTGGAAGGAGAACACCGTCAGCAGCGCCACCCCCACCCAGAAGCTGGGGCTGGAACTCAGCACCAGCTCCACCACCGTCGACAGCCGCCGCAGCAGCGGCCACCGGCCCGCCGTGGACACGGCCAGCACCAGCGCCACCACGAACGCGAGCGTGAACGCGGTCACCGCCAGCTCGACCGTCGCCCACAGCTGACTGCCGATCACATGCCCCACGGTGTCCTGGAGTTGGTACGACGTTCCCAGGTCGCCGCGCAGCAGCCGGCCCAGGAACAGGCCGTACTGCACGGACAGCGGCCGGTCGGTCCCCAGGTCGTGCCGGACCTGCGCCACGGTCTGCGGCGTCGCCGTCGTCCCGCCGAGGATGACCCGCACCGGATCGCCCGGCGTCAGCCGCACCGCGACGAACGCCGCCGTCGCGGAGCCGAGGAGCACCAGCGCCGACAGGGCCAGCCGGCGCACCAGCCAGCGGACCCAGCCCCGCCCCGGCCGGTTCACGCGCCGCCCACCGACACGTCGTAGAACACCGGGTACGCGGCGGCCTCGAAGGCCAGCCCGTGCACCTTCCGCGCGGCCCCGACGTAGTACGTGGGCACGTAGACGGGCATGTCCAGCGCCAGGTCACGCAGCCGCCGCTGCACCTTCACGTACGCGTCGGTGCGCGCCTTCGGGTCGGTCGTGGCGGACCCGGCCCGCAGCAGGGCGTCGATCTGCGGGTCGGCGACCCGGAACACGTTCAGGCCGCCCTTGTCCAGCGTCTGGTCGGAGGCGAACAGGGTCCGCAGGATGTCGGGGTCGGCGCGCACGTTGCTGGCGTCCCAGATCTCGGCCTTGCCCGCGAAGACGTCCTGCGAGTACGTGCCCACGTCCATCGCGACCCGGTCGATCCGGATGCCGGACTTCTTCGCCTGCGCCACGATGCCCTGGCCCAGCACATCCCGCTGCTCACGCAGGAGTTGGGCCACGTACGGCCAACGCAGCGTCAGCGTCCTGCCGTTCCGTGTCCGGTAGCCGTCCGCATCACGCCCCGTCCAGCCCGCCTCGTCCAGCAGACGGCCCGCCAGCGCCGGGTCGTACGGCCAACTGCCCTTCATCGACGCGTCGTAGCCCGGCGTGCGCGGACCCAGCTCGCTCCAGGCACGGTCGTACGCGCCGAAGCCCACCGACGCGACGAGCCGGTCCAGATCCACCGACCGCAGCACCGCCGTCCGCACCCGGGGGTCGGCCAGCGGGCCGCCGGGCGCGGGGTTGAAGTGCAGGCTGTAGACGCCGCCGGGCGCCTGCGCGCTCAACACCTGGACACGCGAAGAGCCTTTGAGGCCGCGGACGTTCGGCGCGGGCAGCCCGCCGATCACATCGACCTCGCCGCTGTTCAACGCGCCCACCCGGACGGCGTTCTCCTCGATGAAACGGAACGTGAGGCCTTGCAGACGCGCCGGGCCGGTGTGCCGCGCGGACGGCGGGCCCCACTGGTACGCCGGGTTCCGCTTCAGCGACAGGCTCTGTTTCTTCGTCCAGCTCACGAACGAGAACGGCCCCGAACCCACGGGCGCGCCGCAGAGTTGGGCCGCCGTCCTGCGCAGCGACTTCGTGGACTGGATGCCGAGATAGGCGGTGCTGAGGGACTGGAGCAGCGCGGCGTCCGGGCGGGAGAGACTGACCTTCACCGTGGACGCGTCGACGGCCGTGGACGACTTGTACGCGCTCAACAGCCCTGCCGCGTACGTGGACTTGGTCTTCGGGTCGACGGCGTGGTCGAGCGTCGCCTTGACGGCGGTCGCGTCCAGGGCGGTGCCGTCGTGGAACCGCACACCGGTGCGCAGGCGGAAGACGTACGTCCTGCCGTCGCTCGACACCGTCCAACTCGTGGCCAGCCACGGCTTGATGGTGCCGTCCGGGGCGTCGTTGACCAGCGAGTCGAAGACGTTGCGGTCGATGAGCGCCGTCACGTCCCGGGGGCTGACCGCCGGGTCGACGCACGCGGGTTCGGAGTCGGCGGCGAAGGTCAGCGCCGAACCGGCGGCCCCGGCTTTTCCTGCGGTGCCGTCGGAGGACGAACACGCGGCGAGACCGGCCCCTGCCAGCAGGGACAGGGCGGCGAGAAGGGCGGGCGCCCGGCGGGCCGGGGGCGAAGGCGTGATCAGCAAGGGCCGTCTCCTTGTGTGGGTGCCGCCAGGGATCAGGGCACGCGGAACGGCCCGGCGGGCTACCCCCGGGCGTGTCCCGCACCGTCGGACCCTCGCCCACCGCTCTAAAGGCCCGCTTAAGCGGCGCGGGCTTTAGCGGCCGGTAAGAGCCCGCTAAGTCCCGGCCTCGACGGTTGCGGCATCTGTGTGGCCGCACGTCGGATCGAGGGATGGCCTTTCCATGGGACAAGAGGACAAGCTCCGCGACTATCTGAAGCGTGTGACGGCCGACCTGCACCAGACCCGGCTGCGCCTGCGCGACGCCGAGGCCCGGGAGCACGAGCCGGTCGCCATCGTCGCGGCGGCCTGCCGGTACCCGGGAGGCGTCACTTCACCGGACGAGCTGTGGCGGGCGGTCGCCGAAGGCACCGACGCCGTGGGCGAGTTCCCCGGCAACCGGGGCTGGGACGTGGACGCCCTCTACGACCCCGACCCGGACGCCACCGGCACCACCTACGCCCGCCGGGGCGGATTCCTCCACGACGCCGACCGGTTCGACGCCGACTTCTTCGAGATCAGCCCCCGCGAAGCGCTCGCCATGGACCCGCAGCAGCGGGTGCTGCTCGAACTCGCCTGGGAGACCCTGGAACGCGCCGGCATCGACCCGAGGTCCCTGCGCGGCAGCGACAGCGGCGTGTACATCGGCGCGATCGCCCAGGACTACGCGCCCGCGATGCGCGAGGTACCGGCCGAGGTCGAGGGCTACCTGGGCGCCGGCATCGTCACCAGCGTCGCCTCGGGGCGCGTCGCCTACACCTTCGGCCTGGAGGGCCCGGCCCTGACGGTCGACACCGCCTGCTCGTCGTCCCTGGTCGCGCTCGATCTCGCCGTACGGGCGCTGCGCCGGGGCGAGTGCTCCCTCGCCCTCGCGGGCGGGGTCACCGTGATGGCGGCGCCCCGGCTCTTCGTCGAGTTCAGCAGGCAGCGCGGCCTGTCCCCGGACGGCCGCTGCCGGGCCTTCGCGGCGGGCGCTGACGGCACCGGCTTCGCCGAGGGCGCCGGTCTGGTCCTGGTCGAGCGGCTCTCCGACGCGCGCCGCAACGGACACCCGGTCCTCGCGGTGATCCGGGGCACAGCGGTCAACCAGGACGGCGCGAGCAACGGACTCACCGCGCCCAACGGGCCGTCCCAGGAACGGGTGATCCGCCAGGCGCTGGCCGACGCCGGACTGAACCCCGGCGACATCGACGCCGTCGAAGGACACGGAACGGGCACCAAACTCGGCGACCCCATCGAGGCGCAGGCCCTGATCGCGGCCTACGGAAAACAGCACACGCCGGACCGGCCGCTGTGGCTCGGCTCGCTCAAGTCGAACGTGGGCCACACCCAGGCCGCCGCCGGGATCGGCAGCGTCATCAAGATCGCCATGGCGCTGCGGCACGGCGTGCTGCCCCGCACCCTGCACATCGACGCGCCCACCCCGCACGTCGACTGGGGCGAGGGCAGCGTCCGGCTCCTGACCGAGGAACAGCCCTGGCGGCCCGACGCGGCCCGGCCCCGGCGGGCGGCGGTCTCCTCCTTCGGGCTCAGCGGCACCAACGCGCATGTGGTGATCGAGGAGCCGCCCGCGGCCGAGGAGGCCGGGCACGTGGAGGCGGGCGGGGAGAAAACGCCGGACGGGCGGGAAGCGGCGGCTAGGCAGGAAACGTCGGCCGGGCGGGAAGTTTCGGCCGGGATGGAGACGTCGGCCGGGTACGAAGCGGCGGCTGGGCTGGAAGTGCCGGACGGCCCTCCCGCCGTCCCGTGGCTCCTGTCCGCCCGCAGTCCCGAAGCCCTGCGCCAACAAGCCGCACGCCTGCGGGAGTTCGCGGACACGCGCCCCGAACTCGCCCCGGAAGCCGTGGGCCGGGCACTCGCCACCTCCCGCACCCCCCTCGAACACCGCGCCGCAGCCGTCGGCCGCAACCGCGACGAACTCCTGCGCGCCCTCGACGAGTTGGCCGCCGGCCGCACCGCCCCCGGCGCGCTCACCGCCCGCGCCGCCGAGGAACCCGGCCGCACCGCCTTCCTGTTCACCGGCCAGGGCAGCCAACGCCCCCGGATGGGAAGCGAGTTGTACGAGACGTCCACCGTCTTCCGCAGCGCCCTGAACGAGGTGTGCGGACACCTCGACGCCCACCTCCCGCGCCCCCTGCGCGAGATCCTCTTCGCGGCGGACGGCACCGACGAGGCGCGGACACTGCACGGCACCCGGTTCGCCCAGGCGGGCCTGTTCGCGCTCCAAGTCGCCCTGTACCGGCTCCTGGAGCACCACGGGATCGTGCCGGACGCCCTGATCGGCCACTCCGTCGGGGAGTTGGCCGCCGCCCACGCCGCCGGTGTCCTCGACCTCGCCGACGCGAGCGCCCTGGTCGCCGCCCGGGGCCGGCTGATGGAGTCCGCGCGCTCCGACGGCGCCATGGTCGCCGTCGAGGCGTCCGAGGACGAGGTCCTGCCGCACCTGGGCGACGGCACCCGCGTGGCCGTCGCCGGGCTCAACAGCCCCACCTCCACTGTCCTTTCCGGTGACGCCGAGGCCGTCGAGGAGATCGCCGCCCGCCTCGCTGCGACCGGCCGCAGGACCAGCCGTCTGAAGGTCAGCCACGCCTTCCACTCCCCGCACATGGACGGGGTGCTGGAGGAGTTCCGCCAGGTCGCGGCCGGACTGACCTACCACGAACCCCGGATCGCGGTCGTCTCCAACGTAACCGGCACGCCCGCCGCGCCGGGGCAGCTCACCGACCCCGAGTACTGGGTCCAGCACATCCGGCGCCCGGTCCGCTTCCTGGACGGCGTACGGGCCCTGGAGACGACCGGCGTCACCGCCTACGTCGAACTGGGCCCGGCGCCCGTCCTCACCTCGCTGGCCCAGCAGTGCGTGGACGACCCCGACACGGCCGCCTTCGCCCACACCCTGCGCGACAAGGAACCCGAACCCGTCGCCCTGGTCTCCGCGCTCGCCCGCCTCCACGTCCACGGCCACACCGTCGACTGGTCCGCCTGCCTGCCCGCCGAAGGCCCGGCCGTCGACCCCGGCGACCTGCCGACGTATGCCTTCCGCCGCGACCGCTTCTGGCTCACCGGCACCGGGACCACCGACGTGACAGCGGCCGGGCTCGCCGCACCCGGCCACGCCCTGCTCGGCGCGTCCGTCGACCTCGCCGACACCGGCCAGCTGGTCCTCTCCGGCAGGCTGACCCCGGCCGGGCACCCGTGGCTCGCGGACCACGCCGTCGACGGCACGGTCCTGCTGCCCGGCACCGGGTTCGTGGACCTCGCGCTGCACGCCGCGCACCGCACCGGACTCGCCGCCGTCGAGGACCTCACCATCGAGGCACCCCTCGTCCTCGACCGACAGGGCCCGGTCCAGCTCCAGGTCATGGTCGGCCCGCCGGACGACGCCGGACGGCGGCCGGTGTCGGTGCACTCGCGCCCCGAACCGTCCGACACCGACGCCGACCCCACCCCGTGGACCCGGCACGCCACCGGCACACTGACTCCCGCAGCACCGGCCCCGCAACCCGCCACCCCGGCCGCCTGGCCCCCGCCGGGCGCCACCCGGCTGGAGCTGGACGGCATGTACGAGCGGCTCGCCGCCCACGGCTACACCTACGGCCCCGCCTTCCAGGGCCTGCGCGACCTGTGGCGCACCACCGACGGCGCCCTGCACGCCGTCATCGCCCTGCCCGAGGGCACCGACCCCGCCGGGCACACCGTCCACCCGGCCCTGCTGGACGCCTCCCTGCACCCCCTGCTGGCCACGGCCCTCGCGGAGACCGAGGCGTCCGGCGGCGAACTCCCGCTCCGCGTGCCCTTCTCGTGGACCGGCGTCACCCTGCACGCCACCGGGGCCACCACCCTGCGCGTCCGCCTCACCAACCCGGCCGCCGACACCGTCACCGTCCACGCGACGGACGACTCCGACCAACCCGTCGTCCTCGTCGAGGAGTTGACGCTCCGTCGGACACAGGCGGGCCGACTCGCCGCCGGGCGCGGCGACGGCACCGCCCTGCTGTACCGGCTCGGCTGGACACCGCTGCCCACCGACGCCACCCCGGCCGACCCGCCCCGCACAGCCGTGCTCGGCGACCCCGGCCCCGCGCTGGCGGCGGCCCTCGGCCACCCGGCCGCCTGTCCCGGCCCGGACGGCGAGACGCCCGACGTGGTGTTCCTGCCCTGCCCGCCGCAGACCGGGCAGGACCCGGTGACAGCCGTGCACCACGCCACCCGGCGGCTCCTGGAGACCCTGCACGAGTGGCTCGCGGACGAACGGACCGCCGCCTCACGCCTCGTCGTCGTCACCACCGGGGCCGTGGGCGTCGGCATCGGCGAGGACGTCACCGACCTGGCGGGCGCGGCCCTGTGGGGGCTCGTGCGCTCCGCCCAGTCCGAACACCCCGGCCGGTTCACGCTCCTCGACCTCGACGCCGACCTCACCCCCGAGGCGCTCCTCGCCGCCGACGAACCCCAACTCGCCGTCCGCCAGGGCGTCCTGTACGCGGGCCGCCTGCTGCGCGCCGCCACCGACGACGCCCTCACCGCCCCCGACGACACCGGCGCGTGGCGCCTGGGCTCCACCGGCGAGGGCACCCTGGAGAACGTCGCCCTGCTCCCCGCCCCCGACGCCGCCGCACCCCTCACCGCCGGGCAGGTACGGGTCGCCGTCCGCGCCGTCGGCGTCAACTTCCGTGACGTGCTCATCGCCCTCGGCCGCTACCCCGGCGAGGCCCCCATGGGCGGCGAAGGCGCGGGAGTGGTGCTGGAGACCGGGCCCGGAGTGACCCGTCTCGCCCCCGGGGACCGGGTGATGGGCCTGTTCGCGGACGGCGCCGGACCCGTCGCCGTCGCGGACCACCGCACCCTCACCCCGATCCCGGACGGCTGGACGTTCGCCCAGGCCGCCGCCACCCCCATCGTCTTCCTCACCGCCTACTACGCCCTCGTCGACCTCGGCGCACTGCGGACCGGCGAGACCCTGCTCGTGCACGCGGCGGCGGGCGGCGTCGGCATGGCCGCCGTCCAACTCGCCCGGCACTTGGGCGCCGACGTCTACGGCACCGCCAGCGCCGGGAAGTGGGACACCCTGCGCGGCCTGGGCTTCGACGACGACCACCTCGCCGGGTCCCGCACACTCGACTTCGAGCAACGGCTGCTGGGCGCCACGCACGGCTACGGCTTCGACGTCGTCCTCGACTCTCTGGCCGGGGAGTTCGTGGACGCGTCCCTGCGGCTGCTGCCGCGCGGCGGACGGTTCCTGGAGATGGGCAAGGCCGACATCCGGGACGCCGAACAGGTCGCCCGGGACCACCGAGGCGTCGTCTACCGGGCGTTCGACATGGGCGAGGCGGGCCCCGACCGGATCCAGGAGATCCTCACCGAACTCGGCACCCTCTTCGCGGACGGCACCCTCACCCCGCTCCCGGTGACCGCGTGGGACGTCCGCCACGCCCGTGAGGCGTTCCGCCATCTCGCCCAGGCCCGCCACACCGGCAAGGTCGTCCTCACCCTGCCCCACACGCCCGACCCCGACGGCACCGTCCTCATCACCGGCGGCAGCGGCGCCCTCGCCGCCGTCACCGCCCGCCACCTCGTGGCCGAACACGGCGCCAAACACCTCCTGCTCGCCGCCCGCCGGGGCGCGGACACCCCGCACGCGGCCGACCTCACCGCCGAACTCGCCGCCCTCGGCGCCGAGACGACCTGGGCGGCCTGCGACGTCTCCGACCGCGACGCCCTCACCGCCCTCCTGGCCTCCGTGCCCGCCGAACACCCGCTGACGGCCGTGTTCCACACGGCGGGCACTCTGGACGACGGCCTGCTGACGGCGCTCACCCCCGAACGCGTCGACGCCGTCCTGCGCCCCAAGACCGACGCCGCCCTGCACCTGCACGACCTGACCCGCAGCCTCGACCTCGCGGCGTTCGTCCTCTACTCCTCCGTCGCGGGCACCCTCGGCAACCCCGGCCAGGCCAACTACGCCGCCGCCAACGCCCACTTGGACGCCCTCGCCCGCCACCGCCGGGCCCAGGGGCTGCCCGCGACCTCCCTCGCCTGGAGCCTGTGGGGCCTGCCCGACGGGATGGCCGGCGGCCTCGGCAAGGCCGGACTGGATCGCATCGCCGCGTCCGGGCTCCCGGCCCTCACCGCAGCCCAGGGCCTCGCCGCCCTGGACGCCGCCGTCGGCCACGACCGGGCCGACCTCGTCCCCGTCCGCGTCGACACCGCCGCGCTCAGGGCGCGTGCCACTGATGGTGAACTGCCCGCTCTGCTGCGGGCCTTGGTCCGCACACCCACTCGGCGAGCGGCGACCGGCAGCGTCCCCGGCGGAGCCACAGCCCTGCGTGAGCGGCTGGTGGCTCTCCCTGAGGCGGAACGGGGTGAGGCGCTGCTCGACCTCGTCCGCACCGAGGTGGCAGCCGTTCTCGGACGCGGTGGCGGTGACACCATCGATCCGCGACGGGCTTTCAAGGAACTGGGATTCGACTCCCTGTCCGCCGTCGAACTCCGTAACCGCATCAACACCACCACCGGGCTACGGCTCCCCGCGACCCTCGTCTTCGATCACCCGACCCCTGCGGCGCTCGCCGCCGAACTGCGGGCGGGGCTGCTGGGGCGTGAGCAGGAGACGGCCGTTCGTGGAGCACAGACCGCCACCGATGACGCCCTTGCGATCGTTGGTATGGCCTGCCGTTTCCCCGGTGGCGTGACCACCCCCGAGGCGCTGTGGCGGGTCCTCGCCGACGGCATCGACACCATCGGGGACTTTCCCGACGACCGGGGGTGGGACATCGACGCCCTCTACGATCCAGACCCGACGAGTCCCGGGACCTCCTACACCCGGCGGGGTGGCTTCATCCAGGGCGTGGACGCCTTTGACGCCGAGTTCTTCGGGATCAATCCGCGCGAGGCGCTTGCCATGGATCCGCAGCAGCGGTTGCTGCTGGAGACGGCGTGGGAGGCGCTGGAGCGGGCCGGGATCGAGCCGTCCACGCTGCACGGGACAGACACCGGGGTCTTCGCCGGGGTGATCGCCGGTGACTACGTGACCCGGCTCGGGAAGGTGCCTGAGGGGCTCGAAGGGTATCTCTCCAGCGGTAACACCACGAGTGTCGCCTCGGGGCGGATCGCCTACACGCTCGGGCTGGAAGGCCCGGCCGTGACCGTCGACACCGCGTGCTCCTCGTCGTTGGTGGCCCTGCATCTGGCGGGGCAGGCCCTGCGGTCCGGAGAGTGCTCCCTGGCGCTCGTCGGGGGCGCGACGATTATGGCTGGGCCTGCGAACTTCGTGGAGTTCAGCCGTCAGCGTGCGCTGTCCGTCGACGGGCGGTGCAAGGCGTTCTCCGCCGGTGCCGATGGGACTGGGTGGGGGGAAGGCGTCGGCATGCTGCTGGTGGAGCGGCTGTCGGACGCGCGGCGCAATGGGCGGCGGGTGCTTGCCGTGGTGCGGGGGTCTGCCGTCAATCAGGACGGGGCCAGTAATGGGCTCACCGCGCCCAACGGGCCCTCCCAGGAACGGGTTATTCGGCAGGCGCTTGCCAATGCGGGGCTTTCTGCGGCGGACGTTGACGCGGTCGAGGCGCATGGCACCGGGACCACGTTGGGGGATCCCATTGAGGCGCAGGCCTTGCTGGCGACCTACGGTCAGGAGCACTCGGCTGAACAGCCTTTGTGGCTGGGGTCGTTGAAGTCCAACGTGGGGCACACGTTGGGTGCGGCCGGGGTGGGTGGGGTGATCAAACTTGTGCTGGCGTTGGAGAACGAGCAGTTGCCGATGACTCTGCATGCCGAGGAGCCGACTCCGCATGTTGACTGGGGTGAGGGGGCTGTGCGGCTGTTGAATCGGCCTCGGGTGTGGCGGCGGGGGGGGGGGCGGTTGCGGCGGGCTGCGGTGTCGTCCTTTGGGATCAGTGGGACGAATGCGCATGTTGTGCTGGAG
>DATCQX010000438.1:0-4984 GCA_036569285.1 Streptomyces sp.
CCACGCTCGCCCTGCACACCTGCGGAAGCTGCCAGGACCTGTACGGCCTGACACCGCAGGCGGACCGGACGTGAGACATACCCGGCCACGAAGAAGCCCCCAGCTCGGCCAACCTCTGAGCTGGGGGCAAACCGTAGGCCCTGTCGGACTCGAACCGACAACCAATGGATTAAAAGTCCACTGCTCTGCCAATTGAGCTAAGGGCCCTGGCGGATGTTGCCCCCCGAGCATAACCGCCCGGGGCCGTGTCGCCGATCGAGTATGGGGGACACGGCCGCGTCAGGGGACGGATTGCTCAGAGATCGGCGGATTTGGTGAGGGTGGTGGCGGGCCGGCGGTCGGGGTTGAGGAACCAGTGGCGGGCGGAGGTGAACCACCAGGCCGCGGCGAACCCGAGGACGACGAGGACGGCGACGGGGGCGTAGTTGAAGGTCTCCCAGGTGACGGGCGAGACCTGGGGAAGCATGAAGAGGACGGTGATGACGACGACCCAGCCGACCGAGACCGTGCCGATCACCCCGGACCAGCGGCCCAGGTGCCACGGACCCCGCTCGAAGTCGGCACCCCGCCGCAGACGGAGGAACGTCGGGATGACGTACGCGATGTACAGCCCGATGACGGCGATGGACGTCACAGCCGCGTACGCCGTCGCGTTGATGAGGTAGGGCAGCCCCAGGAGCAGAGCACCCCCGACGGCCAGCCAGACGGCGGCGACGGGGGTCCGCGTACGGGGGCTGACGGTGTGCCAGAGGCGGGAGAAGGGCAACGCGCCGTCCCGCGAGAACGCGTAGATCATCCGGGAGTTGGCGGTGACGGACGCCATCCCGCAGAACAGCTGGGCCCCGATGACGACCAGCAGAAGCAGCTTCCCGGAGGTCGCGCCGAGCGCGTCGAGGAGGATCTGCGCGGGCGGCACCCCCGTCGCGCTCTCCAGCGACGCGTCGTACGACTGGATCGCGAACGTGAACCCGAGCAACAGCACGAACCCGGCGATCCAGGACGTCCAGATGGACCGGACGATGCCCCGCGGCCCGGCGGTGGACGCGTCGTGGGTCTCCTCGGTCATGTGCGCGGACGCGTCGTACCCGGTGAACGTGTACTGCGCCATCAGCAGCCCGAGCGCGACGACATACACCCCGCTCCCCCACCCCGTGTTGTTGACGAACTCCCCGAACACGAAGGACGCCGACTGATGGTGGTCCGGCGCGAAGGTGAGCGCGCCGACGATGACGGCGACCCCGAGGACGTGCCACCACACGCTGACGCTGTTCAGCAGGGCGACGATCCGCACCCCGAACGTGTTGAGCAGCCCGTGCAGCAGCAGGATCGCCGCGAACAGCAGGATCGTCCGCCCCGGCGTCACCTCGAAGCCGAACTGGAGGTTGAGATAGGCGCCCAGGAAGGACGCCGCGCCGAAGTCGACGCCCGCGGTGACGGCGATCTGCCCGAGGACGTTGAACCACCCCGTGAACCAGGCCCACGCGGCGGCCGAACGCGGGGGCGCGAGGCGGTGGGCCCAGAAGTAGAGGCCCGCCGAGGTGGGGTACGCGGAGCAGATCTCGGCCATCGAGAGGCCGACGATCAGGGTCATGAGCCCGACGGCGACCCAGCCCCAGGTGATGACGGCCGGGCCGCCGGTGTTCATGCCGAACGCGTAGAGCGTGAGACAGCCCGACAGCACCGAGATGATCGTGAAGGACACCGCGTAGTTGGAGAACGCCGACATCCGGCGGGCGAGGACCTGCGTGTAGCCGAGCTGGGCGAGCCGCTCCTCATCAGAGGACGGTCCCGCGGGTATCGCGTCATCTGTCATGCCCCATGCAATGCCCGCACCGCAGGCGTGACATGCGTCACAGATGGCCAAAAAGGCCCCCTCGTCGAAACGAGGGGGCCTTTTCAGATGATCACTCAGCCGTTGCGCTTCCAGCGCGGCTTGTCGTCCCGACGGAAGGACGAGGAGCCGGCGCCCGACCCACGGTGGTCGTCCCGACGCCCGTACGGACGGTCGTGCCCACCGGCACGGAAGCCCGGACGGTCGTCACGGCGGTCGCGGTTGAACGGCCGGTCGTCACGGCGCTCGAAGCCCCGCCCGCCACGGTTGTCGTCACGACGCTCGAACCCACGCCCACCACGGTCGTCCCGACGGTCGTCGCGGCGATCCCGGTTGAACGGACGGTCCTCACGGTCCCGACGGAAGCCACCACGGTCATCGCGCCGCTCGAACCCACGACCACCACGGTCGTCCCGACGGTCATCCCGATCCCGCTCGCGCCGCGCCTCGCGCGCCTCAGCGGCAGCCGCTTCCTCGACCGCGGCAGCGATCTCGGCGACAGCCTGCTCCTGAGCCTCGGCGACAGCGGCCTCGGGGTCCTCGCCACGGTCCCGCGCGACACGGGCGACCAGGCGGTCCGCCTCGTCGCGCAGCTCGGCGGCACGCTTCTGCGCCCGCTCCAACTGCTTCGTCAGCTGGGCGACCTCACGCTCGGCCTGCTGAGCCGCGTTCCCGGCGGACTCCGCCTGCACCTCGGTCATCGACCGCGCACCGGTGATCTCCGCGACCTCCGGCTCGAACGCCGACCCGCCCTGGATGATGTGCCGCCCGGCGTCGACGCCCGCGTCCTCCATCAGCCGGAAGATCTGGCGCCGCTGGTGCGGCAGGGAGAGGGAGACGACCGTCCCGGTGCGGCCCGCGCGAGCGGTACGGCCGGCGCGGTGCAGGTAGTCCTTGTGGTCACCGGCCGGGTCCACGTTCAGGACGAGGTCGATGCCGTCGACGTGGATACCGCGCGCGGCGACGTCCGTGGCGACGAGGACGTTGACGTACCCCTCCTTGAAGTCCGCCAGCGTGCGGGTACGCGCGCCCTGGGTCATGCCGCCGTGCAGCGCGTCCGCCTTCACACCGGACTCGCGCAGCTGCTCCGCGACGCGGTCGGCGCCGAGCTGGGTGCGGACGAAGATGATCGTGCGGCCCTTGCGGGAGGCGATCGCGGCGGTGACCGGCGCCTTGTCCTTGGGCTTCACGATGAGGATGTGGTGCGACATCGTCGTGACGTTGCCCTGGGCGCTGTCGACCTCGTGCGAGACCGGGTCGACGAGGTAGCGCTTGACCAGCGTGGAGATCTCGTTCTCCATCGTCGCGGAGAACAGCATCCGCTGGCCGCCCGCCGGGACCTGGTCGAGCAGCTCGGTGACCTCGGGCAGGAAGCCCAGGTCGGACATCTGGTCGGCCTCGTCGAGGACGGCGACCTCGACGTCCTCCAGGGAGCAGGCACCCCGGTTGATGATGTCGCGCAGCCGGCCCGGGGTGGCGACGAGGATGTCGACGCCGCGCTCCAGGGCGTAGATCTGGTTGCCCATCGACGTACCGCCGCAGACGACCTTCATCTTCAGGCCGACGACGTCGCCGTACGGCTGGAGCGCGTCCGCGACCTGCATCGCGAGCTCGCGGGTCGGGGTGAGGATGACGGCGCGGGGGCGCTTCTTCTCGGTCTGGCCGCCGGCGAGACGCGCGAGCGTCGGCAGGCCGAAGGAGAGGGTCTTGCCGGAGCCGGTGCGGCCCCGGCCGAGGATGTCCTTGCCCGCGAGCGCATCCGGGATGGTCGCGGCCTGGATCGGGAAGGGGCTGGTGACGCCGTTCTGCGCGAGCTTGCGCACGACGCCCTCGGGGAGACCGAGGTCGGCGAAGGTGATCTCGGGGGTGCCCTCAGAGACCTCTGCAGCCTCGGCGGCCTCGACGACCTCTTCGGACTCGATGACCGACTCGACGTCCGCCTCGATGACCGACTCGACAGCGACCTGATCAGAACTGGAAATGGACATGCGTATGCGAAACCTTCCGGAGTCTCGTCGGCACGCGCCCGTCAACTCCGTGATTTCTGCAATACGACCGCCTCTATGCGGTCCGCCACGGCTGGGGAGAGTACGCGCCACACGGCGCGCTCTGCATTGGCGCCGGGCAAATGGGATCAAACGATCTACCACCATACGCACCTCACCCCCCACTAGGCAAATCCCGCAGGTCAGCTAGGTGCCGGCTCCTGTGCGGACGGCGATGGCTCGGCCTGCGACGGCGACGGCGACGGCGTCGGTGACTCGGCCGGCGGCTCCGGCGACGGCGACTGCTGCGGCGGCTCCGGCACGGCCGACCGGGACGGCGTCGGCTTGACCGGCCCCGGGCCCGGCCCCGGCCGGCTCCCGGGCACGGACGGCGAGGCCCCCGGCGACGCCTGGGCCGACGCGGACGGCGATGCCGACGGGTCGCCGGCGTCGTCCGCGTGCTCCTCGTGGGCGCCCTTGCCGTCGCCGTCGCGGGTCGTGCCGCTCACGTACCGACCCGAGCCCGCCTTCCCGCCCTCCGGCGCCTCGCCCCCCGGCCGCCCCGCCGACGGCGACGGCTTCACCCCGGCGCCCGCACCGTCGTCCCCCACGCTCATGCAGCCCGAGGCGGCGGCGACGGCCAGCAGCGAGGCGGCCAGCCGGACGGAAACGGAACAGGAGCGCACAGGAGCCTCCGGGTGTGGGGAAGGAAGTCACCCTCCCCAACTCCCGCCGCCCACAAGAGGACACGCGTCAGCCGTACCCCAGCGCGTGCAGCCGTTCGTCGTCGATGCCGAAGTGGTGGGCGATCTCGTGGACGACGGTCACCTCCGTCTCCTCGACGACCTCCTCGCGCGTGGCGCACATCCGCAGGGTGGGGCCCCGGTAGATGGTGATCCGGTCGGGGAGGACACCGGCGTACCACTCGCCCCGGTCGGTGAGCGGCGTCCCCTCGTAGAGGCCGAGCAACTCCGGGTCGTCGGCGGGTGGTTCGTCCTCGACGAACACCGCCACGTTGTCCATGAGCCGCGTCAGCTCCGGGGGGATCCGGTCGAGCGACTCGGCGACCAGCTCCTCGAACTCCTCGCGCGTCATCTCCAGCACACCCCCATTCTCCGGTACGACACATATCCGCACACGCCCCCGGGCATACGGCCCCAATGTCCCG
>DATCQX010000439.1:0-14066 GCA_036569285.1 Streptomyces sp.
GGGTGGGGAGGTGCGGGGGGCGCCGGTGAAACCGAGGGGGTAGACGTGCCACCAGATGGCGTGGTCCGACCAGTGCTGTCCTGGACCGTGCCGTTGCGACCTGTGCTGTTCCGACCGGTGCATCATGACCTCATCAGTAAGGTGTCACTTAACATCTGACAGGCGGTCCATCAGGCGTGCGGCCAGCAGCAGGAGCTGGCGTTCCGTGTCCGTGCACTCTTCCATCGCCCGGGCGAGCCATTCGTCCCGCTCTCCGATCTCCCGGCGCAGCGCTTCCCGGCCCGCGTCCGTCAAGGTCAGGAGGGACTGGCGGCCGTCGCCTTCCGCGCGGGTGCGGGTGACCAGGCCGTCCGCCTCCAGTTCCGCGAAGACCCTGGTCAGGGACTGGGGGCGCTGGTGTTCCGCCGCCGCCAGGTCGCCGGGGGTGCGGGGGCCGTCGCGGTAGAGGTGGCCGAGGACGCCGAGTTTGTTGTTGCTGAGGGCGCCCGGTGCGCGGACGGCGCGCAGGCGGCGGGCCAGGCGCGTCACGCCCTGTCTGATTTCCCCGGCTTCCTCGACGTTCATATTCGTACGCTATCACTTACTATCGAGGGCATGGTGAGGAGCGTACCGACAGAGCTGCGGGGGTCGCTGGTCGTCATGGCGGCCGTCTTGGCGAGTTACGGGTCGGCGCTGTGGCTGGAGGGTGCCGCCCATCTCCACGTCGACATCGTCATTCAGGCCGTCGCGCTGACGTGGACGCTCGCGTGGACCCAGCGGGAGGCCGATCTCGTCGAGCGGGGGCTCGGGTTCGTGGTGCTGCCCGCCGTCGCGATGGGGGCCGCCGGGACGGATCAGTTGATGTCCGAGTCCTCCGTCCGGGGGGACGCCGTCTTCGCTCTCGCCGTCGCCTTCTCCATCTGGATACGGCGGTTCGGGGCGCGTGCGACGCGTGCGGGGACGCTGGCCGCGTTGCCGTTCGTCGCGACTCTGGTCGTCCAGGGGCCGATCTCGCTGCCTCCCGGGGCCGCTCGGGACGGGCATGTGCTGTGGATGGGGCTTGTCGCGCTGATCTCCGCCGGGTGCGTGCTGGTCGTCCAAGTCGGCGCCGGGTGGCTGGGGTTGACGGCGCGGGTGCCCGCACGCCGGTCCACCGGGCCACTCGTCCCGCCCCGGGCCGCGGCCTCCCGGATGCTGCCCTCCACGCGGATGGCCCTGCAGATGGGGGTGTCTCTCGGGGGCGCGTTCCTCGCCGGGCACTGGTTGTTCCCGGATCACTGGACGTGGGCCGTCCTCACCGCGTTCATCGTGTGCAGCGGGGCTCGGGGGCGGGCCGACGTGCTGTTCAAGGGGGTGACCCGGGCGCTGGGCGCCGCGTTCGGGACGGCCGTCGCGTCGGCGATCGTCGGTGCGTTCGGGCCGGGTGACCGCTGGGCGATCGTCCTCCTCTTCGGCGTCCTCGCCCTCGCGACGTGGCTGCGCCCCCTCAACTACGCCTACTGGGCCGCGTGTGTGACCGCCGCGTTCTCCCTCCTCTACGGCTACTTCGGCGAAACCACCCTCGACGTCCTCACCCAACGCCTCCAAGCGATCCTCGTCGGCGCGGTGTTGGGCATCACCGTGTCGTGGCTCCTCGCGCCTGTCCGCACCCTCGACGTCGTCCGGCGCCGGATCGCCGACGCGCTCTCGGTGCTCACCGACGTCCTGCGCGCGTCCAGGCCGGCTGAACTCCGGCTCCAGCAAGGCCGGTTCGAGGAGGCCGTCAAGCTGCTGGAGCAGATCGCCCCACCTCTGCGGGCACAACGCGCGGTGGCCTCCCGGCTGGGCGGGCGACGGGCGTACCTCGCGGACGCGATCGACGCCGTGCGGGATTGTGCCGAGCCTGTTCGGGACGTGCGCGTCAACCCCGGCGCCGAGGCCGTGCTCGCCAACATCACCGCCGCGCGACTGGCCATCGGGCGGGTGCCGGGGCCGTCGTACCAGGCGGCGGCGGTGGAGGCTGGGGGTCTCGGGGACATCGACGAGGCGGTGGGGAGGGTGGTCCGGGTCTTCCCGACGACGCCGGCACGGGTCGACTTGGCCAAGGCGTCGAGGGACTGAGCTGTGCGACTCCAGCGCCGATGGGCTTCGGGCCGTCGCCGGTCACAGCTTCAGGAAGAACTCCCGCACATCGTCCTCCGCCCCGCTGAACGCCTCATGGCGGTTGGGATAGTCGTAGTACTCGCGCCAAGTCACCGGGTGGCCCCAGGAGTTGAGGAGGTCGCGGATGGATTCGCCGACGGAGAGGGGGACGATCCAGTCGTAGCGGCCCTGGCCGATCCAGACGGGGAGGGTGGGGTGGGCGGTGGTGAGGGGGAAGGAGGAGGGGAGGTAGGGGTCGTAGAGGATGAGGCCGCCCAGGCGGTCGGGGTGGCGCAGGGCCGTGACGAGGGCCATGCAGGCGCCCTGGGAGAACCCGGCGAGGACGACGTGGTCCGCTCCGGCTGTCTTCGACTCCTCGGCGATCAGGTCGTGCAGGGTGCGTTCCGTGGCCAGGAGCATCGGGACGTCCGCGTGGTCGAAGGCGAAGACGCGCTGGTGGAACCAGGCCCGGGCGGGGGTGTCCCCCGTCAGGGCGGGGGACTGACGGGGGGCGTCGGGGAAGAGGTGGCGGATGTCGAGGGCCGGGTCCGTCAGGCCGGCTCGTTCGGCGAACGGCCTCAAGCTCGCGCCGTCTTGGCCGAGGCCGTGCAGCCAGATGATGGTGGTGGGGGTCATGGGCGGGGCGCGGAGGGGCGGTGGAAGACCATCGAGGCGTACTGGCCGCCGAAGCCGAAGGAGTTTTTCAGGACGGTGCGCACCGGACGCTCGACCGGCGTCAGGGACGTCTTCACACCGCACTTGGGATCCGGTTCCGTGCAGGTGACCACCGGCGGGATCACTCCCCGGCAGAGCGTGAGCGCGGCCACCACCGTCTCGACCACCCCGGAGGCCGCGGAGCCGTGCCCCGTGAGGGACTTGACCGCGCTGACGTCGATCTCCGCCATGCGCTCGCCGAACACCCGGTGCAGGGCGCGCGCTTCGGTGATGTCGTTGAGGCGGGTGGAGGTGCCGTGCGCGTTGATGGTGTCGATGTCGTCGGGGGTCAGCTCGGAGTTCTTCAGGGCGTCCCTGACGACCCGTTCGACGGCGTCGACCCGGGGCGCGGTGACGTGCGTGATGTCGACGGCCGTCCCCCAGCCCCCCACGACCGCGTGGACCGTCTCGACGCCCCGCGCCCGCGCGTGCTCGGCGGTCTCCAGGACGAGCGCCCCGGCGGACTCGTTGATGACCATCCCGGTGCGCCGCCGGTCGAACGGCATGGACGCCTGCTCGGCGGGCCCCTTCCAGCGGGAGAGCGCCATGAGCTGGCCGTACTGGGACAGGACGTACTGCGTGTGGCGGGACACGCACGCGGCGACGACCACGAGATCGACTCGCCCTGTCCGCAACAGCCTCGCGGCCTCGGCGACGGCACGCAGGCCGCCCGCACAGGTCGCCTCCAGGCCCATCGGGATCAGCGGGGTGCCGAGGCGGCGGGAGAGTTCCGTGGGGAACGCGGACAGGTCGGAGATCCTGACCGCGGACTTCTCGCCGCGCATCCGCTCCAGCGCGGCACGCCGGTCGTTGCCGACGGCCTTGTAGCGGGCGGCGATGTTCTTCATGTACGCGAGGTAGTCCTCCGGGAAGGAGCCGCTGGGACCCGGCCAGATCCGGGACCACATCAGCCCGGCCGGCCGGTCCAACGGCCCCTCGACACCGGCGTCTTGGAGCGCCTCGTCGACGGTGGCGTGCAGGAGCGTGTCCACCCAGGTGCGTCCGGGTGCGCCCGCCCGCTCCTCCACCGACTTCTTGATGTCGTCGGGGATGATCCCGGCGACCCAGCCGCAGGGCAGCCCGGACAGGTCCATCCGCTTCTCGTACGACAGCCCGGAGCGTCCGGTGAGGTTGGCCTCCCAGAACGACTCCACCGAACCGGCGTTGGGGGTGACGACCCCCATGCCGGTGATCACAACCTCGTGGTCCGTCATCGCGGTGTCCCCCTGACGATCATGGCGGCGCCCGCTGTCGTGGCATGCGGGCCGGGGCTGAAGCTGGTCACCAGTGCGCGTCCGGCGGCGGGGAGTTGGCGTGGCGTCTTCTGCACGACGTCCAACTCCGCGAGCTGCGGGTCGAGTTCGTTCAGCAGGCCGACCGGCGGGACGACTCCCCGGTCCAACGCCTCGGCGGCCAGGGTGAGATCGATCAGCGCGGCGCACTCGAAGGCGTTGCCGACGGTCCCCTTGCTCGCGGTGACGGGGACGCCGGGGACGAGCGGGGAGACGGCGCGGCACTCGTCGTCGTCCCCCGCCCTGGTCGCGCCGCCGTGCGCCCACCACAGGTCCGGCGTCTCGGTGAGCACCGAAGTCGCCGCGACGCGAAGGGCGTTCGCCCTCTCCCCCGCGCACACCGTCTCGCAGGCCGTGACCCCGGCGACGACGTGTGCGCCGCGCCGGCGTGCGGTGTCGGGGCGTTCCAGCATGACGGCCGCCGCGCCCTCGCCGATCAGGGTGCCGTCGCGGTGCCGGTCGAAGGGGCCCGCTCCGGTGCCGAAGGGTTCGCTCTGGTCGAGGGCGGCCAGCACGGTCGTCGACATGGGGGGTTGGACGCCGACGACGAGGACGCGGTCCAGCTCGCCGCTCTCCAGCAGGCGCAGCGCGACGGAGAGGGCGCCGAGGCCGCCGGCGCCGGACTCGCCGTACACCGCGACGTTCGAGCCGAGGAAACCGGCGGCCATGCACACGAACTGGCCCACCTGGGAGGGGATTCCGCGCAGGTAGGAGTAGTCGGGGACCTCGTCGTAGAGGAGTTTGGTCAGCGGGCGGGGGTCCGTCTCCGCCATGACCGCCAACTTGGGGATGATCTCGTTGAGTTCGTCGCCGCCGCTGATGCCGGCCGCGAGGACGGTTCCGCAGCGCAGGCCCTCTTGCGGGCCGACGGGGCCGCCGGCGTCGTCCACGGCGAGGCGGGCCGCGGCGACGGCCGCGTGGGCCACGGCGCTCGCGTACTTCTGGTTGTTGACCCAGGGGTCGCCGGACGGCCAGGCGATCTCGGGGAGCCGCATGTCGGCCACCGGCCAGGGCAGCCAACTGGGCTGGGTGAAGAAGGACTTGCCGTCGAGCATCGCGTCGAGGACCGGTGCCGGGCCGTGTCCCGCGGCGGTGATGACGCCGGTTCCGGTGACGACCGCGCCGCTCATGAGGGCACCTTCCCGGTGTGCCGCATGCCGGTGTTGCCCCACAGGCGGTAGCCGCCGTCCACGGTGATCGTCTGTCCGGCGATCCAACTCGCCTCGTCCAGGCAGAGCATGGCGACGACGTCCGCGCTGTTCTCCGGCGTCGTCATCTGCCCCTCCCGCCACGGCGTGATGGCCATCTCGTGCCGGACGCCGCCCGCGAAGTCCGGCCGGACGTTGAAGACGTCCGTCTGGACCAGGCCGGGGCGGACGCAGTTGGCGACGATGCCGTAGGGGGCCAACTCGTAACTCAGGTAGTCCGTCAGGGTTTCCAGCGCCGCCTTCGCCGCGCCGAACAGCCCCGCTCGGGGGACGATCCGCTGGGTCGTCGAGTTGGTGATCGTGATGAACCGCGCGCCGGGCCGCTCCCGCATCAGGGGGACGGCGTGCTTGGCGAGCAGCCAGGTGGCGCGGGCGTTGGTGTCCTGGACGAACTGCCACTGCTCCGGCGTCGCGTCCTCCAGGGCGACGAACTTCGTCGCGGCGGCGTTCTGGACGAGGATGTGCAAGTCGCCGTGGGTTTCGCCGACTTGCTCCAGCAGGCGTGCGGGGCCGTCCGGTTCGGAGAGGTCGGCGCGGTGCAGGGAGACTTTCGTCCCCTTCTCCTCCAGTTCGGCGGCGATACGGCGGGCGGGGCCCGCGCGGTCGACGTAGTTGACGGCCAGCGTGCAGCCCCAGGCGGCGAGTTTGCGGGTGATGCCGGCGCCGATGCCCCGTGAACCGCCGGTGACGAGGGCTACACGGCCGTCGAGGGGACGGTGGTCGTCCATGGTGCTCATGACTCCCCCTTCTTGTTCAGCACCTGCTGGTGCGTGACCTGGTGGCCGGTGCCCTGCTTGGGGGTCCGGCGGAGCATGACGACGTTCATGCGGCCGATCGCGTACACGCGGCCGTCGGCGTCGTGGACGCGGCGGACCGACGTCATCAGGCCGCACCGGTCGTCGATGGGTTCGGTGTGGTCCGTCTCGGTGGTGAACCAGAACGGGGTGTCGGGGTAGAGGGGGCGGACGAAGTCCCAGTGCATCGCGCGCATGCCGACGATCGCGCCGGGCCTGCCGTGCTGGACGACCCAGCCGGAGGTGATGGCGTGGATGAAGCCGCCGGGGACGATCCGCTGGCGCCGGTCGACCTGTTCGGCGAAGGCGCCGCTGTCGTGGATGGGGTGTTTCTCGCCGAGCAGGTTCAGCAGTGTGTCGAGCAGGTCGCTGGTGAAGACGACCGGGCCGTAGTGGCGCGGGGCCGCGTCGACGACGTCCTCCCAGTACATGAGGGGGCGCTTCGTCGTCTCCGTCATGTTTTCGGTGTCCTCTCCTATTGCGGTCACGCGCCGCTCCGGGAACCGCGCGGGCGCATGGCCAGACGGCCGCCGTCGACCGTGAACGTCTGTCCCTGGATGTAGGAGGATTCCTCTCCGGCGAGAAATGCGACCAGCCCGGAAATGTCCTCGGGGAGTCCCCATCCGGTGCCTTCGGGGGAGACTCCGAGGCGGCCGGCGAGATCCGTCGTCATATCTGTCCTGATCGCGCCGGGGGCCACGGTGTTGACTCTTATCCCTTTGTGTCCGACTTCCGCGGCGAGGCCCCGGGTGAGCGCTTCGAGGCCGCCTTTCGAGGCGGCGTACGAGGTCTGTCCGGGTCCGGGCTGGCGTACGGAATTGGAGGAGATGTTGACGATACGTCCCCAGGACTGTTCGAGCATCAGCGGGACGACGGCCCGGCACATCAGGAACGGGCCGGTGAGGTTGGTGCGCAGGACCCGCTCCCACTGGGCGGTGCGGGTCAGGGCGAGGAGACGGTCGTCGATCACGCCGGCGTTGTTGACGAGGACGTGCACGCCGTCGTCGTCCGCCGCGATCGTGTCGACGAGCCGGGCGACCTGTTTCTCGTCGGAGACGTCCGCCTTGTGCCGGACGGCCTTGCCGCCGGACGCCGTGATCTCCTTGACGACGGTTTCGGCGGCGTCGTCCGCGTCTTTGTAGACGAGGTGGACGGTGAGACCGTCGGCGGCCAGGCGGCGGCAGACGGCGGCGCCGATGCCGCGCGAGCCGCCGGTGACCACCGCCACGCGAGGGCGCGGCGGGGCCTGGTGCGCGCCGGGGCTCACACGCCGGCCGTCTCGTCGAGGTGGAGCAGGATGGAGCCGACGGACCTGTGGTGGGTGTCGGCCGCCTCCTCCCACTCCTCCAGGTCGAAGGTTCCGCCGAGGTCCCGGCTCACCTTCCTGGCGAGTTGGAGTATGTCGAGCGAGTCGAGTCCGAGGTCCTCCACGAGGGATTGTTCGGGGGTGATCTCGGAATCGCTCAGACTGGGCTTCACATCACGGATCAAGGCCACCAGTACGTCGAATTTCGCGGCGGTTGATTCGGTCATCGCGGGCCTCCGCTCGGGCGGTTCGATCTGACGCCGGACATGGCACCAGAGCGTGTGAGCCAGCCGCAAGGGCCGAACTTTTCGAAGTGCCGGACAGAATTTTCCCAAGAATTAACGAGACCCCCTCTGGCGCTCTCCCGCGCTGCATCGGCGGATACAGGTGATGCGGGAGAAGTTTCACTCGTGGTGATTGTTTCCGCCGGATTCCGGACAGTCGTGAATCAACCTCCGACCGGCCATCGGCCTTCTGTAATCTCAGGGCCCGAACTGACCGTTCATGGAGGGGGAATGCCATGGGGAGACGGAAGGTGCCTCTGAAAGATTCGGCCCCGTACTACGAACTGGCGCACTGGCTGCGGTCGCTGCGGTGCAGTGCCGGACTGACCTACCGGGAGATGGCCTGCCGCGTCGAAGGCCCTGGCTGCTCCGCCGTGACCCTCTCCCGCGCCGACAGCGGGAGGGTGCTGCCCCGGCGGTGCGTGGTAGAGGCGTACGCGAAGGTGTGCGGGGCGTCCGAACAACAGGCAAGAGCCATGTGGGAGTCGTCGCTGGCGGCGGCCAGGGAGCGGGCGCATCCACTGCCCGGCCCGCCCTGCGCCCGGCGCGGCCGGCGCCTCGACCTCGTCTACGAACCGGCCCACCTCCTGGAAGTCATGCACCGCCTCCGCCAGGACGCCGGCCACCCCTCACTGCGACAGCTGGAGGACCGGGCCCGCGTCCACGGCTACGGCCCCCTTCCCCGCAGCACCCTCGCCGACGTCCTCTCCGGACTCCGGCTGCCCTCCGAGGCGCTCCTCGTGTCGTACGCGCTGGCCTGCGGGCGGCCTCGGCATCAACTGCACGCTTGGCGGGCGGCTTGGGGGAGGGTCGTCGAGGGGGCTGTCGCGTGAGCGGAGTCAGCCCTGCGTGAGGTCCTCCAACAGCAGTTCAAGGGCCGCCTCTTCATGCAGTGCGACCCCCAACGCCTCCATCGCCGACGCCAGTTCGGGGTCCCAGTCGGCCTCCACTCGGGGGCCGGACAGGGGGAGCGTGGGGGTGGCGCGGAGTTGGGTGCGCAGGGCGAGGTACTCGTAGTCGTCCGTCCGCATGCGCCACGGCTGTGCCGAGTAGCGGCCGATGATCCGGTTGGCGAGGGTGATGCCGGGCCAGTCGAAGTCGCCGTGGTAGGCGAAGGCGCAGCCGGCCTCGGCGAGGGTGTCGAGGAGGGTGAGGACGACGGTCGCGGCGCTGCCGGAGGTGCAGATGAGGGGGGTGGTGCGGCGGGAGTCGGCGGCGGCTTCCAGGATGCGGGGGTTCTCGCAGATGCGGACGCGGGTGCCGGGGGGCAACTCCAGGGGGAGGGTGCGTAGTTCGCGCAGTGTCAGGTGGGTTTCCAGGTGGTGGTCCGCGCGTTCGCGCAGGGCCGCCTCCTGCCAGGTCGGGCCGGTCGGGCGCAGGCCGTAGGTCAGGACCGTGCTGGAGACCTCGTCCGGGGTCACGCCCGCGGTGCGCCACAGGGCACGGCGGGCCGGGGCGTCGGCCGGGAAGCCGGTGCCGTGCGCCAGGGCTATGCCGCGCAGGACGAGGCGGGCCAGCGGGGTGTCGTCGTCCAGGCCGTGGGCCGAGCCGGTGGTGAGCGTGGCCAACTCGCCACGGCCCCAGGGCTGTTCGGGCGGGACAAGGCGCGCGAGGGTCCGGATCGCCTGGACGACGGTGGTGAGGGTGCCGGGGCGGTGCGACTCCTCCAGCCAGCGGTGGGCCCAGGGCTGGTCGGCCAGGGGGGTGGCGGCCAGGGCCGTCTCCGCCTCTGTGCGGTGCCGGGCGCGCTCCGCCGCCACCGCGTTCCGGGCCGCCCTGCGGTCGACCAGGGGCGGGCCGAGGGCGGTGAGCGTCGCGGCCAGGCCCCGGGCGACGGCTGTGGCGCGCAGGCGGGCGTCCAGGTCGGGCAGGCGGATCGTGGCCGTGGCGGCGGTGATCGGCCTCGCGAGGAGGAGGGACAGGGTCTCGCGTTCCGCCGCGTCGAGGTTCTGGAGGCGGACCGTGCCGGTCGGCTGGAGGCCGCTGCGTTCGAGGCGGGTGCGGGCCGCCGTCCAGAGGCGGGTCAGGGAGGGGTGGGTGAGGAACTCGCGGGTGCGGGGGTCCAGGGGCGGGGCGCCGCCGGTCACGGCACCCTCCACGTCCAGGGGCGCCTCGTCCGTCATACCGAAACCAGCCTCCGCTGCCGCCCGTTCCACACGTAGTGCAACGTCGCCACCCCCCTCGCATGCGGATCCCGCAGGCACTCGTAGATGTGCAGAGACGGCACGTCGGGCCAGTTCCCGATCAGCCGTTCGCTCGTGAGGACGAAATCGAGGTCCAGGTCGACGAGGATGCGCCCGAGCCGCGCGTGGGTGGGCTCGTCGACCTTGGCGAACGCGTCGTCCAGGAGGATCAGGCGGGGCGCGTGCGGCGCTGATTCCGCGAGGCTCGTGAAGTGGGCCGCGGCGGCGGCGAAGAGGACGAGGTAGGAGAGGACGCGCTGTTCGCCCTGGCTCATGCCGGTACGGCCGGACAGTTTGCGGCGGCTGGTGGGTGCCGCGTCGTTCACGACCCAGGGGACGAAGGTGAACCATCCCCGGTAGTCGAGGGCGGTGCGCAGGTGGGCCGCGTAGCCCGCGGCCGGGTCGGCGCGGCGGGCGTCCTCGATGCGGCGCTGGAGGATCTCGCGCAGTTGCCCGGACTGCTCCGGGGTGCGCAACGCGGCCGGACTGCGCAGGAGTTCGACGGCCGCGACGACGTCCGCCTCGACGCCGTCCGCCAGCTTCCAGTCGAGGGTGACGCCGAGGCCGTGCGACGTACGGACCGTGTCGAGCGTGGCGTTGAGCGCGGCGACCAGCGCGCCCGCTGCGAGGACCTGGGTGGAGAGGTGGTCGCCGAGTTCGCCGGTGAGGAAGCGCTGGAAGACCTCGCGTTCGCGGTCGGTGAGGCGGCCTCGGGCGGCGGCGGCCTCGGCGGCGATACGCAGGCCGACGCCGGCGACGTCGTGCGGGCCGTGGTCGTCCACGAGACGGCACAGCTTGACGCCGTCGTGCTCCTCGATCGTCGCGTCGTACCCGCCGGAGAGCTGGTCGCGCAGCACGGTGTACTGCTTGTGGAAGGTGTTGTCGGAGACGTCGCGGCTCTCCGCGTCCAGTTCGTCGGCGACGGCGCCGGCGAGGTGCCGGAGTGCCTTGACACGCTCCCTGGCCTCCGCGTGCACGGGGTCCGGGATCCGCAGCCGGTCCTGTGCCAGGCCCGCGCCCTCCAGCACGCCCGGCAGCGACAGCGCCGTCCGCAGCCGCCGCCCGCTGGTGAGGACGGCGCTCTCCTGGGCGGCCAGCGCGGCGCGCTGCTCCTTCGCGGTCTCCTCCGCGCGCACGCGTTCGTCGTGCACGTCCTCCATGTCCCCGCGTGCACGCGGAAGTTGGCGCCGCGCGGCGTCCAGGCGGCGCTGTCCGTCGGCCTCGCGGCCGAGGATCTCCACCTCCGTGGCGCCGAGCGCCTCCTCCAGGGTGCGGACGGTGCGGCGGGCGCTGTCCAGGGCGCTCAGCGCGTCGCCGTAGTCGGCGTCGGCGTCCGCGAGGGCCGCCTCGACGCTCCTGTAGCCGACCTGGCTGTCGCTGTGGTCGCCGAGCGCGGAGGTGAGCAGGCTCATCCGCTTGCGCAGCCGGTCGGTGCCCTGGACCAGGCGGTCGAGGGCGAGACGGACCGTGTCGAGCGCGGCGGTGTCCGCCGGGAGTCCGTGCGCGCTCGCCGTCGCCTCGGCCTCCCGCCGGGCCGCGACCGCGCGGGTCCGCGCCTCGTCGGCCTTCCGGACGGCGGCGGCGACCTGCCCGGTGAGGGTCTCGACGGCGCTCTCGGCCTCCTCGGTGCGGGCCCACGCGTCGGTCAGGGCCCGGGCGGACGGCGGCCTGCGCACCAACTCGTCGACCTGGCCGCGGAGTTCGTCCAACTCCCGCAGGGCCTGCCCGTGCCGGGTCAACTCCTCGTCGATGGCAGCTATTTGGGCGCCGAGTTCGGCCAGCGCCCGGCGCCGGGTCTGCGCCCGCACCTCCGCGCCGACGTACTCGGCGGTCTGCTTGGTGTGCCGTCCGTGCGCGATCCCCAGCCGCCACGAGCCGTCCGTCCCGACGGCGGTGTCGCCCGCGCCGCTGCCCGCCAGGGCCACCGCCGCGAGGACCTGCTCCGTCCGCGCGGCCGTCACGCCGCTGCCTGGCGCCTCGACCGGCCGCAGCACCCGCCTGACCGACACCCCGGCGACCGGCGTCCCGGGCACCAGCAGGGTGTCCCTGGTCACCGGGTCCAGGACGGCGCCGTCCGCGCCCACCCACGCGTCGAGCAGCCCACTCGCCTCCAACGCGGCCTCCAGACCCGCCCGTTCGACCGGCGCGAGCACGTCCTCGAAGTCGACCAGCCGGTAGAAGGGGGCGCCGGTACCGGGCGCGCGGACGGCGGCCCGGTGCGGCGGCGCCGGAGGCTCGGGGTCGGTACGGCGCTCCCACTCGCCGTACTCCCGGCGGAGACGGTCCCGCGTGCCGGTCAGTTCCCGGACGGCGACGGCGAGCGCGACGTGCCTGTCCGCCGCGCGCGCCAGCCAGGGGGCGACGGCGGCCCGCACGGCGTCGGTGAGTTCCTCGGGGGCGTGGGCGGGCAGGGGGCCGTCGTCCGGTTCCTGGGAGGGGACGGTGTTCAGGGGGACACCCGTGAGATTGGTCGGCCACTCGGTCCCGGCCGCGTCGGGGACGTCGTCCAAGCGCACGCCCGTCAGATCGCGCAGCCGCTCGGTCCAAGCCCCGGCTTCGGCCGCGTACCTCTGTGATGCCTCTGCCGTCTCCGCCCGACGGCGGTCCACCTGGCCTCGCGCGTGGTCGGCCTGTTCCTCCAGTTGCTCCCGGGCGGCGTCCGCTTCGCGTGCCTCGCGTCGGGCGCGGTCGGACCGGCCCATGAGGCCGATCAGGTCCGTCACCGTCCGGGACCGGTTCTTGATGACCGGCCGGACGGTGTCGAGCCGGGCGCCCCACGCGGACAGCGCGGTCGCGCACGCCTCGGTGTCGACGGCCGTCACCGCGTCGTGGCGCACGAGGTGCAAGTCGCCGTCCGGGGAGGTCAGTTGGGCCGTCGTGGCGGCGGTGACCGGCACGGCGGAGGGGGCGAAGGGCTCGCCCAGGTGCGCGGGGTCGAGGCCCGAGCGCTCGGCCTCCTCCACGAGCGCGCCGTGCGCCGTGCTCAGGTCGGAGAGGTCCGCGCCGAGCCGCTGGGCCTCCGCGGCGAGGCTGCGGCCGGCGCCCTCCTGGTTGCTGTGCGCCTGCCTCAGCGACTTGAAGGCAGTGACGGCGGTGCCGTGCAGGGCCTTGACCGTGTCGCGTTTCTCGCCGAGTTCCCTCAGGCTGCGGTATCCGGTGCTCGCGCGCAGGGCCGTCAGGTCCTCCTCGGCCTGGGCCGCCTCGGCGTCGAGGACCCTGACGCGGGCGGCGAACTCCTTCTCCCGCTCGCGCAGTTGCGCCACCTTACGGTCCGCGTCCCCGGCCGTCCTGCGGTCCTGGGCGAGCCGGCCCAGCTCGCCGTCCGTCTCCGCGGCCCGGCGGCGCAGCACGCCGTGCAGGTAGCCCCGGTACCCGGTGAGGAACGTGCGCAGCGCGTCGTCGGTCCGTTCGAGGCGGCCGAGGTGGGCCCGGACCGTGTCGAGGTCGTCGAGGTTGCGCGCGACCTTCTCCACGACCTCGTCGTCCAGGGCGGGGAGGGTCTCGGCGAGGACGGAGACCAGGCCGCCGGAGTCGATGCGGTCGCCGATCGTGGGGCGGCGCAGGCGGTGCAGGAGGTGGAGGAGGTTGCGGTAGCGGGCGGTGTCGGTGAGGCCGAACAGTTCGCGGGCGACCCGGGCCCGGTGCTCGACCGCGCGGTCGGTGACGTTGTCCGGGCCGACGGTGGCTCTGAGCTGGTCGAGCGGAAGGGGCTGGCCCGCCGTGGCCAGGTGCAGGTCCCTGCCGACCCGGCGCGCGGTCACGAAGAAGAAGGGTTTGGCCGTCCCCGTCGAACGAGAGGCTCGGACCGCCGCGCCGAGGGTGAGGTGGTGGTCCTCGCCGTTCTCGTCGGTCCGCGCGAACTCCACCCACAGGTAGCCCAGCCGGTTGGTCTGCTCGAACCCGTCGAGCATCAGCCACAGGAGAGTGGTGCGGCCGGTACCAGTGGCGTCCAGCGCGCGGGCATCACCGTCCAGCAGATACGGCAGCAGCATCTCCAGGGCCTTGGACTTGCCCGCCCCGTTCTTGCCACGCAACAGCAGACGGCCCTCACCGAAGGCGAACTCCTGCTCGTCGTACTGCCAGACGTTGCGGATGCCGGCGCGGGTCAGGCGGTAGCGGTGGGGGTGGGAAGCCGGGCCGGGGGTCATTGGGGCGGCTCCTGGGGGGTGTGGGAGAAGGGGGGTT
>DATCQX010000440.1:0-14299 GCA_036569285.1 Streptomyces sp.
GCGGCGTCTCCCGTCCTCAGGTCGGGGCCCCAGCGGTCGATCGCCGAGTCGAGGTCCAGCGGGAGGGGCTTCAGGTTCTCGTCCGGGGTCGGCCAGTCGGCGCGCGGGGTGCGCCAGAGCACTTCGAACTCGTTGCCGTCCGGGTCCACGCCGTGCAGGGACTTGGCCACGAGGTAGTCGGTGCTCCCCGTCAGGGCGTCGCGTGCCTCCAGCAGTCGCGCCGTCTCGGCGAGTTCACCGAGTGTGCCGACCTCCCAGGCGAGGTGGTGCAGTCCGACGCGGTCGCGCTGCGGGCCGTCCGCGTCGGGCCCGAGGGCGAAGAGGCCGAGGTCGTGGTCGTTGTCGCTGCCCCGGGCCCTCAGGAAGGCGGCCCTGCCGGGCAGTTCGTGCTCGACGGCGAAGCCGAACACCTGGCTGTAGAAGGCGACAGAACCTTCGATGTCACGGACGAACAGCACGGCGTGGTTGAGTCGACGTACGGACATCGGGTTCCCATCTCTCTCAGTGACGGTATCCCCATCGATCTTACTTATTCTTGAAGCTTCACCAATGGGGATGCCGTCACAAAGAGCTGTCGCGGCGGGAGAGCCGAGGGCCCGGCGCAGGAGCGGAAGGTGGGTCAGCTCATGCCCTGGAGCCGCCAGATCTGGTTCTTCTTCCAGGTCAGGTCGCTCGCCGGGTCGCAGGTCCACTGGTGGATCACCGCGCCGGGTGCGGTCGAGATCCCGCTGACGTCCACGCACTTGCCGCTGTGCGCCGCGGCCAGTTGGTAGTCCTTGCCGCCCCCGAGCGCGCTGACGGGCCGCAGGGTGAACATCTGGTTCGTGCCGCCGTTGCAGGTCCACTGGACGACGGCGGCACCGTCGGCGGTGGAAGCGCCCGCGACGTCCAGGCATTTGCCGCTGTGCTCGTTCACGACGGTGTAGGTGTTCGCCCGGCCGGCGACCGGCTTGAGGTCGAGCATCTGCTGGTAGCCGCCCTCGCAGGGGGACTGCTGGTACTGCGTGCCGTCGGCGGTGCTGAGGCCTGTGTCGTCCAGGCACTGACCGCTGTGCTGCGCCACGGCGACCGTGGAGACGGTCGTGTCGGACGGCGGGAGCAGCGTGACGGTGTAGCCGTCGGTCGCGTCCGTCCACGGCAGGTTCACCGAGGCCGAGTTGCCGTTGACGGTGAGGGTCTGGTCAAAGACCGTCAACGGGCCCGTCACCGCGCCGCCGCCGTTGTTCGGTACGCGCTGGACGATCGCGCGCACCCGGTTGTTCTCCACCACGGAGGTGGTGTCGAGGCGGTTGAGGCCGACGGTGACGTTGCCGGTGTTGTTGTCCGTGCCCAGCAGGATCTTCGCGTTGCGGGCCGTGTTGTCCTTGGTCGCCAGCCCGTCGGTGTTCGTGCCGGGCCTGAGGTTCACGATGTTGCCGGTCTGGGAGCCGTAGTACCGGTAGAGGAACCACTCGCCCTTCGGCAGGTACCGGCCGGAGCTGTCCTTGGTGAGCAGGTCGGCCGCGTAGTCGTGCAGGCCTGGTCCCCCTCCCCAGTTGGAGCGCAGGCCGTCGGCACCGGCCCGCTCCAGACGGCTGATGAACCAGCCGCCGCCCCCGGGGTTCTGCTGCTCGCGCCCGGCGTACTCGTTGATCTGGTACGGCCGGGTGTTGGCCAGGCCTGCGGCGGCGAGGGTCGTGTTGGCGTTGCCGACGGCCGTGACGGGGTCGTGCGGGATGGCGTGCCAGCTGTAGATGTCGGGGGCGACGTTGCCGGCCTTGACGTGGTTGAGGAAGGTGGTCCACCAGCTGTTGGACGCACTGGGCGGGTTGGCGATGCTGGGGCCGACGATGAGCTGGCCCGGGAGGTTCGCCCGCACGGCGGCGTGGAAGCGGGACCACATCTGGAGGTACTGGCTCTGGGACCGGCCCCAGAAGCCGCTGAGGTCCGGCTCGTTCCACAGGTCCCACTCCACTGTCATGCCGTTGGCCTTGACGTCGGAGACGAGCTGGTTGACGAAGTTGTCGAACTGCGTCCAGTCGCCGTTGTCGCCGGGAAAGCCCGTGCTGGTGGTGCCGTCCGCGCCCCACAGGTCGTGCGGCAGGATGACGAACGTGCCGCCGAGCGCCTTGGTGCGCTTGTACTGGGCGAGGGTGGCGTTCCATCGGGTCCGGTACTCGGCGAGGCTCGTGGCGTAGCCGCCCCCGTTGAGCTGCGCGCCGCCCGCCCGCTCGAAGCGCCACTTGATGTCCTTGAAGAAGTGGTCCGGCGGCTGCGACCCGTCGACGGTCAGCCCGTAGATCATTCCCGACGCGCGGTAGGTGGGGGCGCCCCCGGCGACGGAGAAGTCGACGGCCACGCCGGTGTCCGCGGCCTGTGACGGGCCCGCGGGCACCAGCGTCGCGGCCAGGGCCGCGAGGAGGACCGCCGCGGAGGAGGTCACCCGGCGTCCGGTGCGGGGAGCGGGTGCGGGGGGTGTCCGGCGAGATTTCATGCGACTCCTTGACTCGAACCGCTTCCGTGGCTCTCGCCGGGAGCGTCCGGCTGCCGAAGCGGCACTGCGGTGAACAGTTGACGGTCTCTGGCGGTCGAACCGGTTCGGTGAAGCGAAGATAGGAACGGTTCAAGGGCCTGTCAACGCTCGCGACAGAGCCTTTCGGAACGGGGTCGTCATCTGTTTGAGCGAC
Source organism: Streptomyces sp. (assembly GCA_036569285.1). Taxonomy (GTDB): domain Bacteria; phylum Actinomycetota; class Actinomycetes; order Streptomycetales; family Streptomycetaceae; genus Streptomyces. The sequence continues at coordinate 2,667 of DATCQX010000440.1, forward strand.
TCGAACCGGTTCGATCAGGCGATCCCCACGGGCGGGACGGGCGGCTTGCGGCATCCCTCAGTCATATGCCGCGGATTCGAAGCGCTTCGACGAGGACGGCACCCCGAGGCGCACGCCCATCACAGACCCTTCGGCTGCCGTGAACCGTCCCCCAACGGCGTCACTTCCGCCAATAAGGCCAGTTCAGAAGCTGTTTGATTACATAAAAGCCGGAGAGGACTGCCACCCCAGGCCGAATCCGTTACCCAAAAGTGACCTGATAGCCCCGTTGTCGCCCGGGAAACACGGCCTTAGTGTCACCGAAACGTCGAAGCGCATCGACAGAGAATACGAGGACCTCCCATGAGCGACGCCCCGCACCTCTCCCGTCGAGGGCTGCTGGCCGCCGGTGCGGCCACGGCCGCGCTCCCTGTGCTCGCCCCCTCCACGGCCTCCGCGTCGTCCACGTCATCCGCGTCGTCCGCCCGCGCGACCGGGCACGTCCGGCGTGAGCCCTACGTCTTCCGCAACGCGGAGGTGGTCGGCGGCGGGTTCGTCACCGGGATCGTGTTCAACCAGAGCGAGCCCGGGCTGGTGTACGCCCGTACCGACATCGGCGGCGCCTACCGCCTCGACAAGGCGTCCCGGCGGTGGATTCCGCTCACGGACGGGATCGGCTGGGACGAGTACGGGCACACCGGCATCATCAGCGTCGCCACGGACGAGGCCGACCCCGACCGCGTCTACCTGGCGGCGGGCACCTACACCCTCCCCGACTGGGACCCGGGCATGGCGGCGATCCTGCGCTCGACGGACCGGGGACGCACCTGGGAGACCACCCCGCTGCCGTTCCGGCTCGGCGGGAACATGCCCGGCCGGGGCATCGGCGAGCGGCTGGCCATCGACCCCCACCGCAACCGGATCCTCTACCTGGGGGTGCGCGGCGGCCACGGGCTGTGGCGCAGCACCGACCACGGCAGGACCTTCGCGCAGGTGACGTCCTTCCCCAACCCGGGCAACTACGTCATCGACCCCACCGACCCGGACGGCTACAACGGCGACAACCTGGGTGTGCTGCAAGTCGTCTTCGACAAGCGCACCGGCAGAGCGGGCCGGGCCACGCGGACCCTCTACGTCACCGTCGCCGACAAGGACAACATCCTCTACCGGTCGACGGACGCGGGAGCGACCTGGGAGCGCGTCCCCGGCCAGCCCACCGGCCTCCTCCCGCACCACGCCGTCCTCGACCACGTCGGCGGTTTCCTGTACCTGGCGACCAGCGACACCGCCGGCCCCTACGACGGCTCCAAGGGCGACGTGTGGAAACTGGACACCGCCACGGACGTCTGGACCCGTATCAGCCCGGTGCCGTCCACCAGCGCCGACAACCAGTACGGCTACAGCGGTCTGACCGTCGACCGGCAGAACCCGGCCACTCTCATGGTGTCCACCCAGGTCAAGTGGTACCCCGACTGCCTCCTCTTCCGCTCCACCGACGGCGGCGCGAGCTGGACCCGCGCCTGGGACACGGGCGCGAACTCCGAACGCACCCTGCGCTACGACATCGACATCTCCGCCGCCCCCTGGCTGACCTGGAACGCCTCGCCGACGCCGCCCGAGATGGCCCCCAAACTGGGCTGGATGATGGAGTCCGTCCAGATCGACCCCTTCGACTCCGGGCACTTCATGTACGGGACCGGGGCGACGATCTACGGCGCGGACAACCTGACCGACTGGGACAGCGGCGGCACCGTGCACCTGTCGGTGCGGGCCCAGGGTCTTGAGGAGACCTCCGTCCTGTGCGTGATCAGCCCGCCCGTCGGCGCGGCGCACCTGTTCTCGGGCGTGGGTGACGTCGGCGGTTTCCGGCACACGGATTTCCGCAAGGCGCCGAAGATGTACGACAACCCGACCTTCGGCGCGACCGCCGCCCTGGACTACGCGGAGCTGGCGCCCCACACCGTCGTCCGCGTCGGCAGCCCCACCAGCGGCTGGACCCAGCACTTCGCCGTGTCCACCGACAGCGGCGCCACCTGGCGGCCGTCGGGGAGCGAGCCGTCCGGGATCACCGGGCCCGGGGAGGGCGATCAGGCGGTCGCGATCAGTGCGGACGGCAGGCGGATCGTCTGGTCCCCGGAGGGCGCGCCGGTGAGCTGGTCCGACGACCTCGGGGCCACCTGGACGGCTTCGCGGGGGCTGCCGGCCGGGGCCCTCGTCCGCGCCGACCGGGTGAACCCGGCGACGTTCTACGCCTACCGCTCCGGCGTCTTCCACCTCAGCACGGACGGCGGCGAGAGCTTCACGGCGACGGCGGCGACCGGTCTGCCCAGCGCGGGCAACGTCCGGTTCAAGCCGGTCCCGGGGCACGAGGGCGACATCTGGCTGGCCGGCGGGACCGCTAAAACCGCCACTCCCACGCCGTACGGGCTGTGGCGGTCGACGGACTCCGGGACGTCCTTCACCAGGTTCGAGGCGGTGGACGAGGGCGACGTCGTCGGCTTCGGCAAGGCCGCGCCCCGCGCCACGTACCCCGCCGTCTACACCAGCTCCAAGATCCACGGTGTGCGCGGCATCTTCCGGTCCGACGACGCCGGCCGGACCTGGGTGCGCGTCAACGACGACCGGCACCAGTTCGCCTGGACCGGCCAGACCATGACCGGGGATCCCCGGGTCCACGGCCGGGTCTACTTCGGGACCAACGGACGCGGAGTCGTCTACGGCGACCCGAAGTGAGACGAGACTCCCCCGCGAGCCACGCCCCGGAAAGGTCACCATGAGCGACGACGTCCAGATCATCCGCTGGGGGCACGAGGCCCTCCGGCTCGCGATCCTCCTCGACGACGACGGTCCGCGCCTGACGCATCTCGGACTGCCCGGCGAGGCGGACGGCAACCCCCGTACGGCGCTGCCCCTGGTGGAGGTGACGGCCGCTGGGCACGGCCGTCACTGGTCGGGCGGCCGTCTCGTCGGCACCGCCCTCGGCGCGCGGCTGCGTCACCGGGCGCATCGCGCGTCCCGTGACGGCGACTGGCACACGCTGGCCGTCGAACTCCACGACCCTCAAAGCGGGTTGACCGCGGAGATCACCTACCGCTCCCCCGACGGCGTCCCCGTCGTGCGCGCCGAGGTGGCGGTGCGCAACGAGGGTCCTGACACGCTCCACCTGGAGTCGGTGAGTTCGTTCGCGGCGGGGTGCTTCGCGCCGGCCGTCGACGCCGCGGACGTGCTGTGGGCGGACAACGACTGGCTCGCCGAGTGCCGCTGGCGGCGGCAGCCGATGCGCCTGACCACCCCCGCTCTCGCCGGGCGCGTGACGTACGGGCACGGCAAGAACGGTTTCGCGCTGAACGGCCAGGGAACCTGGTCGAGTTGCGGGCACCTGCCCATGGGCGGCCTCACCGACCCCCGCACCGGCCGCAGCTGGGTGTGGCAGGTCGAGCACAACGGCGGGGGCTGGCGCTGGGAGTGCGGCGAACTGCGGGGCGCCCCTTACGTGGCGCTGTTCGGGCCCACCGACACCCACCACGGCTGGCGCCTGCCCCTGGCACCGGGCGAGGTCTTCCGTACCGTCCCCGTGTCCGTGTCGTTCGGTGCGGACGGCGGACCGGACGCCGCGTTCGCCGCGCTGACCCGCTACCGGCGGCTCCAGCGGCGCCCGCACCCCGACCACAGCGCGCTGCCCGTCGTCTTCAACGACTACATGAACTGCCTGATGGGAGACCCCACCACCGAGAAGCTGCTGCCCCACATCGACGCGGCGGCCGAGGCGGGCGCGGAGTACTTCGTCATCGACGCCGGGTGGTACGACGACGGCGACGGCGGCTGGTGGGACGGCGTCGGCGCCTGGGAGCCGTCCGCCTCGCGCTTCCCCGGCGAGAAGGGCATCCACGAGGTGCTGGACCGGATCCGGGAGCGCGGCATGGTGCCGGGGCTGTGGCTGGAGCCGGAGGTGATCGGGGTCCGCAGCCCGCTGGCGAAGTCCCTGCCCGACGAGGCGTTCCTCCGCCGCGACGGCGTCCGCCTCACGGAGACCGGCCGTCACCACCTCGACCTGCGGCACCCCGCCGCGCGCGCCCACCTCGACCGGACGGTGGACCGGCTGGTCGGCGAATGGGGCGTCGGCTACCTCAAGCTCGACCACAACATCGACCCCGGCTCCGGCACCGGCGGCCACCCCGGTGAGACCCCGGCCGCAGGGCTCCTCGGCCACAACCGCGCCCACCTCGACTGGCTCGACGGCGTCCTGGACCGGCATCCGCACCTGGTGATCGAGAACTGCGCCTCGGGCGGCATGCGCTGGGACCACGCGCTGCTCTCCCGCCTCCAGCTCCAGTCCACCAGCGACCAGCAGAACCTGGCCCTGTACGCCCCGATCGCGGCCTCCGCGCCGACCGCCGCCACCCCTGAACAGGGCGCCGTGTGGGCCTATCCGCAGCCGGACGACTCCCTCGACGAGGTCGCCTTCACCATGGCCAGCGCTCTCCTGGGCCGGATCCACCTCTCCGGCAGGCTGCCCGAACTGGAACCCGGGGCCCTCGCGCTGGTCCACGAGGCGATCGGCGTCTACAAGGACCTGCGCGCGGACCTGCCGGGGGCGGTGCCGTCCTGGCCGCTGGGGCTGCCCGGCTGGGACGACCCCTGGATCGCCCTCGCCCTGCACACCCCGGACGCCACGTATCTCACCGTCTGGCGCAGGCCCGGCGGGGAGCCGAGCGTCACGCTCCGCCCGGCCGGCGGGGTGGCCGGGGTCGAGGTGCTGTACCCCTCCTCGGGCCGGGCCGTCGTCGCCCCGGCGCCGGACGGCATCACCGTGACGCTGCCCACCGCGCCCTCCGCCGTACTGCTCCGCCTCACGGTCCGGAAGAACGAAACCCGTCAGAAACATTGACGCAACCGTTACCCATATCTATCTTCTGATCGACGTTCTGCACAACGTTCGTAATTACGAATAATATGCACGCTGGCAAGCCTTTCACTCCGTGTCCCCCCATGTCCGCGACCGACCATCCGCACAACGTTCGGAATATCGAACAATTGAGGTCGCGGCACTCCCCAACCGCTCACCCGAGAAGCGAGGCCCCCCATGCCCAGCCGCACCCTCACCCGCAGAAAACTCTCCGTCGCGCTCACCGCCCTCGTCGCCTCGGCGGCGGCGCTCGTCGCCGTCCCGGCCCAGGCGGCCTCCACCGGCGCGGTGCGCGGCGTCGGTTCCAACCGGTGTCTCGACGTACCGGGCGCCACCCAGACCGACGGCACGAACCTTCAGGTCTGGGACTGCACGGGCGGTTCGAACCAGCAGTGGACGCTGACGGACGACAACCGCCTGACCGTGTACGGCAACAAGTGCCTGGACGTTCCGGGCAGCCCCGCGGCCGGTACCAAACCGGTGATCTGGTCCTGCAACGGCGGTGCCAACCAGCAGTGGCGGGTGAACTCCGACGGCACGATCGTCGCCGTGCAGTCCGGGCTGTGCCTGGACGTCAGCGGGGGCGCCACCGCCAACGGGACGGCGGTGCAGTTGTGGAACTGCAACGGCGGCAGCAACCAGAAGTGGACCGGCCCGTCGGGGTCGCCCAACTCGTGCGCCCTGCCGTCGACCTACCGGTGGTCCTCGTCCGGTCCGCTGGCCCAGCCGGCCAACGGGTGGCTCTCGCTGAAGGACTTCACCGCCACGACGTACAACGGCAAGTTCCTGGTGTACGCGACGTACTCCGACGGCAACTGGCACTCGATGGGCTTCAGCCCCTTCTCGAACTGGTCGGACATGGCCACGGCCACGCAGACGGCGATGCCGTCCTCCGCGGTGGCGCCCAAGCTGTTCTACTTCGCGCCCAAGAACACCTGGGTGCTGATCTCGAACGGGTGGGGCACCCAATGGCCGTTCGTCTACCGCACGTCGAGCGACCCCACCAACCCGGGCGGCTGGTCGGCGCCGCAGGCCCTGTTCACCGGCAGCCTCCCGAGCGGCGGCCCGATCGACCCGACCATCATCGGCGACGACCAGAACATGTACCTGTTCTTCGCCAACGACAACGGCGGCATCTTCAGGTCGACGATGCCGATCGGGAACTTCCCGAGCAGCTTCGGCTCGTCGTACACCACGGTCATGACGGACACGGTGAAGAACCTGTTCGAGGCGCCGGAGGTCTACAAGGTCCAGGGGCAGAACCAGTACCTGATGATCGTCGAGGCGCGCGGCGCGAACGAGGACCGCTTCTTCCGCTCGTTCACCGCCTCCAGCCTGAACGGTCCGTGGACCCCGCAGGCCGCCACCGAGTCCAACCCCTTCGCGGGCAAGGCCAACAGCGGCGCCGGCTGGACGAACAGCATCAGCCACGGTGACCTGGTCCGCAACAACCCCGACCAGACCATGACCGTCGACCCCTGCAACCTCCAGTTCCTCTACCAGGGCCTGTCCACCAGCACCCCGAGCAACACCCCCTACGAGAGGCTGCCGTACCGGCCGGGCCTGCTCACCCTGCAGCGCTGACCAGCCACGGCCCGCTCACAGAAGAGGACACTTCAATGAAGAAGTTCCGGGTTCTCCCGCTGATCTCGCTCGTCACCGCCGTGCTCGCGGCGACGGCGGCAGGTGCGACACCCGCCTCCGCCGCCCCCGACACACCTCTGCGCGTCATGCCGCTGGGCGACTCCATCACCTGGGGGGTGGGCAGCAGTACGGGCAACGGGTACCGGGAGTATCTGTGGAACCGGCTCGCCGCGGACGGCCATCCGCTGGACTTCGTCGGCACGGTGCGCGGCGGTTCGATGTCCGACCCCGACAACCAGGGCCACTCCGGATACCGCATCGACCAGATCGCCGCGCTCGCCGACTCCACACTCACCCGCTACCGGCCCAACGTCGTGACGCTGCACATCGGCACCAACGACCTCCAAGGGGCCTCCGAGGTCGACAGCGCCATCGCCCGGCTGAGGTCGCTGGTCGGCCAGGTCACGGCCGCCGCCCCCGACGCGACGGTCCTCCTCGCCTCCCTGGTCATATCCACCAGCAGCTCGGAGGAGCGGTGGCGGGGGACGTACAACCAGGCCGTCCGCCGTATCGCCGACGACGCGCGTGCCGCGGGCAAGCGCGTCGCGTTCGTCGACATGGGCGGCCTGACCACGGCCGACCTGGCCGATCCCCTGCACCCGAACGACGCCGGCTACCAGAAGATGGCCGACGCCTTCCACCGCGGTGTCCAGGCCGCCGACAGCGCGGGGTGGCTGAGGAACCCCGCTCCCGCCCCCGCACGCGTGCGGTCCGGCATCGCCGGCAAGTGCCTGGACGTCAACGGCGCGAACGCGGCCGACGGGACCGCCGTGCAGACGTGGAGCTGCGGTGAGGGCGCCAACCAGTACTGGTCCGCCTACACCGACGGCACCCTGCGCTCCCTGGGCAAGTGCCTGGACGCCGCCGGCGGGGCCACCGCCAACGGCACCAAGGTGCAGCTGTGGTCCTGTCACGGCGGCTCGGCCCAGGTCTGGCAGCCCTACGACGGCGGCTACCGCAACCCCGCCTCCGGCCGCTGCCTCGACGTCCCGGGCGCCTCCACGGCCGACGGCACGCAGCTCGTGCTGTGGGACTGCAACGGCGGCTCCCAGCAGAAGTGGACCGCTCTGACGGCCGGATGAACACAGCGGGTGCCCGTGCGGTCGCGGGCACCCGCTGCCGTACAACGCGCGGCGGCCGGGGGTGCGGGTGGATGTGCCCGGCGCCCCCGGCCGTCCGTGTCGTCGGGCCTCGCCGTTACGACCAGGGCAGGACCAGCGCGCCCCAGGCGACGATCGGCCCGAAGGCGACGATGCCGCCGGTGTAGCCGATGACCTGGCGGTAGAAGCGCCGGGGGTCGACGCCGCGGGCGTTGCTGAGGACGAGCGCGCCGTTGGTGGAGAAGGGGGACGTGTCGACGATCGTCGTGGACACGGCGAGGGCGGCGATGAGGCCGGCCGCGCTGAGGTGGCTGGAGAGGAGGAGCGGGACGGCGATCGGGATGATCGCGGTGAGGATCGCGGTGGAGGAGGCGAAGGCCGAGGTGACGGCCACGGTGAAGCAGAGCAGCAGGGCGACGAGGAGCGGGGCGCCGAGGCCGGCGGCGTGCTCGGAGATCGTGTCGATGACGCCCGCCTTCTCCAGCATCGCGATGTACGTCATCATGCCGGCGACCAGGAGCAGGGTGGACCAGCTCACCCCGTCCACGGCCTTCTCCTGCCGCTTCATGTCCACCAGCGCGAGGAGGGTGCCGGCGGCCAGCGCGAGGAAGCCGATCTCCAGGTGGAAGCCGAGCGCGCCGATGACGAGTCCGGCCAGCGAGGCGAGGGTGAGCCACTGCCGCCAGTCGGGTCTGCCGGAGATGTCGAGGTCCTCGTCGCCGGCGCTCTCGGTGTTCCCTTCGAGCAGCGGCGCCGGGCGCTTGGCGAGCAGCACATAGGTGAGGGCCGCGAGCAGCAGGTTGATGACGAAGCTGGCGGTGAACAGCGTGACGGCGGAGACGTGCAGTGCGGTCTTGTCGACGAGGCCGAGGACCAGAGCGCCGGAGACGGCCAGCGGGGAGAACGCTCCGGCGTGTCCGCCGCTGATGACCATCATGCCGACGACGAGCGGGTTGAGCTTGTAGCGGTAGGCGAAGTTCATGCCGATCGGCGCGAGGATGGCGACCGCGGCCGGGGTGAACGTGCCGAACGCCGTCAGCAGGGCGGCCACCAGGAACAGCACCCAGGGAATCAGCTGCACCTTGCCGCGCACCAGGCGCACGCCGGCTGCGACGAGCCAGTCGATGGTGCCGTTGCGGCGGGCCACGGAGAACAGGTAGGTGACACCGACGATGGTGACGAAGAGCTTCGCCGGGAACCCGTCGAACAGCTCGTCCTCGGTGAGCCCCAGCGAGGCGGTTCCGATCGTGAAGGTGGCGACGAACGCGAGAATGCCCAGGTTGATCGGCAGCACGGTACCGATCAGGAACATCACCAGCAGGGCGCCTATGGAGATCGCTTCAGCAGACATCTTTGTCCTTGGTGCGGTGGGGAACGGGACATGCGGGTGTCACGGCCGGGCGGCTGGGGCCCGCCCGGCCGACGTGGCGTGCGTCGCGGCTCAGGCTGCCCTGGAACCGCCGGTTTCCGGTACATAGATGCGCGCATCGGCAAGGAGGCGGGCCGCGCGCTGCACGGTGACCCGGCCCGGAACGCCGTCGCGCACATCGGTGCAGCGGACGGCGACGACGCCGGACGGCGTGCCCAGGCGCAGCCACTCGCCGGCCCCGCCGCCCGTGATCCGGGAGACGACCGAGCCGTCCGTCAGTCCGGCCACCGCGACGGCGACGGCGGAGGTCAGGCCGATCGCGGGGTGCGGGGCGTTCATGCTGAGCATCCGCACGGACACGTCGTAGTCCTCGGCGCCGACCTTTTCCCCGAGGGTCGTGGTGTACGCCACCGGCGGGCCGACGAGGCCCACCTTGGGCACCGCGTCGCCCGGCTGCGCGCCCGGTGCGAGCAGCCCCATCAGGGGTGCGGCGGCGTGCCGTACGCCGCGCAGCCAGGGGACGTCGGCGCGCATCCGCTCCAGTGACTCCGCGCCGGTGCGCCCGGTGGGGGCGGCGTCGACGAGGACGACGGGGGCGCCCGCGTTCACCATGCTGACGCGCAGCGTCTCGGCGCCGGCCTTCAGGTCCTCGGCGGCGTGGCCGGTGGGCAGGGGGGCGCCGGCCGGGTCGCGGAAGGTGAGGCCGACGGCGACTCCGCCGGCCCGGGTGCCGGGCACCGTCTGGGTGCCGAAGTGGTGGACGACGCCGCCGGTGGTGTCGACGGTCCCTTCGAGGACTGCGCCGGTGTTGGTGTTGCGCATCACCACGCGTGTCCGGTCGCCGGTGACCGGAACGAGTCCCTTGGAGACCGCGTACAGGGCGACGCCGGTGGCGCAGTTGCCGCAGTTGCTCGTCCACTCCACCGTGCCCGTCCCGATGCCGACCTGGGCGAACAGGTAGTCCACGTCGACGCCGGGCTCGGGGGAGACGCCGACCACGGCCGCTTTCGAGGTGGTGGGGGTCGCTCCGCCCACGCCGTCGAGTTCGACGGGGTCGGTGGAGCCGTAGGCGGCGACGAGCAGCGTTTCGAGGGCGTCCCGGTCTGCGGGGACCTCGACCTGGCTGAACAGCCAGCACTTGCTTGTGCCGCCACGCACCAGGGTCGCGGGAATGTGCACGTCTGAGCTCTTCCTGGGTCAACGGGAGTGAGGGGAGGCCGAGTCGGCGGTGACGGCCGTGTTACGGGCCGGTGAACCGCTCGTCGACTGCGCAGACCTTGGCAGAGGACTGCCTTCGGAACAATCGCAGTTCACTTCACCTGGGTTTAGCTCCGCTAAAGTCAGGAGCATGCTCAACGTGCGCCGCCTGCTCCTGCTCACCGAGGCCGTCGAACGGGGTTCGCTCACCGCCGCGGCGGAGGCCCTCGGGATGACGACCTCGGCCGCCTCCCAGCAGATGTCCCTCCTGGAGCAGGAGGCGGGGCAGCCCCTGGTGGAGCGGCTGCCGCGCGGTATCCGCCCGACGCCGCCGGGTGCAGCGCTGGCGGAGCGCGGCCGGGCCATCCGCCGTGAACTGCGCGCCGCCCAGGCCGACCTGGACTCCTTCGCCGCGCTCGACCAGGGCACGCTGCGGCTCGGTTCGTTCCCCACGGCGAGCGCGTCCCTGCTGCCGCTGGCCCTCACGCGTTTCCGCCGCCGTCACCCCGGTATCCGCATCGAGGTGCGCGCCGGGGTCCTCGCGGAGCTGAGGGAGATGCTGCACACGGGCGAGGTGGAGCAGGGGCTGCTGTGGGACTACGAGTGGAACCGCCTGGACGACCCGTCGCTGGCCCTGACCCACCTTCTGGACGATCCGACGGTACTGGTCGTCCCGGCCGACTCCCCGCTGCGCGGCCGGCCCACCGTCCGCCTGGGCGACCTCGCCGACCAGGAGTGGATCATCCGGGCCGACAACCATCCCGTGGCGGACGTCCTGCGCCGCAGTTGCCGTCAGGCGGGGTTCGAGCCGCGTATCGCCTACTCCTCGCACGACTACCAGGAGGCGCAGGCGATGGTCGCCGCCGGTCTCGGCGTCGCCCTCGCGCCCCGCCTCGCCCTCACGAGCCGCCGCAGCGACGTCCGTCTGCTCCCCTTCGCCTCGGACGTCCCGGCGCCCACCCGCCGCATCCTCCTGGCCCGCTCCACGGCCCGCCCCGCCGCTCCGCCCGCCCAGGCGATGGCCCGTGTCCTGCGGGCGGTGGCCCACCGCTTCACCGCCCCCGACCTGGACCGCGCCCAGCTCGGAGCGGTGCGCCGGGGCTGACGTCCGGGGGTGTCCGCACCGGCCCCGTGAGACCTGACGCGTTCGTGACAGGTTTCCCTGTACTTAGCCGCTGAGCGGCTCGGGGCGCCGAAAGGGCCTTCTCCCGCTGGCAGCATCGTGATCAGGGGGCGGCCGATCCTGTCCCCCTTCACGAACGACGCAAGAGCGAGAAGAGGTACCGGGCATGGTGAACACCACAGAGCTGAAGGCGGATTCCGCGGAGACCGCGCAGGAATCCACGCGGACGGCCTTCGGGCGTTTCGCCCGCCGCAGCGCTACGGCGACTCTCGCGGTGGGGATGTCCGTGGGGGCCCTGTTCATGGCCACGACCCC
>DATCQX010000441.1:0-4026 GCA_036569285.1 Streptomyces sp.
GGCGGTGGAGGCCGGTGGTGAGGTGTGGGGCGACGGTGGAGTGCCGGTCGGAGTGGGTGGGGAGGAGGCGGGGGTGGCGGCTGGATGGGCGTCGGCTCTCCTGCCGGAGGCTTCGCCCGTCGACGGCACTGCCGGGAACGCCGTCCCTGCCGGGAACCCTGTTCCCGCCGGGTACCCCGGTCTTGCCGGGCCCGGTCTTGTCGCGCGTTCCGCTGCCGTCGGGCGGCCCTCTGCCTCCGTCGGTGCCTCTGCCGGGCGCCCCGGTCCTGTCGGCCACCCCACTCTTGCCGGTCCCCCCACCTCCGTCGGTCACCCCACCCCCGTCACGCTTCAACCCGGCGACGCCCTCGCGCTGTTGAGCAGCAACGCCCTCGCCCTGGCGCAGGCCGCGCTGGCCTGGCGGGAGGTGGATGTGTTGTTGCGGGCCATGCATGGTGTCGCGGCGTTGTCGTTGGCGGGTGTGGGTGGGTCGGGGGAGGCGTATGCGGCGCCGGTGCATGCGTTGCGGCCGTATGCGGGGGCGGCGCGGGCCGCGGGGGAGGTGCGGCGGTTGTCGGGGTGGCCGGCGGTGCCCGCTGTCGCGGGGCGCAGGGTGCAGGATCCGTACGGGTTCAGGGCGTTTCCGCAGGTGCACGGGTGCGCGTTGGATGCGGGGGACCGATTGCGGGAGGTGGTGGAGGTGGAGGTCAACTGCCCGTCCGAGAATCCTCTGGTGGATCCGGACGAGGTCACCGCCTACCACCACGGCGGCTTCTTCGCGGCGCCCCTCGCGCTCGCTCTGGACGGCCTGAACCTGGCCCTGCTGAAGACGGCCCAGCTCTCCGTCGCCCGGCTCTCCGCGCTCGGTCACCCCGAACTCACCGGCCTGGCGCCCTTCTTGGCCGACGGTCCGGCGAGCAGCTCCGGGGTGATGATCCTGGAGTACACGGCCAACTCGGCGCTCGCGGAGCTGCGTTCGCAGGCGGTGCCCGCTTCCTCGGGGCACGCGGTGGTGTCCCACGGTCTGGAGGAGGCCGCGAGCTTCGCCGGGCAGGCGGCCAGGCAGACGCTGCGTGCGGCGGAGGCGTGCACGACCCTCCTCGCCTGTGAACTGGTCGCCGCTGTCAGGGCACTTCGGCTCCGGCCGGCCCAGCCGTCGACGTCCGTCTTCACCACCGCCTCCGCCGCGCTGCCCACCGGCACGGACGACCGTCCCCTCACCGCGGACATCGCGGCGGCGGCCGAACTCCTCCCCGCCCTCGCCGAGTTGTGAAGCACCACTCGGTGTGGGGTAGAGTTCGAGCACGAGCTGGCCGCCGAACAAGGCGGAACAGAACGCGCGTTGGTGGTCCAAGGAAAGACGCCCCGCTTCCTGCGGGGAGATGTAAGTGCAAGGCTTGCCCAGCGCTCAAAAAGAGAACCCGCCCCCGTTTGGGGCGGGTTTTCTGCTTTCGCAGCGCTTATGCCGGAGGAATATCCGGAACGCCATCCGGAACCCCCCACTAACCTCCCCTCCGATGAACAGAAGACGCCAGAAAAAGCTCAACCGCCGCCTCATGACCGCATCCTGGAGCACAACCGGCACCGAAACCGCCGCCCTCCTGCGAGCCGGCGCCGACCCCACCGCCCGCGACCCCGACGGCACCACCCCCCTCTACGCCGCCGCCGTCCACGGCAACACCGAAGCCGTCCGCCTCCTCCTCGCCGCAGGTGCCCCGCCGGACGAGGAGAGCGCGGGCCCCGGCGCCGAGGGCACCCCCCTGTGCGCCGCCGCCTGCTGGGGACACACCGCCACCGTCCGCACCCTCCTCGCCCACGGCGCGAACCCCGACCTCGCCGAGGACCACGGCACCGGCCTCACCCCGCTGCGGTGGGCCCGTGCGGGCTCGCACGATGAGACGGTCGCGGTGCTGCTCGCGGCGGGTGCGCGGGACGGGGTGTGAGATTTCCGCGCCTGAAGGTGCCGGGGTGGAGGAAATCGGTGTTTCGGGAGTGAGCGCTGGAGGTGTGGGCCGGCCTCTCGGACGCTCGCGGTCATGAGAACGCTTACGACAACGCCCGCCGTCCACCGCAGCCGCGCCCTGGCCGCTCTGCTGATCGGCGAGGCGATGAATCTCCTCGATGCGACCGTCGTCCAGGTCGCCGCGCCTGTCGTCCATCGGGACCTCGGCGGGCCGGTGTCGGACGTCCAGTGGTTCACCGCCGCCTACACCCTGCCGTTCGCCGTGCTGTTGGTGCTCGGGGGACGGCTCGGGGATCTTGTGGGGCGGCGGCGGATGTTCGTCACCGGTGTCGCCGTCTTCGCCGCGGCCTCGGCGGGGTGTGCGGTCGCGCCGTCCGCGGGTGTGCTGATCGCGTTGCGGGCGGTGCAGGGCGGAGCGGCGGCTGCTGTCGTTCCGCAGACCGTCGGGCTGATCAAGGCGATGTTCAGGGGGCCCGAACTGCCGCGTGCGCTGGGGTGGATCGGGCCGGTGATGGGGCTCGCGGGGGTGTGTGGACCGTTGTCGGGGGGACTGCTGACGCACACCGTGTCGTGGCGGGCCGTGTTCCTGGTCAATGTTCCGCTCGCGGTGGTCGTGCTGGTCCTCGCGCGTGCGCTGCCCGAGGACCGGGCGCCCGAGCGGCCTGCCCTCGACCTCGTCGGCACGGGCCTCGCCGCGCTGGGGACGGGCTTGGTCGTCCGGCCGCTGATCGGGAGCGGCGCCGGGCTGGTCTGGTCGGGCGTCGGGTGTGTCGTCCTCGGTGTTCTCGTGCTGCATCAGCGTCGTACCGCGACGCCGCTTCTGGAGCGCGGTCTGTTCGCGCGGGCCGGGTTTCCCGCCGCTCTGCTCACGTCCATGGCGTTCTTCGCGGCGACCGGTGGACTGACGACCGTTGTCGTCCTGTACCTCCAACTCGGCCTGGGGTACGGGGTCTTGGCGTCCTCCCTGGCGCTCGCGCCGTGGTCCGTCGGGCTCGCGGTGGCTTCCTGGGCGGCGGGTGCGCATTTCGTACGGCGGTGGGGGCGGCGGCTGATGCCGTGGGGGCTCGGGGTGCTGCTCGGCGGGGTGTCGCTCGCGGCGGTGAGTCCTCGGTTCCTGCTGCTGCCCGCTCTCGTGGTGATCGGGGTCGGGGCGGGGCTGTTCACGCCCGCGTTCTTCACGCTCGCCCTGGCTTCCCTGGAGCCCCGGGAGACCGGGTCGGCCGCGGGAATGCTGAACGCTGTGCAGCAGTTGGGGGCGACCCTCGGGGTGGCGGTGCTGGGGAGTGTGCTGCTCCACCAGAACGTCCAAGTCGCTCTGCTCTCGGGCGCGTTGCTCGTGGTGGTCAGTGCGGGCGGCGCACGGGCGATGCGCTGAGCGAAGGGCTCGCCGCCTTCAGGGTGCGCAGTACCGGGCCCGCCTCCAGTGCGTCGATGGCGTCCAGCGCGCCCAGGCGCCGGGTGAGGTAGCGGTGGAGGTCGGCGGGGTTGCGGCACAGGGCCTGCGCGACCAGGTTCGCGGGGCCGGTGACGGCGGCGAGGAACGCCAACTCTTCGTGGGCGGCGAGGGATTGGGCCACCTCCTCCAGACGGGACGGCCGCACCGACAGCCACAGCAGCGCCCGCGTCGCCGCCCCGAAGTGCGCCGCGTCGATCTCCACGTCCAGGAACAGGCCGCCGCCCGCCCGGAGTTCAGTCAGCCGACGGGCCACAGTGGCCGGCGTCCAGCCCGTCACCCCGGCCAGCTCGCCCAACGGGGTCCGGGCATCCCGGGCGAGCGCCGCGAGCAACTCCCGGTCGGAGTCGGCGGGCTGACGGGGTGTCGCGTCCGACTCCGGTGGGCGCAGGGCTCGTTGCTGGTCGGCGTCCAGAGCGAGCGCGGTGCGCGGCCAGTTCGCGGGGCCGCCGACGTAGGTGTGCAGGAGGAGATGGGCCGCGACGGACGTGATGCCGGAGGTGCGGGGAATGTCGTGCAGGAGAAGGGAGTTGGGCCCGTGCGAGTCCGCGGCGGCATGCACGACAGCGACGATCTCGGTACCCCCGGACACAAGCTTCACCCAAGACGTGTCGGCCCGCCGCGCCAGCGC
>DATCQX010000442.1:0-6939 GCA_036569285.1 Streptomyces sp.
AGCCCTATCCTTGTCCCCGGCACGTCCCGAGACCCTTCCCCGGTCCCGGCACACCGCCGACCACCCGGCCCCCGTAGCTCAGTGGATAGAGCAGGCGCCTTCTAAGCGCTTGGCCGCAGGTTCGAGTCCTGCCGGGGGCGCACATTTTTGCAGTTCAGAGGCTCTTTCTAGCCCTTCACGAGATCAGTCGTGGAGGGTTTTTCCGTTGCCTGGGAGGCCATTTTGCCCTGATTCACACCGCTGAATCAGGCTCCCCGTCCCACATACGTCCCCCGGTTCGGGAGTCGCTCCACGGCCAGTCACCGTCTGCGGGCGAATAATGGCTGGTCAGAGCCATTCTGACGGCCCATCGGGAAGACACAGAGCAGGCGCCAAAGCGGCGCCTGCTCGCTCATTTCCACCCGCGAGCCATACAGGCCACGTCCGCTCATCGCAGCCTCACACTGATCACAGGCATTCGCTTGCGCCCCGTACGGCGGTCAGCAGCCATACCGGAGTCACACCTCACATACGCGGACGCGGCACCGCACGCCCGCCTCTGGCTTACCGCTATGACCGACTCGCCCGATGCACACCGTTGCTCCGCGTGCCCTGGTACTACGCCCCTGCCCCAACGAGAAACCGGCTCGCGATACCGCTCCACGACACGTGCAGCCGGTCCCGCGCCCGGGTGCAGGCGACGAAGAGCAGGCATCGCTCGGCGGTCAGGTCCGTATGGTGTTGGACAGGGTCCAGTGCCATTGGCGTGATGGCTGCCGGGTAAGGCAGGGCGCCCTCCTGTACGCCGACCGCTGCCACGCATCTGAATTCCAAGCCCTTGAGCGAATGCATCGTCCCCACCCGCACTCCTGCGGCGTCGGATGCACCTTCTTGCCGCAGCCGGACCACCGAAATCCCCGCGTCCTGCAACCGCTGTGCCACCTTGTACACAACCTTGTTGAACCGGGCCGCTACCACGATATCGGAGAGTTCCACACCGCTGTCGACCCACTCGCGGATGCGCAACACGAGTTCGGCCAGTTCGGCATCCGGGTCCGCCGCGCCGCACACTGTCGGCCGGGCGCCGCGGAGTGAGGACCGGAAGCCTGCCAGCGTGTCCGCACCGCCGTCCTCCAGTTGCTCCACGCCCCGGCCGTCCAGCAGCGCTATCGCCCAGGTGAGGATTTCCTGCGTGCTGCGATAGTTCGTACGCATCCGGGCGGAACGACCCGTCACAGGGATGCCCAGCGACTTCAGGGACACCTTGGTGTCGTAGATGCGCTGGTGCGGATCACCGGCAATGAACAGGTCATCGGGGCGCGCCGGCACCACGGCGCGCAGCAGCCGCCACTGCGCGGGGTGAAGGTCCTGCGCCTCGTCGACAACGACATGCCGGTAGGGCGGCGCACCGGACTCCTCGACCCGCGATGCCGCCTCGTCGCACACTCCGAGATGCGTACGCGCGGAGCGCTTGTCCAGCGTGGCGTGAAAAGCCTCCACCGCCTGCCAGACCTCCTCCCGTCGAGCGGCGGGAAGCCGGGACCCCCGCCCGCTTCGGGACGCTGCCCGGTAGGCGTCGAGCGTGTGCAGTCCCTGCGCCAGGATGACGTGCTTGTACTCCTGCGCCAGGAACTGACCGCTCCACGGCAGGTCCAACCGAGCGCTGATCTCCTCCCAGAGAGCTAGCTCCTGGGCCCCGTCCAGGTATCGGTGCCGGATGGCATCGTGCGGTTCGACGATCTCACGCGCCAGGGCGTTGACGGTCGACACATGCACCCGACCGCGCAGTTCCTCGTCCTCGATCAGCAGGTCAAGCCCGTCTCGAAGGGCCCGGGTGAGCGCCCCGGTGTAGGTGGTGAGCAGAATACGCTCGCCCGGGCGCAGGTGTTCCAGAAGGTGTTTGACCCGGTGGAGCGCCACCACAGTCTTGCCCGTGCCCGGTCCGCCGGTCACCTGGGCGGGACCCGAGTAGCTGGGCCGGTAGGCCGTGGCCCGCTGCGACGGGTGCAGGAAGATGCGCCATGCTGCGAACGGCTTGTCGAGGATGCCTGACAGTTCCTGCGAGCCGGTCACCAGGGCAACTCGGGACGGGGTGTTGCGCATAGCACCAGCCAGATCCATACGATCCACTGCCGATGCGCCATTGCGCACGCGGCAGGCGACCAGCTCACTCCAGACGGTCTGCACACTCAATCCCTCGGCAAGGAACTGGAGCACCTGCCACTGGTCCTCCGGCATCAACGGGGCGAACGCGTCAAGCTGTTCCTTGGAGGTCAGAGATCGGGCAGCCCGCAGTACGTCGTCCTCGATGCCGAGACCACGCAGATCCCCGTCCGAGTGACGGGCGAAGAGAGGCTCGACCTCCGCAGCGGCTGCCTCCGCCTCCCAGACTGGCACCAACTGTTCCACCGTCACGGCGTCGCGGATCTCCAGCCCGTGGGTGACGGTGTTGACGCTCGGTACCTGCTTGGCAGCCCAGGCGTAGGCGTCGTCGTGCGCCATCACCCGCAGCAGTAGGAAATCCTCGCCAGTGCCGGGCGCGAGCACGACACCCCGGTAGAACTTGTCGATGCGGCAGGTGTAGATGTGCTTGTCCCGGGCCCCCTTGGGCTGTTTGAAGTCGAGACCGGCGTCCGACCAGAGTTGCTTGAGCGTGAGTTGCTGGAACTTTAGAGCCGTCTTCACCGCTCCAGACCGCGCCTTGGAGTCGAGTTTCGCGAACTCATCGAGGAAGCGCACCGACAGAGCCAGCTGTGCCATGGGCGACGATCCTTTGGTCAGTTCCCGTGGGTGGCGGCACCGCCGCTACCAGTGTTGCGCGAGGTGCGCAGCCGGATCCGTACGAGTGCGTCGCGCACCTGGGCGGTCTCGGGCGCGCCCGGACCGTATTCGGCCAGCAAGTCCTGATACAGGGGCATCAATACCTCGACCGCGTCGCGCAGCCGGTCGACCGCTTGCAGCAGTAGACCGACATGCCTGCGCACCTCCAGGACGTCCTCGTCACGCTCCTCCAGCCCTTGTCGCATCTGGTCCAGCACGGCCTCGAACTCGGAGAGCGCGCCTTCGCTGTCGCCGAGTTCCATCCGGCAGAAGGCAGCCTGTCTACGACAGTAGAGGGCATCCTCGGCACGGGACGGACCCGCAACCTCCAGCACCTCGACCAGCGCCTCGTACTCCGGCAGTGCCCGCCCGTAGTCGTCGTCGCAGAACAAAGCGAGCGCGTGCACCAGACGGAGGCCGACCACCAGCGGTTCGGAGGTGCTGCGCACCGCGGCGGCGCGAGCTAGCACCTCCTCCAGCATGCCGGACGCCTGCGAGAACCGTTCCTCCTCCACGAGCGCCGCGGCGTGACCGCGGGCCTGCTGGAGTTCCTCATCGGGTACGGCGGGAGCGGCGGGCTGAGGGGGCAGGTTCAGCGCTGTCGGCGTGTACGCGGCTTTGTCCGCCGAGCGTGGTCGGGGCGAGAGCGGT
Source organism: Streptomyces sp. (assembly GCA_036569285.1). Taxonomy (GTDB): domain Bacteria; phylum Actinomycetota; class Actinomycetes; order Streptomycetales; family Streptomycetaceae; genus Streptomyces. The sequence continues at coordinate 3,451 of DATCQX010000442.1, forward strand.
CGGCGGTAGGGGCCGGTGGGGTCCGCAGTACCCTGCGCCCGCTGCTCGGTGGTCCGTTCGGGGTCGGGAGCGGGAAGAAACGGCACCAGGCGGTCGTAGACGTCCTGCGCGGAGTCGGGCCGCTGGTGAGGCACCTTGGCCAGCAGGTCGAGGACGAGCCGCTCCAGCACCGGGTCCACCTCGGCACGCAGCCCGCGCAGCGGAGCCGGGGCCCGGTACATGTGGTCCTCCATCAGCTGGAACTCGGCCTCCGCCGTGAACGGCGGCTTCCCGGCGAGCAGTTCGTGGAGGATGCAGCCCAGAGCGTAAAGATCGCTGCGCGGGCTGACCGCGGCGGCCTGGATCTGCTCGGGCGACATGTAACGGCGGGTGCCGATGATGTGCCCGGTGGACGTCAGCTTGGTGACATCGGTGCCGAGCACCGCGGCGATTCCAAAGTCAAGGACCTTCACGGTCCCATCCGCGGCGACCATGATGTTGTCGGGCTTGAGGTCGCGGTGGACGACGGGCACGGCGTGCGCGTACGAGAGCACCGAGCAGATCTGGGCGGCGACGGAGACCGCCCACGAGACTGGCAGCGATCCGGGCCTGGCGATGATGTCAGTGAGCAGCGTGCCACGCACCAGCTGCATCACCATGTACACGCCGTCCGCTGCCCGGTCGAGCACCGCGTCATGGATCGCGGGCACCCCAGGGTGGTCAAACTTGGCGGTGACGTGGGCTTCCCGCTTGAAGCGCTCGGCCAGCTCCTCCGCGTCCGGGCCGGGCGTGGTCAGGTCCCGGCGAATGAGCTTGATCGCCACATCCCGGTTAAGAATCGGGTCGTAGCCGAGCCAGACCTGTCCCATGCCGCCACTGCTGATTCTGCTCCGCAGCTCATAACGGTCGGCGATGATGCGTATGTCCGGCGTTTCTGGCGGCACCTGTGCTGTCCTCCCCGTACCCCGTGATCACGTGCGCCAAGTGTGGCGCGTGTGGCCCCAAACCGTCCACGGTCACAGGGAGTTGCCGTGAACGGTCTGCGAAGGCGGCCGCGGGTTCAGGCCATGTCGTCCATCCCCAGCTCGCGGCGGAGCATGCGGAAGGCGTGCCGCCGCAGGTCGCGCTTGATCGATTCCCGGTGATCCCGGTCGTCGTGGAAGTAGTGGTCGCCCAACTCGCGCACGGAGTCGATGTGCTTCATCATCTCGGCGTCCAGTACAGGGTCGATGACGTGCTTGAAGCCGTCCTCATCGTCCTGCGCAGCGGATCGCTGAACCTTCGGGTCGGCCATCACCGCCCGCAGGGGCACGATGAAGTCGTCCTCGGTGAAGTCGGTACCGAACCGCTCGTTGAATCCGTCGATCACCTTGGCCAGCAGGGATTTCTCCGGCTCCGCCGCCGCACCGGAGCCGCTGCTGAAGCCCTTCAGCTCGACCGGCCCCTCGGAGGTCAGGCTCACATCGAACGTTCCGACCCTTTCCACACGTACGGCATGCAGCTGGGTGTCTCCGATGTCGACTCCGCCGCCCTCGTGCCGGGGCAGTCTGCGTAGTAGATGCTGACCGAACAGATGCAGGCGTTCCAGTTCGATGTCGACATACGGCACAATCTGGGCGAGAAAACTGTATTTGCGCACGTAATCAGCGAGGTCGGCTCGGAACTTCTCCGCGCTGTCGCGGTCGGCCGGCACTTCGCTGTCCTTGAGAGCGATGAACCGGTCACGGGCGGGGTCGGTGTGCCGATACAACTCCGCGTGCAACTTCTCCCAGCGGGTGTCGTCACCAGCCGCCGCGTCCTCTGCCTTGAGGTATTCGGCCACGAACGCCTGCATCTCGTCGACGAGCAGGATCGGCGGCTCCATCACCTGGTACTGCGCGTCGTAGATCAGGTTCGGGTCGGTGGGCATGGTCTGGGCTTCTTCGAAAAACGGCTTGAACTCGCGCTGGATGGCATGGGCTTCGTTCGCAAAGTCCAGAACGCACAGGTCCTGCTGGCCTTTGAGCGGGTGGGTGCGGTTGAGGCGGGAGAGCGTCTGCACGGCGGCGACGCCCTTGAGTTTCTTGTCCACGTACATGGTGGTGAGCAGCGGCTGGTCGAAACCCGTCTGGTACTTGTCCGCGACCACCAGTATCCGGTACTCGCGCTGATGCCCGGCCGACGTCCCCTTCTTACCGTCGGCCGCGGTGTACGCGAACCTCTTGCGCAACTCGCTCTCGGGGAAACCATTCAGCTTCGCCTCGGTGATGTCCTCGTCTCCCTCCGTGAGGGAGCCGGAGAACGCGACCAGCACGCCAGGGTCCGGGAATCCGTTGTCGTCGAAGTACTTGACGATCTGCCGGTACAACTGGAGCGCCCCATACCGCGAACGGCACACCACCATGGCCTTGGCGCGCCCGCCCAGCCGTCTGCGGGTGTGGGCCATGAAGTGCTCGACGATCACCCTTGCACGCTGTACGGCGGTTTGCGTGTGGCTGTGCGCAGTGAGAGCCAGCAACGCGTTGGCCTTCTTCTTGTCGACCTCGCGCCGCGCCTGCTGGGGATCTTTGTTGACCATCTGCCAGAACGTCTCAAGCGTCACGTACTGGCAGAGCGGATCCAGAATGAACTCTTCCTCGATCGCCTGGCGCATGGAGTAGGTGTGAAACGGCTCATACTTGCCGGTCAGCGGGTTCTTCGTGCCGAAGAGCTTCAGCGTCTTGTGCTTGGGTGTGGCAGTGAAGGCGAAGTAGGAGAGGTTCTCGCTCCTGCCTCGTGACCGGGCGGACTCGGCGAGCAGTTCGTCGGTGGTGGGCGCCGAGGCTCCTGCTTCGGATTCTACTTCGGCCTCCGCCGCGCCGGTCTCTTCGTCGTCGGCGTCGAGACCGAGATCGCGCAGGACCTTCTTCACATCGGTGGCCGCCTCGCCCGACTGGGAGGAGTGCGCTTCGTCAACGACGATCGCAAAGCGACGGCCCCGTATGTCGACCGGCGCGCTGCGCAGGTATACGAGCAGCGCGGGGAAGGTCTGGAGGGTGACGATGAGTATCTTCGCCGTCTCCTGTGCGAGCGCCTCCGCCAACTGGGACGACTTGGAGCCGCCCTTCTTGCCGCCGATACCGAGTACAAGGCCGTTGGTCTGCTGGAAGTCTCCGATGGTCTCCTGGAGTTGATCGTCCAGAACGGTGCGGTCTGTGATCACCAGCACTTTGTCGAAGACGGGCTCGTGGTCCGTGCCGTGTAGGTCGGAGAGCCGGTGGGCGAGCCAGGCGATGGTGTTCGACTTGCCGGACCCGGCGGAGTGCATGACCAGGTAGTTGTTCCCTGCCCCGCACTGGGCGGCATGCGCAGTCAATTCTCTTACCGCATGCCACTGGTGAAAGCGCGGGAAGATCAGCTTCTTGACCGTGCTGCCGTCGTCCTTCGCCTCCGTGCTCTGGTGGACGTATCGCTCCAGCAGGTCCAGCCAGGTGTCCGGGTGCCAGATCTGTTCCCAGAGGTAGGAGGTCCGGTACCTGCCGGCGGGCGCGG
>DATCQX010000443.1:0-11772 GCA_036569285.1 Streptomyces sp.
CAGGGAGAGCGCGGTGTCCCTCGACCGGTTGGCGATCCGGAAACTCAGGGTGTTCGGGGTGACCCCGTCGCTGAGGACCCGGTTCCCGCCGACGAACCCGATCGCGAGGGGGATGTCGCGGCGGCCCCGCCGGTTGACGACGTCGAGGAACGCGGTGCGCTGCCCGGTCAGTTCGCTCTGCTCGCCCGCGTACCGCATCCGCTGGTGCGTCAGCTCCACCCGGGTGCCACGGGTCCCCCGGCCCCCGTCGGCCGCCAGCCCCTTCAGCGCCAGGTCGAAGGACGTGCCCCGGGCGATGACCGTGGACTTCGCGGCCCCCAGGTACAGCACCGTGCCGCCGGTCGCCGGGTCCGGGGCCCGCAGCAGGGTCCACCCGGAGGTGGTGACGGCCGGTTCGGGCGGGGCCGTGATCGTGCCGGGGCGCAGCCGCAGCGCGACGTGGTGCTCGGTGGCCGACACGGGGCCCGTCAGGGTCCGCAGCTCGATGTCCTGCCGGGAGGTGTTGGTGAGCCGCAGGGTCATCGGCTGCCCGGCGGGGGCGTCGTCGATGAACAGCACCGGCTGCTGGTCCACGTCGAGGAGAGCGAAGTCCAGCGGGTGCGCCCGCACGAACGCGGCCAGCGCGGCCTCGTCGTCGGCCATGTCCCGCTGGATCTCGGCCTGGGTGAGCGCGTTGTCGTAGATCCGGACGTGGGACAGCAGCCCCGTGTACCGGTTCGTGCCGTCCGTGCCGGCCAGCAGCGGGCTCTGGGTGGTGGCCCGGTCGCCGGTGAACGCGTACTCGCCCGCCTTGACGCCGTCGACGTAGATCCGGGCGGTGTGCCCGTCGTTGACGCACGCCACGTGGTGCCACGAGTCCGTGGGGACGGCCCCGGGCGCGGTGGCGTGCCCGTCGTCGGCCTTCGCCGTGGTGGCGAAGCGGTGCCTGAGGGTGCCGTCCGCGTCGAGGACGACGGCGAAGTCGCCCTTCGTCTTCGCCACCACGCCCACTCGTGCGGCCCTCTTGGACGACGGGTTGACCCACGCCTCGACCGTGTACGCGCCGAGTTTCAGCAGCGGGGTCTCGGCGCCGGTGACCTGGACGGTCGTGCCGTCGAACGCCAGCACGCTGCCGAACCGGTCGTCGGGGCGGGTGCCCGGCTTCCCGGAGACGGTGCCGGACAGATGGTTGTCGGAGCTGTCCGTGACCTGGTTGTTCGAGGTCAGGGCGTCCAGGTGCCAGTGCAGCACCAGGTTGGCCGTCATTCCGCGGCTCCGTCCAGGGCGGCGGCGGACTTCTCCGCCTGCTGGTGGATCTTGCCGATCAGCTCGTACACCTGCGCGTACGGCTGGGTACCGAGCGCCTCCAGCAGGAGGTTCGTCTCGGCGAGCGTCAGCTCCAGGGTGATCATCGTGCTCCTCGGTCGTTCTGAAGGTCGTGCGCCGGACGCAGCGTCAGCCAGCCCTCGCGCAGGGTCGCCCGGGCCGGGAACCGCGCGTCGGGCCGTGGCGGATCGGCCTGCTCGAACCGGCCGGACCGCCGCTGCTCCTGCCACGACCAGGCGTAGCCGGGCTCGTCCGGCAGGGGTACGGCGAGATGGTCGGCGTCGGTGAGGACCGGCGCGGTACGGAAACTGACGGCCATGCCCTCCAGGGCGCTTTGGAACATCCCGGCCGGGATCCGCAGCGAACGCGTCGGCAGGACCCCCGCCGTCGCGTGCACCGTGCCCCGGGGGTCGATCAGCATCGTCAGGTACTGCGGCGGCGCGTCGAGCGCCTGGACCAGCGGATCCTCGGGGGAGCGGACGTCGTGCCAGAGCGGGCCGAGGCGCTGTGCCGAGTCCTCCAGCCAGAACCCGAGGACCCCGTCGTCGAGGACCTGGTGCTCGCCGATCCTCACCGGGAAACGCACCATCGGGAAGTCGTTCGTCTCCCGGCAGGCGCGCCCCATGTCCTGCCGGAACACGTTCCAGTCCTGGTGGTTGGCAGGACGGCCCATCAGCTCCAGCGACACCCGCGCGCGGACCACCGCCAGCGGCCGGCCCATCAGCACGGCCCGCCCCCGGTGCTGGGCGTAGTCCTCCGGCTCGATGTACTGAAGCGTGGCGTCCAGATCCTCCAGGAACGCGCCCAGGGCATCCGGCCCGGTGTCGCGCAGCCGCTGTACGACCGCCCGCAGATGAGGGTTCGCGATCGCCTCGACCGGCCCGAAGACACCCCCGGGAAGCTCACGCCACTGGGCGGCGCCCGGCAGAGCGTGCAGCGCGCCTATGGCCGAACCGTCGGCGGCGTACACGGCCACCCCGGCGTCCAGGTGGTCGGGGATCAGCCAGCCGCAGATCGGGGAGGTGTCCGGCAGCCCGTTCGTCTGCCGGATGTCGTCCTCCGCGTCGAGCCACTCGAACGACAGCCGCGCGGGCTGCGCCAGCCGGGGCGGCAACGCGACCCAGTCCGGGTGCTCGGCCATCCGCAGCTGCGTCGTCGTCCGCAGCCGGCTGACATCGACGTCCATGGCGGTGCCGAAGTTGTCCAGCATCCGCATCCGCAGCACCCGCAGCGCGCCCGCCCGGATCGGGTTGAAGTCGCTGAGCGGCTGCGGCGCGTGCCGGGTCTCGGCGCCCACGGCCCGCGCGACGTCGGCGGCGAACTGCTGGTGGTCGGGGAAGCCCAGCGGATCGGCCACCGGGAGCTGCCGGGTGAGCTTGCGCATGAGCAGGGCGTCGTTGAAGCCGCTCAGGACGGCGGACAGGTTGCTGTCCTCGTGCGCCGCGAGATGCCGGTAGATCCGCACCAGCAGAGCCAGCCGCCGGTCACCGCCGTGGGCGTCGAACCAGTCGAGCACGGGGGAGGGGTCCGCCAGGAACGCCTCGCGGGTCACCTCGGGCCGCCCCGACGCGTTGTGCAGCGGCAGCACCGAGCCCTGGAGGTAGCGCAGCACCCGGGAGGACAGCACCGGCCGGGCGCCCGGCGACAGGATCGTCGTCCCCGTGTAGACGTTGGCGCCCTTGTCCGGGATCTGCCGGACCGGCTGGAGCTCCACGTCACGCGGTGGCAGGACGTAGTTGCCGGTGACGAAGTCCTCGCTGTACCTGCGGTCGCGCGGATCGCTGTTGTTGCCGACCGTCGCCGGGAAGAACTCCACCTCCCACTCCAGCACCGTGGGATGCCACGACGGCCCGCTCCACTCGGTCACCGCGAAGTTCGGCACCGGCAGCTTCGCGACGGCCGCCACCGCACTCGCCCGCAACGCCCGCACGGCCTTCGGCGTGCCCAGGTCCGGCTGCCCCTCGGCGGCCAGCGCGCACTCCAGCAGCCCCTGCGGATGCAGCGCCCCGTCCTGCCCGTGCCGGTCACCGGGAGTCGCCGCCCGCCCGGTGAGCAACACCACCGGATCATGGGGGAGTTGGAAAGCGGGCGCGGGAATCTCATGCAGGACGAAAGCGCAACGGGCCCGCGCGGCGGCGGTGTTGAACTCCTTCAGCGAGACGTCGACGGCCGTCCGCGCGTCCCGCAGCCGCTGGGCCAGGAGTTCGGCCCTGGCGGAGTCCTGGTCGAGCCGGCCCATCGTGCGCCGCAGGAAGAACGCCACCTGGTCCTGGTCCGGATACGAGTCCTCCAGGGCGTCGTACGGGTGGGCGCAGAGCTGGTACTTGTACCAGTCGGCGAACAACTGCTCCCGCGTCGACGTCAGTTGATGGCGTGCCCGGTCCACGTCGGCCTGGGCGGCGTTCAGAAGGTTCAGTAGGTCGCTCAACGCGTGCGGCACGGAAAGCTGTTCGCGTGCCTGCTTCTCCTCGGCGGTGACGCCGTCGGTGTCGTCCTGCCGCCGCAGCGACCACTGGATGCCGGACGGCACGTCGTGGAAGGTGGCCGAGTGCCGGGACTCGCTCAGGCCGAACCCGAGGTCCAGCGGCTTCGACTCCAGCTCGTCGGCGAAGGCCAGCGCCTCCAGCAGCTCCTCCACCTGGTCGGCGGAGTCGGCGGGCAGCACACCTCCCAGGTGCGCGGCGAGCGCCTCGGTGGCGGTGTTCCCGACACAGACACCGGTCTCGTCGTCCACGCCCGACGGCAGCGGACCCGGCGCGACGCCGGTCGCCGCGAAGGTCAGCCGCGCGTAACAGACCACCCGGCCCGGCGCCTCGGCACCGGGAGCGGCCGACGACGCCGTCCAGCCGAACCGCAGCCGCGCCGCCTCCTGCCAGCCGTCGCCCAGAGCCGTGGCGGGATCCTGCCCGGGGTCGTCGAACCAGCCGAGCACCTCGTACCCCAGGCCCTTCGGCGGGACGCCCCGATAGTCCGGGTCGTGGAAACCGAAGACGCTGTGACAGTTGCCGTACTGCGCCGCGAACGTGGGCTCCCCGTATCCGACCGCCGTCAGCTCCGGCAGATACCGCGAGCGGTCGGCGGAGCGGCTCCACACGTCCAGCGGCACCTTCCGGCCGAGCCGCCGGTACGGCAGCCCCGCCCCGGGGGCCGGGTACAGAACGGCGCCGGGATTGTCGTCGGACAGGTAGTCGCTCTCGACGACCCACTCCGCCTCCACCTTCCCGTCCCTGCTCCGGGTCACCAGCCAGCGGTTCGGCACCGCCGGGACGGCGGTGGTGCCGTCCGCGCGCTGGGTCATCCGGGTCAGGCCGTCGGGCAGCGCCCAGTGGAGGTGGACGCCCGCCCTGAGCCGGAGGTCGTCGTCCTGGAACGGGGTCCGGACCATGATCTCGCTGACGTACGGGAGATCCTCGTTCCGGTCCAGACCGGTGGCCGGATCGCGGTGCGGGAGCCGGCTGAAGTCGTTGTCCGGTCCCCGCACATCGAGGTCCTCGGCCAGACACAGCGCGTCGAGGTGGACCGGCACGACCAGCGGTCCGCCGACGCTCACCGCCCTTCCGCCGACGGGCTCGGACATGCGGCGGCCATCCCTTGCGACACGGTTCCCCCAGAGGTCGACTACTGGCCGAAAGGTGCCCCGGCCGGTTCGGAGAGCGTCACCGTAGTGGCCAAGTGGGCGTTTGGAGCGCCCAGTTGACCGACGAGGACAGGGGGTGCCACGGGGGAATCGGGCCGACGCGGCGTTCACGGTTGTGCGACCGCAACGGCCGCGGGATGGGACAGGGCCTTGGACGGGGCTCGCGTCGAGGTTCCCTCTTCGCACAAGGAGTGCGCCTCGATCCCCGCCCCGGGGCACGCAGTTGCTGCCGGTCCGGCCGACGCGGACGACGGGACCTGACCCGGCACCGGAAGGTTCCGGCGCGGTTCTTCCGGTGGTCCGTCCGGTGGTTCTTCCTGGCGCTCCGGTTCGTCGGTACACGGTCAAGGGGAGGGCGGCCGGTATGCGGTGATCGCCGGTGAGTAGCATCCGCTGCACGGCGAGGCGCAGGGGCCTCGGGTGGGCGAAGTAGTGCGGGGGGCACGGGAGTTGACGACGTTCGGGGAGATGCTGCTGGTCTTCCGCCGGGCCGCTGGGCTGACCCAGGAGGAACTCGCGGAGGCCGCCGGGATGGCCGCCCGGTCCATCCGGGACCTAGAGCGCGGCCGACGGGAACGCCCGCAGCGCCGCACGGCACAGTTACTGGTGTCGGCGCTGGGACTGGGCGAGGCGGACGCCGCCGCGCTGCTCGCGGCGGGGCGCCCCGGCAGCCGGCCGATGTCCGCCGGTGACGGCTCGGCGCCGTCCGGGCTGCTCGGCCGACAGGACCAGCTGACGGTCCTGGAACGCGCCGCCGGTGAGGCACGGGCGGGCCGGGGGAGTGTGGTGCTGGTGCGGGCGGGCGCGGGGATGGGCAAGACCGCGCTGCTGGAGGCGTGGGCACCGCAGGAGATGAGGGTGATGTCCGCGAGCGGGGCGGAACTGGAGCAGGGCTTCGCCTTCGCCGTGCTCCGGCAACTCGTCGAGCCCCTGCTGGCCCGCGCCGGTGACGAAGGACGAGCCCGGCTGCTGGCAGGCCCCGCACAGTCGGCGTCACACGCCCTGCGCGTGGAGGGCACCGGCGAACTGTCGCCCGAGGCGTCCCTGGGCCTCCTGCACAGCCTGTACTGGCTGATGGTCCACGCCACCGACGAGGGGCCCCTCGCCCTGGTCGTCGACGACGTCCACTGGGCGGACCCACCGTCCCTGCGGTGGCTCGAATACCTGGCCCGACGCCTGCGGGGGCTGCCGCTGCTGCTGGTGCTGGCGGGGAGGCCGGACGACGGGACCGGCACCGGGCCCACGCTGGAGCGGATCGCCGCCCAGCCCCACTGCCGGCGCATCGACCTGCCCGGCCTGGACATCGACAGCGTGACCCACCTGGTGCGGGCGAGTCTCGGCCCCGGCGAGCCACGGTTCGTCGCCGCGTGCGCCTCGGCCACCGGAAGCAACCCGCTGCTGCTGCGCGAACTGCTGCGGACCCTGGCCGGCAACCAGGTCGGCGCCACCGACGACCAGGCCCATCTGGTCGAGGAGTTCCGGGGCCGGATCCTCGCCGAGACCGTCGTCAAACGGCTGGCCGGCGAGCCGGAGCCGGTCCTCTCCCTGGCCCGCGCCCTGGTCGTCCTCGGGGACGACGCCACCTGGAAGACCGCCGCCGAACTGGCGGGGCTCGGCGAGCCGACGGCACGCGAACTCGGCGGCAGGCTGCGGCAGATCGGCGTCCTGAGCGGTCCTGGTGAAGTGCACAGCGGATGGGCGACGCCCCACAGGGGCACGACCGGCCACGACGGAGCCGCGGACAACCGACGGCCCATCACCGCACTTCCAGCGGAGCGCTCAGCGACCGGCGAGCCGGTGCGGTTCGCGCACGCCCTGGTCCGCACCGCCGTCGCCGAAGCCGTCCTGGGGCCCGTCGAACTGGCCGCCGGTCACGCGCGGGCCGCCGGACTGCTGCGCGCCGACGGCGCGGCCGACGACCTGGTGGCGGCCCACCTGCTGCTGGCCGAACCGGGCGGTGAGAGCTGGTGGGTGGACGTCCTGCGGGAAGCGGCGCGGGCCACGCGCGGCCGAGGGGCCCCGGAGGTCACCTCCGCCTACCTGCGCCGGGCCCTGCGCGAGCCGCTGTCCGCCGAAGCGCGCGGCCCCCTGCTGCTGGAGCTGGGCAAGGACGAGATACAGATCGACGCCGGTGCCGCCAGACACCACCTGACCCAGGCGTCGACGGAACTGGCCGACCCGTACGCGCTCGCCGAGGCAGCCTCACTCCTCGCCAGCGCCCTGTTCCTCAGCCACGAGCACGAACGCGCCGTCGACGTCCTCGCCCGCGCGGTGGACGACCTGGAGCACACCGACGACGGCATCGGCCTCGCCCGCGAGGTGTCGTGGTACCTCCAGGCGCAGATGCTGCTGATCGGCTACGACCACCTGTCCACGCTCCCCGCCGCACGCCGTCACGCCCGACGGCTGCGGGACCACAAACTGGCCGGTGACACGCCGGGCGAGTGCGTGGTCCTGGCCGCGCTGTCCGCCTGGGCCACCACGGGGGAGGCCAGCGCGCAGGTCGCGGGCGACCTCCTCGACCGGTCCCTGCGCGGCGGACTGGTCGCTGCGGACGCGTCCCACCTGTTCGTGAGCCTCGCCGGGCTCGCCTTCGTCGCCACCGACCGGCTCGACGACGCCGTCGCGCGCCTCGACCGCGTCGCCGAGACGGGCGGCCGGTGGGGGTCGTTCCTGATGGTGTCGTCCGCGCTGACCTGGCACCTCCTCGTCCAGGCCCGCCGCGGCAGACAGCTTCCGCTCACCGCCGACTTCGGCCACCCCGCCACCACGGCCGACCAGGGCCTGGAACCCCGGGTCAGGGTGTCGCTGACGACCCAGGTGGGCGAGTCGCTGATCGAGCGGTGCGACCTGACCACGGCGACGGCCGTGCTCACCGCGGACGCCGACTTCGACCGGGTCGGCTGGACCTGGCAGGGCCCCGCGTTCCTCGCCCGCAGCCGCCTGCACGCCGCCCGGGGCAACCCGGCCGCCGCCCTCGCCGTCCTCCACGAGTACGGCGCGCAGGAGAACCAGGCACAGGTCATGAACCTGGCCGGAGTGCCCTGGCGGTCACGGGCGGCCCTGCTCCACCTCACACTCGGACAGCGCACGGACGCGCTCCAACTGGCCACCGAGGAGCTGGAGTTGGCCCACCAGTGGGGCACCGACCGCGCGATCGGGGTGGCCTCACGCTCCCTGGGCGTCATCCACGGCGGCCACCGGGGGCTGGCCCTGCTGCGGGACGCCGTCACCGCACTGAAACGCTCCCCGGCCCGACTGGAACTGGCCCGCGCCCACTACAGCCTGGGCAGCGCTTTTCTGCGCGGCGGCGAGACCGACGAGGCCCGCCAGAACCTCACCCAGGCGCTCAACCTGGCGGACGCCTGCGGGAGCGTGCTGCTGGCGGGGCAAGTACGCGGGGCGCTGGCCGCAGCGGGAGTCCGCGCGAAACCGGCCCCGCCGACGGCCCCCAGCCTCTCCCCGACCGAACACCGCCTGCTCGAACTGCTCCGCGCGGGCCACAGCGACCGCCAGATCGCCCAGGCCCTCCTCCTGACGCCGCACGAGGTGACCGACTTCATCGAACAGGCGGGGCGCAAGGTGGGGGTGAACAGCAGGGCGGAGCTGGCGTCGCCGGGGCAGGGGGGTGGGGAGTAGGCCTGGCGGTCGGGGTGGTTCAGCGTTCCCCGTGCGTCTCGTCGTAGCGCATCCGGGCCGTCATGACCTCGTCCATGCGGCCCTCGACGAGGGTGATGAGGGAGAGGAGGCGTTCGGCGACCTGGTGGCCGAGGGGGGTCAGCTCGTAGTCGACGCGTGGGGGATTGGTGGGCTGGGCCTCGCGGTGGACCAGGCCGTCGCGTTCCAGGGCGTGGAGGGTCTGGGAGAGCATCTTCTCGCTGACGCCGTCCACGCGGCGGCGGAGTTCGTTGAACCTCAGGGAGCCGTCGTGCAGGGCGCCGAGAGTCAGTCCGCCCCAGCGGCCGGTGACGTGTTCGAGGGTCGTCCGGGACGGACAGGCTCGGGCGAACACGTTGAACGGCAGCTCCTCGACGGGAGTCTCCTGGGCGCTGGTCATAGGGAAAGAATAAGGGACATCAGCGCTTACCGACAGATTGCACTTTCCTAAAGTTAGTGCACTCGGTGTGCCTGTTCGCCCTGCGCGCCGTCAGTAACCGAAGTCCTGCGTCCACCACGGCCCGCCCGAACCGAAGTGCACCCCCACACCCAGCGTCTTGAAGTCGCAGTTCAGGATGTTCGCCTTGTGGCCGGGACTGTCCATCCACGCCGCCATCACAGAGGCGGGATCCCCCTGCCCGCGGGCTATGTTCTCGCCCGCGAGATCACTGATCCCGGCCGCGGCGGCCCGGTCCCAGGGGGACTTGCCGTCGGGGTCGGTGTGGTCGAAGAACCCGCGCGCGGCCATGTCCTCGCTGAACTTCCGGGCGAGATCGGCGAGCGCGCTGTTCGCGGAGAGGGCACTGCAACCGACCTTCGCCCGCTCCTCGTTGACGAGCACGAGCACCTGGGCCGCGGCCTGGAGCTCCGACGAGACGGCCACCTCGGAGCCGTCCGACCGCCGTGCGGCCGGCGCCGTCTCCTTCGCGGGGGCCTCCTCGGCCGCCGTCCCGGAGCCCGCCGTCCCGGAGGGGCTGGCGGAAGGTTTCGCCTCGACGGCCTTCTTCCCGGCCGCCCGCTTCTCCTTCTCCGGCGCGGACGACGCCGGCGCGGACGGCGTCCCCGACGGCACCGCCGTCCGAGGAACCGCACCACCCGCACTGTCCGCCGTCCCCGCCGCACCCCCCTGCTCGGAGGCGGCGTTGGTCGGCGAGTCCGAGACCCGGACCCCCGCCCCGGAGGCGTCCGAGGAACCGCCCCCGCCGAGCTGGTAGCTCTCCAGCCCCGGAACGACCCCCGACGTCACGGCGACGGCCCCGAGCGCGACGGCCGCGGACACGCCGAGCAGCCCGGTCCGCACGGTCTTCCGCTTGCCGCCCTGATTCTTGCCGTCCCGACGGCGCCGACGCGGACCGTCGGCGGAGGCCGACGCGTCCGCCCCCGTCCCGTACAGGTACTCGGCGCTGCGCGCGTTGGCGTCGGCGTACGCCTCCGGGAGCGGGGTACCCATGCCCGGTATGTGACTCCCGGCACCCTCCGCAGGGCTCCCGCCGCCGTGCGTACGGCCCGTCTCGGCGCCCGAGCGTCGGTGGCGTCCCATGTCCGGCCTTCCTCGTCCTGCGGTTTCCCTGCGCGCTGCGTCACCCGATCGGGTGCGCCTGGTTTGGGTGGGGACGGTACCCCATGACGCCGGAGGGCGAAGTGTCCTGCGCGACATCGGGCCCGTTAGGTTGCCTCTATGAGTGAGGATGCGCGACTGGTCGCCTGGGTCCGAGGACACGTACAGGGCGTGGGATTCCGCTGGTTCACGCGGGCCAAGGCACTGGAGATCGGAGGGCTGAGTGGTTTTGCTCTCAATTTGGCCGACGGACGCGTACAAGTCGTCGCCGAGGGGACCCGTGACCACTGCGAAGGCCTGCTCGACTGGCTGACGGGCGACGACACGCCCGGCCGCGTGGACGGCGTCACCGAGATTTGGGACACACCACGAGGCGGGTACGACGGGTTCGCGATCCGGTGACGCCGGGCGCCCCGGAGAGCCGCCCGGAGCGGGGCCGTCGGGGGGCGCTGGAGAGAAAGAAGCAGGTGGTTGCCAAGAAGGGCGCGCTCTGGCAGGCTCCCCGTTCAACTGTGACCGTCACACCCTTTGGCCGCGCGGGGCTCGCGCCGCCGTTCCCCGCCGCCGTATACGCCTCGCGGAGCGCTCCACACGGCGCGTGATCGTGTTGACCGTCAAACTTTTTGGTGAGACTCTGATTGAACCCCGCGCACCTAGCTGTTTGGCATGGATGAACGGCAGTAACAACAAGATCCTGCTCGGTCGGGTGCGAATCCCTCACGACCCACACCGTCTCGGTCGGTCACTCAGTGTGGAGGACCATCAGTCATGGCAAAGGCGCTTCTCGGTTACGTCGGCGGTTCCGACCCGCGACTCCTCGCCGAGATGCGACGGCTCCAGCAGCGCGTCCAGGATCTGGAATCCGAACTCGGCCGTATCCAGGCCGAGAACGACGCACTGACGGCTGCCGCTTCTCACGACAGGCTCATGGAGAGCATCGACGCACACCAGCCGGAGCCCGCGCTCACCTGATCGCTGCTTTACCGCTCCACGGCACCGCTTTGAGTTGTCAAGATCTGCAAGGGACGCCTCTTCGGCGTCCCTTCTTTTCTTTCCCCCGCCTACTCCCTGCCCCTCCTCTTTAACGTGTGGTGTGCCCGGAGCGTTCACCCGCGAAACCGCGAGGCCGCCCGGCGTTCACCGTCCACCGCGAACCCGGCGGGTAGAGTCCGACGGCGTGCACCTCAAGGCCCTGACCCTCCGCGGTTTCAAATCGTTCGCCTCCGCGACCACGCTCCGGTTCGAACCGGGGATCACCTGCGTCGTGGGGCCCAACGGGTCGGGCAAGTCCAACGTCGTCGACGCCCTCACCTGGGTCATGGGCGAGCACAGCGCGAAGTCCCTGCGCGGCGGCAAGATGGAGGACGTCATCTTCGCCGGGACCACCGGCCGTCCCCCGCTCGGCCGCGCCGAGGTCTCCCTCACCATCGACAACTCCGACGGCGCCCTGCCCATCGAGTACGCCGAGGTCACGATCACCCGGATCATGTTCCGGGGCGGCTCCAGCGAGTACCAGATCAACGGCGACACCTGCCGACTCCTCGACATCCAGGACCTGTTGAGCGACTCCGGCATCGGCCGCGAGATGCACGTCATCGTCGGACAGGGCCAGCTC
>DATCQX010000444.1:0-2360 GCA_036569285.1 Streptomyces sp.
CGCGTACTTCTTCACCGCCGCCTCGACGCCGTCCTCGCCGTAGGCGTGGAAGTACTGGACGAGGTTCGCGCCCGAACCGGAACCCCCGCCGCCGCGCCCGTTGTTGCCGCCGCACGCGGCCAGCCCGCCCGCGGCGGCCAGACCCATCGCGGCCCGCAGGACGGATCGACGATTCCAGTTGCTCATGTTCGATGCCGACATGCTTGACGTCCTTGTCTTGAGTGCGGCTGCGTCGCAACGGCTCCCGCTCTGTGGCTCGAAAGCGCTGCGGAGCGGGACGTTAACCTTCGGCTAAGGCTTCGGCAAGGGGTTGAACAAAGCCTGTTCGAAGCGTTGTGACTGTTCGGCATCACGAACAACGGGGTGGGGGCGGAAAGCTGAGGGCCGCCCGAGCGAAACGCCGGGCGGCCCTGTCAGCCCCTGGTGACCAGGTCAGACGCCGTGAACTGATGGATCGTCAACTAGCGGGTGGGCGCGGCCGGTTGCCGGTCGAGGACGTACGTCGTCACCGAGCGCGGCGCGAGCGTCGCCGACAGGGTGCCGTCCTGCACCGAGGGGCGGGCCACCCGCGCCCAGTTCTCCTCGGCGGACGTCCGCACCGCCTCCCGCGCCCGTGTCCGCGCCTCGCCGGGGAGACGCAGCCCGAGAGCGGTCTCTGTCGCGTTGTGGTTGTTCACGACGACGACCCACCGCCCGCCCCGGGCGAACACGCTCGCCTCCACGCCGGACGGCACCCCCGTCACGGTGTGCGCGACGGAACCCGGCTTCACGAACTTGCTGTACTGGCCGAGCACGTAGTACCGCTTCGTGAAGTACAGCGTCTGGTTGCCGTTCGTCGCGTAGTCCGGGTCGTAGTAGATCAGGCCGTCGTTCCAGCCGTCACCGTTCTTCGCGTACGGATCCGAGCCGATCATCTCCGACAGGGCCACCCACCACTGGAACGCCGAGTCGTGTGCGACGGCGAAGTCCTTGTGGATGATCCGGGACAGGTTCAGCCCGCTCTCGATCGTCGGGTCGTACTCCTTCGCCCAGCCCGTGCCGCCCTGCCCGAAGCAGCAGATCTCCGTCGACCACGACGGCTTGCCGACCGCCTGCGACGTCTCGTGGACCTTCGTCCGCTGCTCGTCCGACGGGTTGTTGTACGTGTGGTGCGCCAGCTTCGACACGTACTGCGCGGTGCCGGGCTGTGAAATCCACTGCGGAAGCTCGTCGTTGAAGCGGGTCGTGCTGCTCGACTCGTCCGCGATGATCCCCGTGAGCTGCCCGCGCGCCCGCTGCTCGGCGCCGAGCGCCCGCACGATGTCGTCCCGTTGGGAGACGGGGACCAGCATGCCCTCCTGGCCGCAGTCGTCGAAGCTGTTCGTGGGCTCGTTGAACGGGCTGATGTAGTCGAAGCGCTGGCCGAGCCGGGCGAAGTGGTCGGTCACGTCGGCGACGTACTTCGCGAAGTCGGCGGTGTTCTCCTCCTTCAAGTACCCGCCGCAGCTCTGCCCGTTGGTCTTCCAGGCGGCCGGCGCGCTGTTCACGAAAGCGATCAGGTCCTCGACGCCGTACTGCGCCGCGTACCTCAGGAACGTCCGCCCGCCCGTGTCGCGGGTCCAGTCGTAACCGCCGCCGTCCTTGAGGAAGTCCTCGGGGGCGCGGGAGGGCGTGGTGACCGCCGTGCCCCCGCCGCCGATGTTGTAGCGGTAACTGCTCAGATCCAAACCCTGCCGGGAGAACAGGAGTTGGGCGACCCGGGCCTGGACGCGCGGGTCGAAGTGCTGGAGGTCGTTGACCCACCAGCCCCCGGAGGCCCCGATGTTGTCGATGGTCTGCGCCGCGTACGGCGACACCTCGGCCGCCGGTGTCACGGTGGCGGCCGTGGTGGGCGAGGTGAGAAGAGTGGAGCCGACCGCCAAGGTGAGCGCGGCAGTTGTGATCATCGATCTCGACAAGACTGCATCCCTTCGTTCGTCATGAAGGTGGTGCCGTACGACTCCTTGCTTTGGTGCGCTTGCCTCCGGCCTGCAGCGCGCCTTCCAGGGCGAGCGTCGCGGCGCCCATGCAGACCGAGTCGGTGAGGATCGGGGACAGGACGATCCGGGTGGCCGCGAGCGGCCGTTTCAGGGCGTGCCGGGCCACGGCCTCGCGGACCTCGCGCAGCAGCGGCTCACCGAGCCGGATGGCGACCCAGCTGCCCAGCACGACGACCTCGGGGTTCAGGACGTTCACCAGACCGGCGACGGCCGCGCCGAGGTAACGGGCCAGATCCCGGACGACCTTGACGGCCTCGGGGTCCCCCTCCGCGAGCCCGGCGGCCACGGCCTCGATCGTCGCGGACTGGTCCCCGGGGTGCAGCAGCGGGCTGCGCGGGCTCA
>DATCQX010000445.1:0-6530 GCA_036569285.1 Streptomyces sp.
GAGGTAGCCGCGCAGGGCGAGCCCGTGCCGCTGCTCCTCGGCGGTCCAGCGGTGCAGCCAGCTCGCCCAGGCGCCCCGGTCGCCGTAGGCGGCGGCGAGAGCGGCGTGCCTGCGGGGCAGGTCGTCCTCGGCGGCGAGGAGCAAGGCGAGGGCGTCCCGGGCGGCGGCGGACAGCCGGGACTGGCCGGGGTGCCAGGGGGAGCTGTCGAAATCCCAGCCGAGCGACCAGGGCACGAGGTCGTGCGGCATCCAGTCGCGCACGTCCGCCAGGTGGCGGTCGAGAAGGCGGGCGACGGAGGGTTCGAGTTCCGCGCGCAGATCGATTGACATGGCGATGTCCCGGTTCGAATTCACAGAGAGAGTGCGGCAGTGCTGGGGTGGACCATGGGGCCATAATGGTCGTTATCGTTCACGCGTCGCAGATTGCCATGGGCCCCGAGCCGTCAACGGCGCTTTACCGCTGGACGGAGCGGTCCCCGGCGCATGTTTCACCCGGAAGGCGCGAAATACCGACCATGCGCCTTCGCGTCACGTCAGATTATTTTCCGTGGGTTTTATCGGCTCGTTTCCGGAAGGATTTTCGGAAACGGCTCAGGAGAGGTTCCGGGATGTCCATCACATCAGTAATGAACCGACCGGGTGATATCACCTTCCTGCGGGAGAAGGAATTCCCGTACCTGGACGCGGCGGATCACGCCTATCTGGACTACACGGGCGCGGCCCTCGCTCCGCTGTCCCTCGTCCGGGCGAGCGCGGCCCGCCTCGCCTCGGAGGTGTACGGCAATCCGCACACGGCGAGCCCCGCGTCGCAGGCCTCGACGCGGCTGGTGGAGGAGGCGCGGGAGGCGGTGCTGGCGTTCTGCGGGGCGTCGCCCCGGGAGTACGCGGTCGTGTTCACGCCGAACGCGACGGGGGCGGTCCGGCTGGTCGCGGAGGCGTACCCGTTCGGCCCCGGCAGGCCGCTGGCGTTCCTCGGGGACGACCACAACTCGGTGCTGGGGATGCGCCGGTACGCGGCGCGTGCGGGGGCGCCGGTGCGGGTCGTGCCGCTCGGGCCGGGGCTGCGTACCGAGTCGTCGGCGGTGACGGCCGCTCTGGGGGCGGGCGGGCAGGGGCTGTTCGCGTTTCCGGCGCAGTCGAACGCGACGGGGGTGCGGCATCCGCTGGAGTGGGTCGGCCGGGCACGGGGCGCGGGGTGGCGGGTGCTGCTGGACGCCGCCGCGTATCTGCCGACGGGGCCGCTGGACCTGACGGCCGTCCCCGCCGACTTCGTCGCGCTGTCCTGGTACAAGATCACCGGGTTCCCGGCGGGCGTGGGCTGTCTGGTGGCCCGCCGGGACGCTCTCGCGGAGCTGCGCCGTCCCTGGTTCGCGGGCGGGACCGTCCGCGCGTCGTCCTCCCACACCGACTGGCACCTGCCCGCGCCCCCGCCGGAGGGCTTCGAGGACGGCACGCTGCCCTTCCTCGCCGTCCCGGACGTGACGGCGGCCGTCGACTGGCACCGGAGGATCGGCTACGACGCCGTCCACCACCACGTCACCGGCCTGACGACCCGTCTCCTGGCGGGCCTCACCGCCCTGCGCCACCCGGACGGCGCCCCGGCGGTCCGCGTCCTCGGCCCCCTCTCCGCCGAGAACCGGGGCCCCACGGTCACCTTCAACCTCCTGCACCCGGACGGCACTCCGGTCGACGAACGCCTCCTCCAGCGGGCCGCCGCCGGTGCCCGCGTCAGCCTGCGCACCGGCTGCTTCTGCAACCCCGGTGTCGCGGAGGAGGCCAACGGCATGACCCCGGAGATCGTCCACGCGGCCCTCCTGCGCGGCACCCCGGCCGACGTCGACACCTACCTCCGGCACCTCACCGTCCAGGCGCAGGGCGCCGTCCGCGCGTCCGTGGGCGTGGCGACGAACACGCGTGACGTGGACCGGCTGGTGGAGGTGTGCGCGGGGCTGGTGGGGAAGGGGCTGGAGGAGGGGGTCGCGGAGCCCCGGACGGGTTGCTGAAGGACGGGCCGGCGGTGCCCCGCCCCTACACCGCCGTCGCCTCCCTCT
The DNA here is from genome assembly GCA_036569285.1 of Streptomyces sp. Lineage (GTDB taxonomy): Bacteria > Actinomycetota > Actinomycetes > Streptomycetales > Streptomycetaceae > Streptomyces. Next base: position 2,052 of record DATCQX010000445.1, read on the forward strand.
CCGCCCCCTCGAACTGCGTCCGGTACAGCTCCGCGTACCGCCCGTCCGCAGCCAACAGCCCCTCGTGGGTGCCCTGTTCGACGATGCGTCCGGCTTCCAGGACCAGGATCAGATCGGCGGTGCGGACGGTCGAGAGGCGGTGGGCGATGACGAGGGCCGTGCGGTCGGCGAGCGCTTCGGCCAGGGCTTCCTGGACGGCCGCCTCCGAGGTGTTGTCGAGGTGGGCGGTCGCCTCGTCGAGGATGACGACGCGCTGGCGGGCCAGGAGGAGCCGGGCGATGGTCATGCGCTGGCGTTCCCCGCCGGAGAGGCGGTAGCCGCGTTCGCCGACGACGGTGTCGAGGCCGTCGGGAAGCTCCGCGACCAGCGTGTCGAGGCGGGCCCGGCGCAGCGCGTCCCACAGGTCGTCGTCCGTCGCGGCGGGCGCCGCCAGCAGGAGGTTCGCCCTGATGGTGTCGTGGAAGAGGTGGCCGTCCTGCGTGACCATGCCGACGGTCTCCCGCAGGGACCGCGCGCTCACGTCACGGACGTCCACGCCGCCGACCCGCACCGCGCCCGAGTCGACGTCGTACAGGCGTGGCAGGAGTTGGGCGATCGTCGACTTCCCGGCGCCGGAGGAGCCGACGAGGGCGACGGTCCGGCCCGGTTCCGCGCGGAAGGTGAGGCCGTGCAGGACCTCGGTGCCGCCCCGGGTGTCGAGGGCGGCGACCTCTTCCAGGGAGGCGAGGGAGACGCGGTCGGCGGAGGGGTAGCCGAAGCGGACGTCGTCGAACTCCACGGCGAGCGGACCGGAGGGGAGGTCGACGGCGTCCGGCTTCTCCTCGATCAGCGGTTTCAGGTCCAGCACCTCGAAGACCCGCTCGAAGCTGACCAGCGCGCTCATCACCTCGACCCGCGCCCCGGCGAGGGAGGTGAGCGGCGCGTACAGCCGGGTCAGGAGCAGCGCGAGGGAGACGACGGCGCCCGGCTCCAGGGTCCCGCCGAGCGCGAGCCGTCCGCCGAGGCCGTAGACGAGGGCCAGCGCCAGGGCGGAGACGAGGGTGAGGGCCGTGATGAAGACGGACTGGGCCGTCGCCGTCCGCACCCCGATGTCCCGGACGCGGGCGGCCCGTTCGGCGAACTGGGCGGACTCCTCCTCGGGCCGTCCGAAGAGCTTGACGAGGGTCGCGCCGGGCGCCGAGAACCGCTCGGTCATCCGGGTGCCCATCGCCGCGTTGAGGGCCGCCGCCTCCCGCTGCATGCCCGCCATCCGCGTCCCCATCCGCCGCGCGGGCACCACGAACACCGGCAGCAGGACCAGCGCGAGGAGCGTCACCTGCCAGGACAGCGTCAGCATCACGGCGAGCGTGAGGAGCAGGGTGACGACGTTGCTGACGACGCCGGAGAGGGTGTTGCTGAAGGCGCGCTGGGCGCCGATGACGTCGTTGTTGAGCCGGGAGACCAGCGCTCCCGTACGGGTGCGTGTGAAGAACGCGACCGGCATGCGCTGCACATGATCGAACACGGCCGTGCGCAGATCCAGGATGAGCCCCTCCCCGAGCGTCGCCGACAGCCGCCGCCCCAGCACCCCGAGCCCCGCCTCCAGGATCGCGATCCCCGCGATGAGCAGCGCGAGCCGGACGACGACGGAGGGCTCGCCGTGCGACACGATCGTGTCGACGACCCGTCCGGCGAGGACGGGCCCGGCGACCGCGAGGAGCGCGGTCAGCATCCCGAGCACGACGAAGAGCGCGATCCTCTTGCGGTGCGGTAGGGCGAAGGCGCCGATGCGGCGCAGGGTGGCGCGGTCGAAGGGCCGTCCGTGTCCGGTCCGGGCGTTCATGGCGCTCTGCAACTGCGCCCAGGCGGTGGTCTCCATGCTCATGGGCACGACCGTAGGACCTCGACCAATGTTGAGGTCAAGGGCGTACGGGTGTTCGTCACGCGCAGTCCGCACGGCCGCAACCCCGAGTTGGGGCCGCGTGGAGAGCCTCTCCTGACGTGATGACCGTCCCCGTCCCCGCCGCTCCACGGCGCGTCCCCGTGCGCCGGCTCCTGTGCCTGGTACCCGTGGTCCTCGTCGCCGTCGTCGCGGTCCGCCACCGTGACGTCCTCGCCGAGGGCTTCGGCCACCTCCGAGACGCCGAGTGGCCCTGGCTGCTGGCCGCCGCCGGGGCGACCTGTCTGACCTGGGTCGCCGCCGCCGTGACCCGGCAGGGCGCGGTGTCCGAGCGGCTGCCCCGGCTGCGGCTGCTGGCCACCCAGTTCGCGGCCGGCGCCGCCAACCACCTGCTGCCGACCGGGCTCGGCGCAGGGGCCGTCAACCTCCGGTTCATGACGGTGTGCGGGGTGCCGCTCGCCCGTTCCTCCGCCGCCCTCGCGCTGTATCTCCTCGCGGAGAGCGTCGCCCGGGTGGGGCTGCTGGGCGCGCTGCTCGCGGTGTTCCCGGACGCCCTGCGGCTCGGCGCGCTGCTGCCGGACACGGACGCCGGTCCGCTCCTCGCGGCCGTCGCCGGGGGCGCGTTCGCCGTCGCCGTCGCCCTGTCCTTCGTCCGGCGGCTGCGCACGTCCGTCGTGACGTTCCTGCGGGCCGCGCTCACCGAGGCGCGGTCCGTGCACACGTCTCCCGGGCGGGCGCTGGCCCTGTGGGGCGGGTCGCTGGCCTTCCCGCTGCTTCAGGCGGCCGGGCTCGTCGCCGTGGGGCGGGCGCTGGAACTGCCGGTGCCGGTCCCGCACATGGCGCTCGCGTATCTCGCGGCGACCGTCGCCGTGGCGGTGGTCCCCACGCCGGGCGGGATCGGGTCGGTGGAGGCGGCGCTGGTGATCGCGCTGGTGGCGGCGGGCGGTCCGCTGGCCCTGACGACAGCCGTGGTGCTGACGTACCGGGTGATCACGGTGTGGGTGCCGTTGGTGCCGGGGGCGGTGACGCTCGGGGCGTTGGTGCGGTTCAAGGTGATATGAGGAGTGCGCCCGCCCCGGGGTGGGGGCGGGCGCACCTGTTCAGAGCCTCGGCAAGGTGTCGTCGAGGGTGCCGTACTGGTCGTACAGGTCCTCGACGGCACGGATCATGCCGTCCATGCCCGGTTCGCGGACGACGACGAGGCCCTGCATCCAGAAGTAGGACCCGGCGAGGGCGTCACCGCTGACGCGGTCGCGGTCCATGGCTTCCCGGATCCGGTCCGTCGTCAGGATGTTGGCGGACCACCGCCGTCCCTCCGGTCCCTCGATGAGGACGTCACCGTCTTCGAGGGTCTCGGGCTCCTCGCCCTCCCCCAGCGTGAACCGGAAGGTGAGCGTGGGCCTGCGGACGGTCCAGAACGGTGGGTCGGCCTCAGTTTCCATACAGCTCCTTGAGCCTGTCGATGACCTTGTCCTCGTACTTCTTGTCGGCCTTGCCGACGATCTCGATGGTGTCGCCCTTCTGCCGGAAGAACAGCCGCGCGCCCTTCTGGCCACGGGCGTACTGCACGCCCCCCGCTCCCGGGAGGCCCTTGGTGTACTTGCCGGGGTTCAGGTTGCCCTCCATCAGCTTCCTGAACATGTCGTTCATCTCGGCCTGGACCTGCTGGTTCTTGGTCGACAGCTCCGCGAGGTCCGAGAGCCGCTTGTCCTTGCCGATCGCGGACTTCATGCAGAACTTGGCGGCAGCCGCCGCCTTCGCGAATCCCACGGTCGCGTCCGCGAGGGTCAGCAGGCACTGCGCGACCGTCTGCCCCTTGCGCAGCGTCTCCAGCAGCTTCCGCAGCCGGTCCAGCGTGTGCTTGGCCTGGAGGGTGTCGTCGAGGAACTTCGCGATGCCGCTGCTGACCTTGACGATCGCCTTGCCGAGAGCGGGGAGTTTGCCGACGGCGAAGACGAGGCCGGCGGCGTTGACGAGGGTCCACAGGCAGCTCTCGACGTCGCCGGAGCCCAGGCAGCGCCTGAGGTCCTTCTCGCCGATGAACTCCAGGAGGATGTCCGCGCCGTTCTGCTTGACCCAGTCGATGACGTCCAGGGAGGCGAGGGCCTTCGCGGAGCGGTAGTCGTCCACGCAGGACTGGCCGCACTCCTTGAGCAGGAGCGCCTCGTCGCTCGCGTTCAGCCCGGGACCGGTGTCGGGGCCGCCGTTGGCCGCGCCCGCGCGCTGGGACTCGACGAGCTTGCGGTACTCCTCCTCGGCCGCGTCGGCGGCGGCGTCGGCGTCCTTGGCGGAGCCCTGGGCGTCCTTGGCGGCGGACTCGGCGCCGACCGCGTCCTGCTCCGCCTGCGATGCCGTCTCCCGGGCGCTCGCGGCGTCGGTCTCGGCGGCAGCGGCGGCGGACCTGGCTCCCGCAGCGTCCCGCTCGGCCTCGGTGGCCTCGCCGTCGGCGGCGTTCGCCTCGGAGCGCGCGGTGTAGGCGGCGGACTGGGCGGCGGAGGCGTCGGCGCCCGCCCGCGCGTCGTACGCCTGGGCGTTCGCGTCGGCCTTCTTCGCGGCGTCGGCGGACTGGGCGGCGGCTGCGGCGGAGGCCCGTGCGGCGG
>DATCQX010000446.1:0-2795 GCA_036569285.1 Streptomyces sp.
CGTCGCCGCCCTGCCCTTCGTGCGCGCCCATCACCGGGAGCGGGGGATTCCCGACGACGTCAGCCGGCGCACCCTCGCCGACATCGGCCGCGGCGTCGCCGTCCACCGCCGCTGGCACGGCACCGGCGGGATCATGACCGCTCGGTGGCTCTCCCTCCATCTGCGGGGCGAGCTGTACCAGTTGGGGCGGCTGCAGTTCCAGCGCGGACGGGTGCCCGGCATCCTCCGCGAGTCCGTCACGGCGGCCGGGTTCTCCGCGGAGGAACCCGCCCTCGGGCTGCACATCCCGGACTTCATGGGGCCCCTCAGCCCTGAGTCCTGCGACCGGTCGTTGGCGCTCGCCCGGGAGTTCTTCGCGCTGCACTACCCCGAGGAGCCGTACCGGCTCGTGACCTGCGGGTCGTGGCTGCTCGATCCGCAGCTGAAGGAGTATCTGCCGGCCGACTCCAACATCGTCCGCTTCCAGGAGCGCTTCCACGTGCGGCGACTGGACGAGCCGAACGACATGACGCCCGTCCGGTTCGTCTTCGGGTCGACGCAGGTGGAGTTGGGGGAGCTGCCTCGGCGGACGGTGGTCGAGAAGGCGGTGGTGGAGCATCTGGAGGGCGGGGGGCACTGGTACGGCGGCGAAGGGTGGTTCCTGCTGGGGAAGGACTGACGGAGCGGGGCTGGGGTTGAGTGCCGGGTGCGGGCTTCACTCGGAAGGGTGAAGTGGTGGGGGAGAGGAACTGGTGCGCTGGGGCGGGGAGTTGAAGTGGCATGGAGATGAGGATGCGAGAGGGATACGAAGGCAGTGGGCCCGGGGCGATCACTCCGGACGGCTGCGCGGTGGAGCTCTACTCCCGGTTACCGGTCGGGGCGGAGCCGGACGTGATCGCGGGCGCGGTGCCCGCGGAGGCGCGGATCCTGGAACTCGGGTGCGGGGTGGGGCGGATGACGCATCCCCTGCTGGAGCGGGGATTCCAGGTCACCGCCGTCGACGAGTCGGCGGAGATGCTGGAACGGGTGCGCGGGGCGCGCACGGTGCGCAGCCCCATCGAGGAACTGGACCTCGGCGAGACCTTCGACGTCGTCCTCCTCGCGTCCTTCCTGGTCCACGCCGGGGATGCGGAGGTGCGGCGCGGGCTGCTGCGGGCCTGCGCTCGCCATGTCGCGCCGGGCGGCAGCGTACTGATCCAGCGGGAGGGGGCCGACTACCACACGGACGTGCCGCGCGAACGGGTCGATCCGAGCGGCTTCACTCTGCGCATCCGCTCCTCCACACCGGTCGAGGAGGGGGTCAACTCGGTCCATGCCGAGTACGAGTTCGCGGACGCGGTGTGGACACAGACGTTTCTGGCACGGCCATTGAGTGAGGAGCAGTTCGAAGAGGCGTTGAGGGAGGCGGGGTTGAGGGTGGATCGGGTGCTGACGGAGGACGGGATGTGGGTGCGGGCGGTGGTGGGGGGAGGGTGAGGGGGCGGCGATGAGAAACGGACCCGGCGGCGGTCTACCCACCAGACCGTCACGAGACCGTTCACCAGGGAGAACCACATGTCCGAGACCACCGTCACCACGTCGCCCGCCCCGGCCTCCGCCACCCCGGCCCCCCGACACCGCCGGGCCCTCCTCGCCCTTCGAGGTGTCCAGATCCTCCTCGCCCTCTTCTTCGGTGTCGCCAGCGCCCTCCCCAAGCTCATAGCCCACCCCACCGCCGTCGAGTCCTTCGACCGGATCGGCTGGGGCGCACCGGGGATGTACACCATCGGCGCCCTCGAACTCGCCGGAGCCGTCGCCCTGTTGATCCCGGTCCTCCAAGCACCGGCCGCCGCCGCACTGGCCGCGCTCATGGTGGGCGCGTTCATCACCCAACTGACCGTCTTCGACGGGGAGAACGCGGCGACTCCGGTGATCGTGTTCGTGGTGCTGGCCGTCATCGCGTGGGTGCGGCGGGGGAGCGCGGCGGGGCTGGTGGGGATGGTGCGGCGGTGAGGAACGGGGACGACCGGCGCACGCGGGGCGTCGCCCCTACGGTGGGGGCATGAAGGAACTGGACCAGCGGGGTACCGCTTCTCGATCCGGCGGCCCCCGGGTGATCCGTACGGATGCCGCTCCCGGCCGTCCGGGCCCCGCCCCTTCCGGGGATGGGCCCTCGCTCACCCCTTCGCCCCTCGCCGGCCTCGACCTGAGAGTCGCCGACTGCCGGGCCTGCCCCCGGCTGGTGGCGTGGCGCGAAGAGGTCGCCCGGGTGAAGCGCGCGGCGTTCATGGAGTGGGAGTACTGGGGGCGGCCGGTGCCGGGGTTCGGTGCGGAGGACGCGCCGTTGGTCATCGTGGGGCTCGCGCCGGCCGCGCACGGGGGGAACCGGACGGGGCGGATGTTCACCGGGGACCGGTCGGGGGACGTGCTGTACCGGGCGCTGTACGACGTGGGGCTCGCCTCGCAGGCGGAGTCCGTGTCGGCGGACGACGGACTGGAACTGCGCGGCGTACGGATCACCGCACCCGTGCACTGCGCGCCGCCCGACAACAAGCCGACGCCGGCGGAGCGGGACGCGTGCAGGCACTGGCTCGTGGAGGAACTCGCGCTGTTGCGACCGGGGCTGCGGGCGATGGTCGTGCTCGGGGCGTACGGATGGCAGGCGGTGTGGCCCGCGCTGGAGGCGGCGGGGTGGGAGATCCCCCGGCCCCGCCCGGCGTTCGGCCACGGCGTACGCGTCGAGCTGGACGGCGTCCAGGTCTTCGGCTGTTTCCACGTCAGCCAGCGCAACACGTTCACCGGGAAGCTCACGCCGGAGATGCTGCGGGAGGTGCTGG
>DATCQX010000447.1:0-4895 GCA_036569285.1 Streptomyces sp.
GCCAGCACTCCGGCGTAGTCGGAGCCGGACGTGCCCGCGAAGACACCGGTCCGGGAGCCGCGCAGCCGGGCGGGGTCGAGGCCCGCGCTCTCCAGGGCCTCCCAGACGGTCTCCAGGAGCTGGCGCTGCTGCGGGTCCATGGCGAGGGCCTCGCGCGGCGAGATCCCGAAGAACCCGGCGTCGAACTCGGCGGCGCCCTCCAGGAATCCCCCCGCGGTCGGGGCGCTCGCGTCGATGCGGCGCAGCGCGGCGAGGTCCCAGCCCCGGTCGCGCGGGAACGGGGTGATGCCGTCGACGCCGTCGGTGACCAGCCGCCACAGCGTCTCGGGTCCGGTGACCCCGCCGGGGAAGCGGCAGGCCATGCCGACGACGGCGAGGGGCTCGTCGAGGAGGGTGGCGCGGGTGACGGTCGCCGTGTCGGTGTCGCCGTTGAGGAAGGCGACGACGGCTTCCGGGGTGGGGTGGTCGAAGACGAGTGTGGCGGGCAGGGCGCGGCCGGTCTCCTCGGCGAGGAGGTCGCGGAAGCGGACGGCGGACAGGGAGTCGAAGCCGAGTTCGGAGAAGGAGTGGTCGGCGGGGACGGCGTCGGCGCTCGCGTGTCCGAGGACGGCCGCCGCCGCGCCGCGCACCAGGTCCAGGTCGGCGGCTTGTCCGGGGGTGGTGGCCGGGCGGGGTGCGGTGGTGAGGAGCGGGGCGGCGGGCAGGAGGCTCGCGGAGCCGGGGGTGGCGGGCAGCCAGTAGCGCTCGCGCTGGAAGGGGTAGGTGGGCAGCGTGGCCGTCAGGAGCGGGTCGGTGGCGGTGCCGAGGACGGCGGACCAGTCGAGGGGGACGCCCCGGGTGTGGAGGTCGGCGAGGGCGGTGAGCAGCGCGGCGGGTTCGGCGTGGTCGCGGGGCAGCGCGGGCACGCAGACCGGGCCGCCCTCGGGCAGGCAGTCGCGGGCCAGGACGCTGAGCGCGCCGCCGGGCCCGATCTCCAGGCAGGCGGTGACACCCTCGGCGGCCAGCGCGCGCACCCCGTCGTGGAAGCGGACGGCCTCCCGGACGTGCCGCACCCAGTAGTCGGCGCCCTCCAGCTCCGGCCCCGCGAGCTGTCCGGAGACGTTGGAGACGACGGGGATGCGCGGCGCGTGGTAGGCGAGGCCCTCCGCGACTTGGCGGAACTCCGCCAGCATCGGTTCCATGAGCGGCGAGTGGAAGGCGTGGCTGACCTTGAGGCGGCGGACGCGCACCGCGCGTTCCGCGCACAGGGCGGCGGTCGCGTCCACGGCGGTCGCGGGGCCCGAAAGGACGGTGGCGCGCGGCCCGTTGACCGCCGCGACGGCGAGCAGGTCGCCGGTACCGGCGGCCTCCAGCAGCTCGGGCACCTCGTCCTCGGGCAGCTCGACGGCGAGCATGGCGCCGCCCTCGGGCAGGGCCTGCATGAGCCGGGCGCGGGCGGCGACCAGCGTGCAGGCGTCGTCCAGGGAGAACACCCCGGCGACGTGCGCGGCGGCGATCTCCCCCACGGAGTGACCGAGGAGCAGGTCGGGGGTGATGCCCCAGTGTTCGAGGAGCCGGAAGAGCGCGACCTCCACGGCGAACAGCGCGGGCTGCGTGAACGCGGTCCGGCCGAGGAGGTCCTCGGAGTCCAGCACCTCGTCCAGGGGCCGCTCCAGGAGCGGGTCGAGACGGGTGCGGACGGCGTCGAAGGCCTCCGCGAACTCGGGGTGCGCGGCGTACAGTTCGCGTCCCATGCGGGCGCGCTGGGCGCCCTGCCCGGTGAGGAGGAACGCCAGTTTGCCGTGGGCCTTGGCGGTGGCGCGGACGGCGTGGGCGTGCGGGCGTCCGTGGGCGAGGGCGTCGAGGCCGGCGCGCAGGTCCTCGGGGGTGGTGCCGGTGACGGCGGCGCGGTGCGGGAAGCGTGCGGCGGCCGGGGCGAGGGCACGCGCGAGGGCGGGGGTGGCGAGGATGTGGTCGCGCAGGCGGGCGGCGCTGTCGCGGAGGGCCTCGGGGGTGCGGGCGGACAGCAGGAGCGCGGTGGGACGGCCGTCGGGTTCGTCGGCGGGGGACGGTTCTCCTTCTCCGGGCGGGGCCTGTTCGAGGAGGACGTGCGCGTTGGTCCCGCTGATGCCGAACGACGACACGCCCGCGCGGCGGGGCCGCCCGGTCTCGGGCCACTCGCGCTCCTCGGTGAGGAGTTCGACGGCGCCCGCGCTCCAGTCGACCTCGCTGGTCGGGGTGTCCAGGTGGAGCGTCTTCGGCAGGACGCCGGCCCGCAGCGCCATGACGGTCTTGATGACGCCGCCGAGACCCGAGACGGCCTGCGTGTGCCCGATGTTCGACTTCAACGAGCCCAGGTACAGCGGCAGTTCGCGGTCCTGCCCGTAGGTCGCGAGGAGGGCCTGCGCCTCGACGGGGTCACCGAGGCGGGTGCCGGTGCCGTGCGCCTCGACGGCGTCGATCTGCCCCGGGTTGAGGCCCGCGTCGCTGAGAGCGGCCCGGATCACGCGTTCCTGGGAGGGCCCGTTGGGCGCGGTGAGCCCGTTGGAGGCGCCGTCCTGGTTGACGGCCGTCCCCCGGATCACGGCGAGGACGGCCCGGTTGTCGCGGACGGCGTCGGAGAGCCGCATGAGGACGAGGACGGCGGCGCCCTCGCCCCAGCCGGTGCCGTCGGCGTCGTCCGAGAAGGACTTGCAGCGGCCGTCGGAGGCCAGGCCGCCCTGGAGAAGGAACTCCTCGTACAGGCCGGGCGCCGCCATCACGGTGGCGCCGCCGACCAGCGCGAAGGAGCACTCGCGGGCCCGCAGCGCGCGGGTGGCGAGGTGCAGGGCGACCAGGGAGGAGGAGCAGGCGGTGTCGACGGTGAGGGCGGGGCCCTCCAGGCCGTAGTGGTAGGAGAGCCGGCCCGAGGCGACGCTGCTGGTCGTGCCGGTCAGGACGTGCCCGCGCACCTCGCTGAGCGCGGCCTCGCCGTGCGGGCCGTACTTCTGGTCGGTGAGGCCGACGAACACACCGCCGTCGGTGCCCTTGAGCGCCTGCGGGTCGAGCCCGGCGCGCTCCACGGCCTCCCACGAGGTCTCCAGGAGGAGCCGCTGCTGCGGGTCCATCGCGAGGGCCTCGCGCGGCGAGATCCCGAAGAACCCGGCGTCGAACTCGCCCGCGCCGTACAGGAATCCGCCTTCGAGACGGACTCCTGCGTCGGCGAGGGCCCGGGTGTGCCAGCCCCGGTCCTCGGGGAAGGGGCCGATGGCGTCGCGTCCGTCGCGCACCAGCTCCCACAGGGCCTCGGGGGTGTCGGCGCCGCCGGGGAAACGGCAGGCCATCGCGACGACCGCGACGGGCTCCCGGCGGTCGCTCTCCAGCTCGCTCAGCCGGTTGCGGGTGCGCTGGAGGTCGGCGGTCACCCGCTTGAGGTAGTCAACAACCTTCTCGTCGTTCGCCACGGGTTCTCCGATGAGCCGCTTCGATGCAGGGACAGGGGGTCGAGGCCGGCGGGCGCCGGTCAGGTGAGGTCGCCGAACTCGCTGTCGATGAACGCGAGGAGTTCGTCCGCGTCGGCCGCTTGCAGCGCGGTGCCGTCGCCGTCGGCGGGGGCCGAGGTGAGGCGGGCGAGGATGCGGCGCAGCCGTTCGGCGGTCTCGGTGTGGGCCGGGTCGTCGGGGGTGAGCGCCTCGGCCGCCGTCTCCAGCCGGTCGAGGTCGCGGCGCAGCCGCTCCGCCGGGTCGGTCTCGGCGGGCAGCAGCAGCCTCAGCAGGTGCTCGGCGAGCGCCACCGGCGAGGGGTGGTCGAAGACCAGGGTGGCCGGGACGGTGAGCCCGGTGGCCGCCGTGAGCCGGTTGCGCAGTTCGACGGCGGTCAGGGAGTCGAAACCCTGGTCCTTGAACGCCTGCCCGGGGTCGATGTCGGAGGCGTCGGCGTGGCCGAGGACCTGGGCGGTGCGGTCGACGACGAGGGCGGTCATCCGCTCCGACCGCTCCTCGGCCGACAGGGCGGCGAGGGTCGTGCGCAGGTCGCCCGTGTCGGTGGGCGTGGTGCGGCGGGCGGCGGCCCTGCGCACCGGCTGTCCGAGGAGTCCGCCGAGGAGCGCCGGGGCGGGCTGGTCGCGGTGGAGGGCGCGCAGAGCGGGCAGGTCCAGGGGCGCGGCGGTGACCGCCGGTTCGCGTCCGGTGAGCGCCGCGTCGAACAGGGCGAGGCCCTGAGCGGTCGTCAGCGGGCGGGTGCCGGTGCGCCGCAGCCGTTCCCGGTCCCGCTCACCGAGCGCGGCCGTCATCCCGCTGGCCTCCTCCCACAGGCCCCAGGCGATGGCCGTGCCGGGCCTGCCGTCCAGCGCGCGTTCGACGGCCAGCGCGTCCACGGCCGCGTTGGCGGCGCAGTAGTTGGCCTGCCCGGCGGCGCCGAACGTCGCGGACGCGGAGGAGAACAGGACGAAGAACGCCAGGTCCCGGTCCGCCGTCAGCTCGTGGAGGTGCCGTGCGCCGTACGCCTTGGCGCGCAGCACGGCCTCGGTCCGCTCGGGGGTGAGGGCGGTCAGGACACCGTCGTCCGTGACGCCCGCGCAGTGGACGACGCCGGTGAGCCCCTCGATGTCGGCCAGCAGAGCGGCGACGGCGTCCCGGTCCCCGGTGTCGCAGGCCGCGACCCTGACCTCGGCGCCCTCTGCGGTCAGCTCGGCCGCCAGCTCCTGCGCGCCCGGCGCGTCGGCTCCGGAACGCGAGGTCAGCACGAGGCTGCGTACGCCGTGTCGCCGGACGATGTGCCGGGCGACCTGCGCGCCGAGGGTGCCGGTGCCGCCGGTGACCAGGACGGTGTCCGGGGCGGGGGGCAGGGTGAGGACGGCTTTGCCGGTGAGGGTGGCTTGGGCGAGGGCGCGGAAGGCGTCGGGGGCGTGGTGGAGGGGCCAGGTGGTGGTGGGGGGT
>DATCQX010000448.1:0-13237 GCA_036569285.1 Streptomyces sp.
GGGTGGGGTGAGCGGTGACGGCCACGGCACGCGCGGGGGTGTTGCCGTTGGCGGGGGCGTCGGGATGCCTGCCGACAGCGCCGTCCGAACGCTTGCCGCGCGCGTGGACAGCGCGGAACCCCGCCTCGATCCCGGTCCGCATGCGGGCCTCCGCCCGCTGGAACTCCCCGACCTGATCGCCCTCGCCGCACACGCGGCAGACCTGTGCGGCGTCACGGACCTGCTCTCCCCGGCGAGCGTCCGCGTGCACAGCCGACGCGTCCGCAGGCGCGGGGACGGCTCCCTGCCGGAGGTCCGGCCGGCACGCCTGAACAGCGACCTGGCCAAGGACCTGGAGCGGGTCGCGGGCGCCGAGGAGCACGGCGTGCCGCTCACGGCGTATCTGACCGCCACCGGGAACGTTCCGACGGCCGCCCGGACCGATGTGCGCGAGCGCCCGGAGGCCGTCCTGGACGCGGTGGCCCCCGGGGTGACGCCGCTGGGGTGCTGGCCCGCTCCGGAGGGGCGACCGCTCGACCTGAGCCGTCAGTTCGTGGTGAACACGGTGTCGGCCGAGTTGTCGGAGGGCGGGCTGTTCTCCGTGACCACTCCGCCGGGGACCGGCAGGGTGGGCGTGCTGCGGGACCTGGTCGCGGCGGTCGTGGTGGAGCGGGCGACCCGGCTGGCGGCGCTCGCGCGCCCGGCGGACGCCTTCGCCGGGGAGGCCGAGTGGCGGCGGGCAGGGGCCGCTCAGGCCGTGTCACGGCTGCGGCCGGAGCTGGTCGGCCACGAGATCGTCGTGGCGGTCTCGGACAGCGCCTCCGCGCGGGACGTCACCGCGAAGCTCCCCGCGCTGGACGCGCTCGGCGAGGAGCGGCCCACCGAGACGGCGTGCCATCTCGACCGAGCGGGGTCCCTGCTCGGCGGAACATCGGCCTGGGGCACCGTGGCGGCGGCGCTGGGGGACGCGGAGCAGTGCCGGGAGTTCCTGGATCGCTGGTGGCGGGACGAGGACGCGTACGGCGACACGGGCACTGGTACTGGCACTGGCACTGGCACCGACGCGAGCACGCACGTCGGCTCCGGAACGGCCGCCCGCCCCTCACCGCTGCCCGACGCCCCAGCCCCCACCCCCAGTTGGGGCGCGGCCAAAGCCGAATTCCTCCGTGCCCTGCGCCACGCCCGCGCCCTGCGCGACGACCGCGCGTCTGCCGCACGCGCGCTACAGGACCTCCCCCGGCTCGACGCGGCGGTGGCGTCGGCGGAAGCGGCGAACGACAGCGCGCGGGAGAACGAGAACCGCGCCTCGGCAGCGCTCTCCGCCGCCCGTGTGGACCTTCGGCAGTCGTCCGGCGCGTACGAGCGCGCGCGGGAGCGGGCCGAGCGGCACCGCACGAACCGTCCCGGCGGGCTGCGGGGCGCCCTCGGCGCGGGGCGCGCGTTCACGGAGTGGCAGGATGGCGACCGCTGGCTCCAGGGCGAGCTGAACCGCTCCCACCTCGCGCGCGGGGCGGCGTCGGGAGCGGCGATGGCCGCCGAACGCGCGCGGGACGAGGCCGCCGAGCTGTACCGGCACGCGCAGGACCGGCTGAGGAGAGCCCGGGAGGCGGCGTCGGAGGCCCGGCGCCGGGTGGCACGCGCGCGTGCGGCGTGGGGTGCGCATGTCCCCGAGAATCACCCCACCGAACCTGAGAGCCACCCCTCCGAGGGCCACCTCACCACCCTTGAGAGCCACCCCGCCGTCCCCACCCCCAAGGGTCACCCCGACCTCACGGCGCGGGAGTTGTCCTCCCCCTGGGCCGACGAGGAGTTCCGCGCCGCGCGGACCCGCGTGTTCCTGGCCGCCCTGACCCTGCACCGCGCGTTCGCAGCGGCCAACGCCCGGACCCTGCGCCTCAACCTGCGCCCCCTCGACGAGGTCCTCTCCGGTGAGGCGCCGCCCGAAGTGGCCCTCGCCGTCTGGCAGTCGCTGTTCCTGGTGGTGCCGGTGGTGTCCACGACGTTCGCGTCCTGCGGGCGGCTGTTCGGGCCGCTGGGGGTGGGCTCGCTGGGCTGGGTCCTGGTCGACGGGGCCGGGCGGGCCGCCCCGCAGGCTGTCGTGGGGGCGCTGTGGCGGGCCCGGCGCGCGGTGCTGGCCGGTGACGCCCTGCGGCTGGGGCCCGGTGCGGCGGTGCCGGTGTCCGTGCAGGAGCGGCTGCGGGAGGCGCACGGCGTCGACGAGGCGTGGCTCCCCGCGCGCACGTCCGCGCAGGCGGTCGCCGACCGGGTGAACCTCCTCGGGACGGCCGTCCGTTCACGCCGTGCGGTCTGGGTGGGTGCGCCGCTGCGGGTGCACCGGCGGTGCGAGCGGACGATGTTCGAGCTGGGCAACGACCTCGCCTACGACGGTCTGCTGGTCTACGGGACGGCGGAACGGCCCTTCCCGGGCGGGCGGCTGTGCCACGCGTGCGTGGCGGACGGGCGGGCGGGGTGCCGGGAGTGCGTCTACCCGCTGAGCTGCTGGGTGGACGTGCTGCCGGGCGGGGCGGTGGGCGCGTGGGTGCCCGAGGAGGGGGTCGCGCTGGAGCGGGTGCTGACGCTGCTGCACCGTGAGTGGCGGGTCGGTCTGGACCGGGTGCGGATCCTCAGCCCGTTCCGGGAGGTGGCCGCCGGGTGTGTGCGGACGGTGACGGAGATGCGACTGGAGTCGTCGGTGCCGCCCGGGGTGTCGTACGACGCGTACCGCCGTGAGGTCGCCGGGTTCGTCGCCGGCCGGATCGGCACCGTCCAGGCCCTGCGGGACGGGGCGGACGACGTCGTCGTCCTGGTCCTCGGGACGCATCCCCGTGACGGGGCCCGTGCTCGGGCCTGGGCCGCCGCGAGTCCCGCCCTCCTCGCCACCGCCGTCAGCCGGGCCCGGCGGCGTCTCTTCGTCGTCGGACACCAGGAGACGTGGGGCGCTGAACCCTACTTCTCCCTGCTCAGCGGCCTGCCCAGGCACCCCTGGCCGGCCGGTGGGAGGGCCGTTGTCAGTGGCGTGCGCTATCAATGAAGTCGTCACGCAGAGTAACGACGACGGGGGATTCACATGGCGACATCGGAGGACCGCTTCCTCTCCACCACCGGCCTGCGAGCCCGGGGCTGGCCACCTGAACTCATCGGCGCCCTCCTCCCTGAGCCCGACGCGATCCGCGTCGTCCGCCACGCCCCGCCGATCCGGCTCTACCTCCTCTCCCGGGTCGAGGAGGCCGAACGCGGCGAACTGTTCCGGGCGGCGACGGGGGCCGTCCTGCGGCAGTCGCGGGCGGAGCGGACGGCGTCGTGGCGCAGGCGGCGGGAGGTGGTGACGCGCAGGGCCCGCACGGCATCAGGTGGGAGCGGCGCGGAGAATTCGAGTGCGGGCGGCCGGACTGCCTCGCAGGATGAGGAGATCACCCCTCACTTCAGGAGCCCGGATGATCCGCCGTGTCACGTCCCCGCACCTCTTCCGCCCACCGGCCTATTCCCACGCGTCGATCGTCGAGGCCGGCACGCGCCTCGCGTTCCTCGCCGGATCGGTGCCCCTCGACGCGGAGGGGAACCTCGTGGGGCCGGGCGACCCGGTGCGGCAGGCCGAGCAGGTGATCGCCAACTTGGAGGAGCAACTCCGGGCGATCGGCAGCGACTTGGCACATGTCGTGGTCACGGACGTCTACGTGGCGAGCCCCGATTCCGCTGCCCTGTCGCAGGTGTGGGCCGTGGTCGAGGCGTCCGGCCTCAGCACCGGCCCGCACTCCTCGACCCTCCTGGGCGTCACGTGCCTCGGCTACCCGGGCCAGCTGGTGGAGATCACGGCGACGGCGGTGGTGCCCGACCGGCCGACGTCCGGCACGGTCTGACGCACCGCGCCCGGTCCGCCGTCCAGGCCGTGATCCAGACCGTCGTCCGACCCTTCGCCCGGCTCGTCGTGCGGCTGACGTCACCGCACGCCCCCGAGAACCCCGAGACGCCCCTACCCGCCCCGCCCCCACACCCGCCGCTTCGGCAGGGGCTTCTCGTAGCTCCCCGCGCGGCTGGTGTTCAGGCCCAGAAAGACCAGGGACTCGGCGAGTTTCACCGCGGCGCCGACCCCGTCGACGACCGGCATGCCGAGTTTCTCGGCGACGATCCGCTGAAGCCCGGTCATGCCCGCGCAGCCGAGGACGAGGACTTCGGCGCCGGCCGCGCGGGCGTGTTCGGCGGCGGCGAGGAAGGCGGCCTCCGTACGGTCGGGGTCGGTGAGTTCGAGGACGCCGAGGCCGGTGGAGACGACGGCGGCGCAGTTGCGGGCGACACCCGCGAGTTCGAGGCTGTCCTCGATCTGGCCGCGGGTGCGTTCGAGGGTGGTGACGACGCCATAGCGGCGGCCGAGGAGGCAGGCGAGGTGGGCCGCGGCCTCGGTGATGTCGACGACGGGTACGTCGACGAGTTCACGGACGCCCTCCCGGCCGTGCTCGCCGAAACCAGCCATGACGACGGCGTCGTAGGGAGGCCCGTCGTAGGTGCGCAGGGCGTCCATGACGGCCGCCGCGGAGAGGTGGCTGTCGAGCCACCCCTCCGCGGACTCCGGCCCCCAGGCCGGGGTGAGACCGGTGACGAGGGTGCCCGGCCCCGCCGCGGCGCGGGCACCCTCCACGATCTCGGCTGTCATCTCCTGCGTGGTGTTGCAGTTGGTGACGACGATCCGCACGTCCGTCAGACCTCCGCGGGCGTGCGCTCGGTGCGGCAGATCGCGGCGTACAGGCCGGCCGCGAGGGCGGTGCCGATGAACCAGGAGTACGGCGCGACGTCGCTGAAGGTCTTGACGAGGGCGAGGACCGCGGCGACGGCCGCGGAGGGCAGGAACGCCCACAGGGCCTTGGGGTTGACGCCGTGGCGGTAGTAGTAGCGGGAGCCCGGAGTCGCGTCGAAGAGTTCGTCCACGTCGATCTTGCCGCGCTTGACCCAGTAGTAGTCGACCATGATCACGCCGAACAGCGGGCCCAGGAAGGCGCCGAGACCGCCCAGGAAGTAGTTGACGACGGTCGGGTTGGAGAAGAGGTTCCAGGGCGTGACGAGCAGGGCGGCGGCCGTGCTGATCATGCCGCCGACCTTGAAGCTGATCTTCTGCGGCCAGACGTTGGCGAGGTCGTACGCCGGGGAGACGAAGTTGGCGACGATGTTGACGCCCATCGTGGCGACGGCGAAGGTGAACGCGGCCAGCACCAGCACCCACGTGTTGCCGACCTTGGCGACCAGTTCCGCCGGGTCCGTGATGGCCTGACCGTAGACCTCCAGCGAGCCGGCCGTGACGATCACGGAGACGACGACGAAGGCGGTCGAGTTGATCGGCAGCCCCCAGAAGTTGCCGCGCCGGACGGTCTTGTAGTCGGGCGCGAAGCGGGAGAAGTCGCAGAAGTTCAGCATCAGCGTGCCGTAGGTCGCGAGGATCAGGCCGATCGCGCCGAACCACTGTCGCCACTGCTCACCGGTGGAGACGGGGTGCGGGGTGCTGGTGAGGGAGATCGACCAGTCGGCCTTGGAGAGGATCCACACCGCGAGCGCGATCATCACCAGCCAGATCGCCGGGCCGCAGAAGTCCTGGAACTTGCGGACGGCCTCCATGCCCTGCCGGATGATCACCGCCTGGATCAGCCACAGCGACACGAAGGAGACCCAGCCGAGCGCGTCGAGACCGAGGAAGGAGCTGTGGGTCCAGGACTCCAGTCCCGGCCAGGCGGCCAGCAGCATCACGTTGACCGCGACGGAGGCCAGGTAGGTCTGGATGCCGTACCACATGATGGCGATCACGGCCCGGATCAGGGCCGGGATGTTGGCGCCCCAGACACCGAAGCTGATGCGGCTGACCACGGGGAACGGCACGCCGTGGCGCTGGCCGATCCTGCCCATCCAGTTCATGCCGACGTAGATGAGCACGAAGCCGACGAGCAGGGACGTGAAGACCTGCCAGACGTTCATGCCGAGGACCAGCAGACCGGCGGCGAAGGTGTAGTTGCCGAGGTTGTGGACGTCGGACATCCACATGGCGAAGAGGTCGAAGACCTTCCAGTTGCGCTTGCCCGCGGGGGCGAGGTCTTCGTTGGTGAGCCGGGGATCGGGGACGAACGCTGGTGCGCCGGTGGCTTCGGCGCTGTCGGCGAGGGACACGGGGCCTCCAAGGACGGGGGACAGGAGGATGGCGGCCGCCTGGCATCCAGTTTTGGTATACCAAACTGCCGACATGGTCCCTCCGTCAAGAGTTCCGACCGATGTCGCGTTCGTTAAGGCTCCGTAAAACAGGCGGGCCCCCTAACACGGCTCCGGCGGTCAACGACGGCACCGGCGTCGGAGAAGATGGCTCCATGAGCTCCACGACGAACACCGAGCCCCTCGGCGCCGTCCGCGAACGTGTCCTGGCCACCCTGCGGCAGGAGATCATCGCGGGCGGACTGCGCCCGGGCGACCGACTGGTGGAGCGGGAGCTCGCCGACCGCTTCGGGGTCTCCCGGGTGCCGGTCCGCGAGGCGATCCGCGCCCTGGTCGCCGAGGGCTTCGTCCACTTCGAGACCCCGCGCCGGACGGTCGTACGGCGACTGACCCCGAACGACGTCAGGGAACTCTTCGAACTGCGCGAGGCACTGGAGGTCTGTGCCGCCGGTCTGGCCGCGGCCCGGGCGACCCCCGAGGACCTCGCCGAGGTCGAGCGGCTCCTGGACCTCGCCGCGACCGCGACCGCGGCGGGGGACGCCGAGACCATCACCGACATCAACAGCCGGCTGCACGACAGCATCGTGGCCATGGCCCGCAACAGCCTGCTGGTGGAGGCGCTGGAACCGGTCGCCGGGCGACTGCGCTGGATGACCCGCAGGAACGAGGAGTGGCCCCAACTCCTCGTCGAACACCGCGAGTTGTACGAGGCCATCGCCTCGGGAGACCCCGACCGGGCCCGCGCGCACGCCCTCGCGCACGTACGCACCAACTACGAGTCGACGGTACGGCAGTTGTTCGGGGAGTCCGCAGGGACGGACTGAGCCGGACGCCGCCCGCTGTTCAAGGAATACGGCTCCGCAGTCCCGCCGCCTCGGCCGCCGTGCCCAGCACCTCCCTCAGCATCTCGGGTGTGAGCTTGCCGGTGAAGGTGTTGCGCTGGCTGACGTGGAAACAGCCGAAGAGTTCGAGGCCGTCGAGCGGGACGCGTGCCCCGTGTCCGAAGACGGGCCTCGGCCGGGGCACGCCCCAGCCGGCCGCCGTGAACGCGGGCAGCGCCGCCTGCCAGCCGAAGGCCCCGAGCACGACGACGGACCGCAGCGTCGGCCGCAGCAGGTTCAGCTCCTGGACCAGCCAGGGCCGGCAGGTGTCGCGCTCCCCGGGGGTCGGCTTGTTGGCGGGCGGGGCGCAGTGCACCGGCGAGGTGACCCGCACGCCGTACAGCTCCAGACCGTCGTCGGCGGTCACCGCCGTCGGCTGCGAGGCCAGCCCGATGTCGTACAGCGCCCGGTACAGCACGTCCCCGGAGCGGTCACCGGTGAACATCCGCCCGGTGCGGTTCCCGCCGTGCGCGGCCGGAGCGAGCCCGACGATCAGCATCCGCGCGTCCGCGGGCCCGAACCCGGGCACCGGCCGCCCCCAGTACGTCCAGTCGGCGAAGGCGGCCCGCTTGGTCCGGGCCACGTCCTCCCGCCACTCGACCAGCCGGGGACAGGCCCGGCAGTCCGCGATCCGGCGGTCGAGCTCGGCAAGGGCGTCCACCACTCCACCGTACGGGCAGGAAAAGCCCGCCGGGGTTCCCGGTCCCGGGTACTAAGGTCGGAGCCATGGCTGTGGAACGTACGGACGACGACGAGACCGGGGAGACCGGGGCCGTGGCTCCGAAGGCCGTGACCCCCGAGGCCGAGGCCTCCGAGGCACCGGACCCGAAGGTCGCCGCCGCCGTCGCCGCCGCGGAGGCGGCCGGGCCCCAGCACGGCGAGACCGTGCGCACCGACAGCTGGATCTGGTCCGTACGGCTGGTCAAGACCCGTTCCGCGGGAGCCACCGCCTGCCGGGGCGGGCATGTGCATGTGAACGGTGAGCGCGTGAAGCCCGCCCACTCGCTGCGCGTCGGCGACGAGGTGCGGGTCCGGCAGGAGGGCCGGGAACGGATCGTGGTCGTCAAGCGGCTCATCCGCAAGCGGGTCGGCGCCCCCGTGGCCGTCCAGTGCTACGTCGACAACTCTCCCCCGCCGCCGCCTCGCGAGGCTTTCGCCCCGGCCGGTCTGCGGGACCGCGGCGCGGGCCGCCCCACCAAGCGCGACCGCCGGGAACTGGAACGGCTGCGCGGCCTCGCGGAGGGCGACCGCCGCGGCCGCTTCGCCGGACCGGGCGGCCGGAGGGGAGCCGACGCCCTTGCCGGCGCCGATGCCCCTGCTGGCGCCGACGATCCGGGCGGCTCCGGCGATCCGGGCGGCTTCGACGACCGCCGCGGGACGGGCCGGGCCGGAAGGCCTGACCGGGCCGGTAGGCCTGACCGGGCCGGTAGGCCTGACCCAGCCGGAAGGCCTGACCGAGCCGACAGGCCCGACCGGTCGGCCAGGGCACGTCGTTCGGACAAGGGCGGTGGCTCGAACAGGTCAGGGCGCCCGGACTGACCCGGACGCCCTGACCCCATGACCGGTCCGCGGCGACCACAGCGACCGCGGCGAGGCCTGCCGCTGCTCACGCCGCCCTTCGCCGCAGGAGCCGCAGCAGCCCCAGCAGGTCCGCGGTGTGCCGGCGGCGGGCCCAGGCGATCAGGGCGAGCGGGATCATCAGGATGAGCGGGGTCGCCGCGTTCTCCCCGTCGAAGTAGGTGAGCTGGACGACGAACGCTCCGACCATCAGCCCGCTCAGCGCCACGGCCGCCACCGACTGGAGGACCGGGATCAACAGGGCGATCCCACCGGCCAGTTCGAGCGCGCCGATGGTGTACATGGCCGCGCTCCCCCAGCCCATCCGGTCGAAGCTCTCGACGGCCGCGGGGAGCGCGATCAGCTTGGGCAGCGCGCTCGCGACGACGTAGAACAGGGCGAGCACGACCTGGAGGACGCGCAGGGCGATCCGGGCCCGGCGGCCGCGGGCGGTCGGGGACTCGGCGATGACACGGGGGCCTTCGACGGAGGAAGCGGCGGCGGTGACGGGGGCGGTGGTCTCGGACATCGGGGTCTCCTGGGAGAAGCGGGGAAGCGGTCCGTGGTGCTGTCGCAGAGGTAGACCGGCGCCCGCACGGAAATTCATCGCCCCTCCACGGCCGGCTTTCCGCTACAGGGGAAACCAGCCGTGTCCGATGTACCAGTGCCCTCCGGACCGCAGATGATCGCCGATCGCCCGCTCCAGGACCGTCCGCCGGGGCAGGCTCTCCACGGCGAGCTCCGGGTCCCCGAAGACGAACTGCACCGGCTCGGTGTCCTCCGGTTCCGCGTCCTCGGGGGCCAGCCGGAACCGTTCCTGGAACCGGACGATGTTGGAGTCGGCGGGCAGGTACCGCTTCAACTGCGGGTCCAGCAGCCAGGAATGGCACAGCGCGGCCCGGTGCGGCTCGTCCGGGAAGTGGCGGCCGAAGAACTCCCCGGCGAGCGCGAGCGAACGGTCGCAGGACCGGGGTGACAGGGGACCGAGGAACTCCGGGATGTGCAGGCTCAGACAGGGCGTTCCGGCGGGGACGTCCAGCCCGGCCTCCCCGAGCGTCCGCCGGTTCCACGGGCCGTACTCGGTGCGCTCGAACTGGAGCCGCCCCAGCTGGTACAGCTCGCCGCGGAAGTGCCGGGTCAGCCAGCGCGGCGACTGCACGCCCGGCCTGCCGTACCGCCTGCGGTGCACGGCCATGTTGCGCCCGAGGTCGGCGAGGGTGCGCCGGGAGACGTCGGCCGGGATGCCGCGCGAGCGGTGGTAGGCGCGCGTGTGGGGCAGCGCGGCGACGAACACGTAGACGGGGAAGCAGCGTTGGAGGGCACCGGCCGGCCAGTCCAGGTCGGGCAGGGTGACCGGGTCACCGAGCTTGCCCATGTCCCGGACGAGCTCGTCGACGGAGTGTTCCAGGAACCGCCGCAGCTCCGGGTCGTCCACGACCCGTCGGCCGATCCGCACGAGCTCGCCCACGTCCTCATGGGCCACGGCGAGTTCCACCAGCACCTCGGCCAGTTCGTCGGCATCCGGAAGCACGCGGTGACCTCCTGCTCGGCCCTTTGCTCTACGTCCGTTCCGAAGAGTACGTTGCAAAGGAGGAGCGATGATCCCGATGCGTACGGGCAGTGAGCCGACGACAGCACGCAGTGCGCTGCGGGCGAGGTTCTGGCTGACCGTGTGGGGGCTGGTCTGGACGATCGCCGGCACGGTCGCCTTCGCGCTGGCGGGACGTCCCGGGTGGGCCGTCGCCTGCGGTGCCCTGTGGCTGGTGATCACGGTCGATCTCACCCTGATCCTCCGGCACATCCGCCAGGGCCCGCACTACCAGCCGGGCCCCGACATCCCGCCGTACCGGCCGCCGGAGAACCGGCCCAGGTAGGCCGGGCCCTCAGGGGCGCGGGTGCCTCAGGACTCGAAGCGTGCCGCCTTCAGGAACTCCGGGTTCGGGTCGAGCGCGGCGGCCAGCCGGAAGTGCCGCCTGGCCTGGTCCGGCCGCCCCTGTCGCTCGTAGGTGCGCGCGAGCGCGAAGTGGGCGAAGGCGTTGTCCGGCTCGCGCTCCAGGACGATGGTGAACTCCAGTTCGGCGGGGCGCAGTTGCGCGGCGGCGAAGAAGGCGCGCGCACGCAGCAGCCGGGCCGCTGTGTTCTCCGGGTGGGCGGCGATGACGGAGTCGAGCAGCTTCACCGCGCCTCGCGGGTCCCGCGCGGAGAGCAACTGCTCCGCGGCGCGGAAGTCGATGACATGCGTCTCCGGAGTACGTCCGGTCGAACCGCTGGTCTCGGGCACGGCACAGTCCTTCCCTCACTGGAAGGGTTCAACGCCCGGACAGGGCCACGCTATTCCTGGGACCCCTGTGACACGCGCGCCCGCCGTACGAGATCGCCCCATACGTCCTGGACGCGTTGCCGCAGGTCGTCCAGGGGGACGTCGTTGTCGATGACGATGTCCGCGATCTCCAGGCGCTTCTCGCGCGTCGCCTGGGCGGCCATACGCGCGCGTGCGTCCTGCTCGGTCATGCCGCGCAGCCTGACGAGCCGGTCGAGCTGGGTCCTGGGGCTCGCGTCGACGACGACCACGAGGTCGTAGAGCGGGGCGAGGGAGTTCTCCGCGAGGAGGGGCACGTCATGGACGACGACGGCGTCCTCGGCGGCGGCCGACTCCAGCTCACGGGACCGGGTACCGACGAGGGGGTGCACGATCGAGTTCAGTACGGCGAGCCGGTCCGGGTCGGCGAAGACGATGGAGCCCAGCTTCGGCCGGTCGAGACCGCCGTCCTCGGCGAGCACCTCCTCGCCGAAGGCCGCCACGACGGCCGCGAGGCCGGGGGTGCCCGGCGCCACGACCTCGCGTGCGATGCGGTCCGCGTCGATCAGGACGGCGCCGTGCTCCACGAGCAGCCTCGACACCTCGCTCTTGCCGGCGCCGATACCGCCGGTCAGGCCCACCTTCAGCATGACCGGAAGCCTAGACGCTCGCCGCCGCGGGTCAGCTGTCGCCTTCCCGTTCCGCCAGGAAGCGCTCGAACTCCAGCCCGATCTCGTCGGCAGAGGGGATGTCGACCGGTTCGGCGAGCATGTTGCCCCTGGTCTCCGCGCCGGCCGCCGCGTCGTACTGGTGCTCGAGTCCGTTGACCAGGGCCACGAGCTCCTCGTCGCCCTCCTGGATCTGGCGGTCGATCTCGGTCTGGGTGCGGTGGGCGTCGGTGCGCAGGGCGTGGGCGATGCCGGGCAGGACCATGCCGGTGGCGGCCGTGATGGCCTCCAGGACGGTCAGGGCGGCGTCCGGGTACGGCGAGCGCGCGATGTAGTGCGGCACGTGCGCGGCGACGCCCAGGACGTCGTGGCCGGCCTCCATGAGCCGGTACTCGACGAGGGCCTCGGCGCTGCCGGGCACCTGCGCCTCCTCGAAGGGGCTGCGGTGGCCGGGGACGAGGTCGTGCCGGTTGCCGTGCGGGGTGAGGCCGACGGGCCGGGTGTGCGGGACGCCCATGGGGATGCCGTGGAAGTTCACGGACAGCCGCACGCCGAGCCGCTCCACGATCTGCTGGACGGCGGCGGCGAAACGCTCCCACTCGACGTCCGGCTCCGGGCCGGACAGCAGCAGGAAGGGCGCCCCGGTGGCGTCCTGGACGAGCCGCACGTCGATCGTGGGCTCCTCGTAGGCCGTCCAGCGGTCCCGCTTGAAGGTGAGCAGCGGGCGGCGGGCGCGGTAGTCCACGAGCCGGTCGTGGTCGAACCGGGCCACCACCTGGTTCGGCAGCGTGTCGAGCAGCCGGTCGACGATCTGGTCGCCGGTCTCACCCGCGTCGATGTATCCGTCGAAGTGGTAGAGCATGACCAGGCCGGCCGACTCCTGGGCGAGCGCCATGTCGACGACGGCCAGGCCCTTGGGCTCCCATGCGTACAAACCCTGCGGATCAAGCACAGTGACCGCTCCTCCTCGTGTTCACACACATCAACACGCCCTGGAACAGCGGCATTCCCGTCCCGGCCCTCGAATACGCGCCCCGCAGGGGCGCGGGGAACTGCGCGACCAGCCCCCACCGGCCATCAGTTGGAAGCAGACCGGAAAACACTGAAGGACCGCACCTCGAAAGGTACGGCCCCTCAGTCAGGAGCTAGTGCTCAGTGAGCGTTCAGCTCTGGCCACCGGCGAGCTTCTCGCGAAGCGCGGCGAGCGCCTCGTCGGAAGCCAGCGCACCGGAGGTGTCCGCACCCTCGGAGGAGTACGAGCCACCGCCCGCGGCCGGAGCCGCACCCGCGGCGTCGCCACCCTCGGCAGCGGCGGCAGCGTCGGCCTCGCGGCTCTTGATGACCTGCTGCTGGTGCTGCTCGAAGCGGGACTGCGCCTCGGCGTACTGGTTCTCCCACACCTCGCGCTGAGCCTCGAAGCCCTCGAGCCAGTCGTTGGTCTCGGGGTCGAAGCCCTCGGGGTAGATGTAGTTGCCCTGGTCGTCGTAGGACGCGGCCATGCCGTACAGGGTCGGGTCGAACTCGACCGAGGCCGGGTCGGCACCGAAGGACTCGTTGGCCTGCTTCAGCGAGAGGCTGATGCGACGGCGCTCGAGGTCGATGTCGATGACCTTGACGAAGATCTCGTCGTTGACCTGGACGACCTGCTCCGGGATCTCCACGTGGCGCTC
>DATCQX010000449.1:0-22335 GCA_036569285.1 Streptomyces sp.
GGTGGGTGCTGGGGACGGGGACGCGGACCGTGTGGGTGGGGGCGTCCGCCGGGGAACTGAGGCTCTCGGCGCGCGTGGAGGTCGGGCGGCGCGGGCCTGCTTGAGGAGGGGTGGGCGTGCCTGAGCCGACCCGGTTCGGCCTCGTGGTTCGCCCCGCGCGGGCGATAGGCTCGCGGAGTCCATCGACGTCAACGGAAGGAACCCGGCGGTGCACGTCCAGGAGTGGCTCGACTCGGTGCCCCCGGCCGCCGTCTACGCCGTGGTCGGGCTGGTCATCGGTGTGGAGAGCCTCGGAATCCCGCTGCCCGGGGAGATCGTCCTCGTCTCGGCGGCCCTGCTCGCCTCCCAGCACGGGGGCATCAACCCGGTGATCCTCGGGGCCTGCGCGACGGTGGGGGCCGTCGTCGGTGACTCCATCGGCTACGCGATCGGCCGCAAGGGCGGACGGCCGATGCTCGCGTGGCTCGGCAAGAAGTTCCCGCGCCACTTCAGCGAGGGGCATGTGGCGACCGCCGAGCGCTCCTTCCAGAAGTGGGGCATGTGGGCCGTCTTCTTCGGCCGGTTCGTGGCCCTGCTGCGGATCTTCGCCGGGCCCCTCGCGGGCGTCCTGCACATGCCGTACTGGAAGTTCCTCACGGCGAACGTCCTCGGCGGGATCGTCTGGGCCGGTGGCACCACCGCCGTCATCTACTACGTCGGCATCGTCGCCGAGGACTGGCTGAAGCGGTTCTCCTGGCTCGGCCTCGTCCTCGCCGTGCTCATCGGGGTCACCTCGATGCTGGTCGTCAAGCGGAAGGCGAAGAAGGCGCAGCGCAGCGCGGAGCCGGAAGCGGTGCCCGCCGCCGAGTGACGGCTCTATCCGCCGTGAACCCCCTTGTGCGCCTTGGCCAGTTCCACGTACCCCGTGCCGTTCAGCGTGACCCCCGCGCGCTCCTCGGGGGTCAGCTCGCGGCGCACCTTCGCGGGGACGCCCGCGACCAGGGAGCCGGGCGGGACGACCATCCCCTGCGGGACCAGCGCCTGCGCGGCGACCAGCGAACCCGCCCCGATCACCGCCCCGTTGAGGACGGTCGCGCCCATCCCGACCAGGCAGTCGTCCTCGACGGTCGCGCCGTGCACGACCGCGTTGTGGCCGACGGAGACCCGCTCACCGACGCTCACCGGGAAACCGGGGTCGGCGTGCAGCGTGCAGTTGTCCTGGATGTTGCTGTCGGCGCCGACCGCGATCGACTCGACGTCCCCGCGCAGGACGGCGCCGTACCAGACACTGGCGCCCGCGCCGAGCGTGACGTCACCGATCACGGTCGCCGTCGGCGCGACGAACGCCTCCTCGTCGATCTTCGGCTCCTTGCCCCCGATGCCCGTGATCAGAGCCTTCTGCGTCATCCCCGTGTCCTCCTGTCGGTCGTGTCACCGCACGGTACGCCACCGGGTGGGGCGCAGATCACAGCGCGGGGGCCCGCGGGGGCGACTACGGTGGGCGCGTGCCGAAGCCCAAGAACACGTTCTCGTCCTGGCGGCGTCGCCTCGCCCAGCGCGCCGTGCACGCCGGGTGGGAGTGGGTGCGGCGTACGGGTTCGGTGACCGCCGAGCGCCCCGGACGGCTGCGCTTCGGCGCGATCGGGGAGCACACCCGCCTCGCCTTCCCGCTCGGCACGGTCTTCGGCGAACCCTGGATCCACCTCGGCTCGCACTGCATCGTCGCCGAGCAGGTCACCCTCACGGCCGGTCTGATGCCCGACCTCGACCTCGGCGCCGACCCCATCCTGCGCATCGGCGACGGCGTCGTCCTCGGCCGGGGCAGCCACGTCATCGCGGACACGACCGTCACGATCGGCAGCGACTGCTACTTCGGCCCGTACGTGTACGTCACGTCCACGAACCATTCGTACGACGATCCCCACGAGCCCATAGGCAAGCAGTGGCCCCGCATGGAGCCCGTGGAGATCGGCCCCGGCTGCTGGATCGGCACCGGCGCGGTGATCCTGCCCGGCGCCCGGATCGGCCGCAACGTCGTCGTCGCGGCCGGCGCGGTGGTGCGCGGCGAGGTCCCCGACCACGCGGTCGTCGCCGGTGCCCCCGCCAAGGTCGTCCGCCGCTGGACCCCCGACGACGGCTGGCAGCCGCCCCTGCGCACACCCCCGCCCGTCCCGATCCCCGAGGGCGTCACCTCCGAGGAACTTCTCGCGCTGTCGGAGCTGGACGAGGAGACGGTGGCCGGGCTGGCACGGCTCTCGCGATCGGAGACCGAGGGCGGCCGTTAGACTCGGCGGTTCCCAGTACCGGCCCCCTGAAGTGGATGAATCGTGGCGGACCTCGAACTGCTCACCCAGTACCTGGCGCGCAACGTCAAGCACTGGCGGGCGGTGCGCGGCTTCACCCTCGACGTGCTCGCCGCGCGGGCCGGGGTCAGCCGGGGGATGCTCATCCAGATCGAGCAGGCCCGTACCAACCCGAGCATCGGCACGGTCGTGAAGATCGGTGACGCGCTCGGCATCAGCATCACGACCCTCCTCGACTACGAACAGACCACGAAGGTCCGCGTCGTCCCCGCCGAGGACGCCGTCCGCCTCTGGCACACCGACGCCGGCAGCTACAGCCGCCTCCTCGCGGGCACGGAGGCCCCCGGCCCTCTCGAACTGTGGGAGTGGAAACTCATGCCGGGCGAGAGCAGCACCTCCGAACCCCACCCCGCCGGCACCGTCGAACTCCTCCACGTCACCTCCGGCGAACTCACCCTCACGGTCGACGACACGAACTACCGCGTCCCCACGGGCGCGAGCGCCACGTTCGACGCCAACAGCCCTCATACGTACGGCAATCAGGGGGCCGTCCCGGCGACGCTGGTCCTTGCGGTGTCGGTGCCGCCGGTGTCCTGAGGCCCTGCTGTTAGCGTGCCGTCATGCGCGCACCCATCGGACACTTCGACACCGCGACCCCCGCTCCCGACTGCCTGGACGACCTCGTCACCCCCGTCGCCGACGCCGTCCGGGGCTGGTCCGCGAGCGTGCCCGCCGACCAGATCCTGTACGTCGACACGAACCCCGAGTGGGCCGACACGGCCGTCTTCGTCGAGCGCTACGGCCCGGAGTTGCTGGAGCAGTCCGCGAACTGTGTCGTCGTCGCCGGAAAGCGCGGCGGGGAGACGACGCTCGCCGCGTGCGTGGTCCTGTCGGCCACCCGTGTCGACGTCAACGGTGTCGTCCGCCGTCAACTCGGCGCCCGCAAGGCGTCGTTCGCGTCCATGGACACGGCGGTGGGCGAGTCCGGCATGGAGTACGGCGGCATCACGCCGATCGGACTCCCGCCCGCCTGGCCCCTGTTGGTGGACTCGGCCGTCGTCGCACTCCCCTGGGTCCTGGTCGGCAGTGGCCGCCGCCGAGGCAAACTCCTCGTGCCGGGCAAGGCGTTGGGGGAGTTGCCGGGGGTGGTCGTGGTGGAGGGGCTGGGGGTCGCGGCGGGCTGAGGCGGACGACGGTGTCAGCGCCCTCAGTTGCCCCCCTGCTCACCCCCGCCCATGGTGCGCCAGCGTCAAGTGCGGGTCCACCAGCCCCGGTTGAGGCGCCGGGTCCGCGTGGACCAGCGCTGCCGTGAGCCGGGGGACGGCGTGCAGCAGGGCGTGTTCCGCCTCGACGGCGATCGCATGGGCCTGACGGACCGTCACCTCGCCGTCCACCACGACCGCGACCTCCGCGCGCAGCCGGTGCCCGATCCACCGCAGCCTCAACTCACCGACGTCCCGCACCCCTCGCACCTCGCGCAGCGCCGCCTCCGCGCGGTCCGTGAGCGCCGGGTCGACCGCGTCCATCACGCGCCGGAACACCTCGCGCGCGGCGTCCCGCAGGACGAGGACGATGGCGGCGGTGATCGCCAACCCCACGACGGGGTCCGCGAGTTGCCACCCCAGCGCCGAACCGCCCGCGCCGAGCAGCACCGCGAGCGAGGTGAACCCGTCGGTGCGGGCGTGCAGTCCGTCGGCGACCAGCGCGGCCGAACCGATCTCGCGGCCGACCCGGATCCGGTACCGGGCCACCCACTCGTTCCCGGCGAAGCCGGCGAGCGCGGCCACGGCGACCGCCCCCACATGGCCGACGGGACGCGGATCGAGCAGCCGCCCGACCGCCGCCCACCCGGCGAACGCCGCCGACGCCGCGATCGTCAGCACGATCACGATCCCCGCGAGATCCTCGGCCCGCCCGTACCCGTACGTGAACCGCCGGGTCGCCGCGCGCCGACCCAGCACGAACGCGATGCCGAGAGGGACGGCCGTCAGCGCGTCCGCCGCGTTGTGGACGGTGTCGCCGAGGAGGGCGACCGAGCCGGAGAGGGCGACGACGGCGGCCTGCGCGAGGGCGGTCGCGCCGAGGACGGCGAGGGAGATCCACAGGGCCCGCATCCCGCGCGCGGAGGACTCCAGCGCCGGGTCCAGCTTGTCGGCGGTCTCGTGGGAGTGGGGGCGCAGGAGATGGCGCAGGCGGTGTCCGCGCGGGTGCGGGTGTTCGTGCCTGTGCTGGTGGTGTGCGGTCATCGTGGCGTCGCCCCTTCCGTCGCCCTGGACCTACCCCGCCCCCGCCCTCGTCATGGCGGACGTCGGGGCGCTCACGGAGGTGAACAGGCGGCGCGGGCGGGCGGACGACGTGCCCGCGCGGAAGGGGGGCGCCTTGCCGGCACGGGTGTCCCGGCCGGTCACCGGTCCAGCAGCGGTATCTCGATGGCGGGGCAGCGGTCCATGACCATGTCGACATCCTGCGCGCGCGTACGCGCGTACGCGTCCTCGTCGACGACGCCGAGCTGGAACCACACCGCCTTCGCACCCTTGGCGACCGCCTCGTCGGCCACCGCGCCCGCGAGGTCGCTGTTCACGAAGACGTCCACGACGTCCACGGGGAACGGGATCTCCGCGAGGGACGCGTACCCCCGCTCCCCGTGCACCGTCTCCGCCTTCGGGTGCACCGGAACGACCCGCTTCCCGAACTGCTGGAGCACGCGCGCGACGCCGTACGCCGCGCGGGAGGGGTTCGTCGACAGGCCCACCACGGCCCAGGTGTCACCGCTCTCGGTGAGGATCTTGCGGATCGTTGCCTCGTCGCCGTACACGGTCGGCCTCCAGGGGACGCGGGTCGAAGTCTCTGCCCTTGCCCAACCGCCGCCGGGGGCGCGCGCATTCCGCGCGCGGGGCGTTCGCCGCAGTGTCCTGATTCACTGTCTTTCCGGTCCATCGAACTGCGCGCGGGCCCCGCGCCGCCTACGCTCGGCCCGTGCTCCGCATCATCGACGCCCGTACCGGCGAGTCCGTCGCCGCAGCCCCTGTCCGCCGTGGTCTGACCCGCGTCGAGGTGCATGCCTCCGGGTACGGGACGGGCACGCTGCGGGTGCTGCTCGTCGCCGATCTCCTCGTCCGGGCGCTGGAACTGGGCGGCACACCGGTGTGGGCGCTGCTCACCGGGGCACGTGATCAGGCCGAGTTGCGGGCCGGGGCGCTGGCGCTCGGGGCGCGGCCGTTCGAGGACAGCCGGGACGTCGGCGCGGGGCTGGGGGAGGCGCAGGTGGTGCACGTCGCGGAGGAGGACGGTCCGGCGCCCGACGGGGTGCTGCTCACCGTGGCTCCTGTGGAGGGCGTGACGAGCCCCTCCGTCGCCCTGGACAGCGACCCGGCGGTCCTGCGCCTCGTGCTGCTCTCCGCGCGCCGTGAGACGCCCCTGAGGCTCGACACGGACGCCGTGGACGAGGCCCGCGAGACCCTCACACGCTGGCGGCACGCCGTCGCCGACTGGGCCCGCCGCCCCTCACGCCCCGTCCCCGACCCCGTCCGCACCCGCCTGCGCCGCGCCTGGGAGAACGACCTCGACACCCCCGCCGTCCTCGCCACCCTCCACGCCGTCGAGACCGACCCCGCCCTCCCCGACGGCGCCCGCTTCGAGACCTACGCCTACGCCGACCGCCTCCTCGGCCTCGACCTGGTACGGGACATCGGGAGCGCGGGGTGAACCCGCGGAACGACGAGGCGCCGGCGCGCGCGTACGCGGGGACGACAGCGGGAACAGAGACCACCCTCACGCGCGCCCGCACGGAAGGCACTCCGGACGGCGGCGTCGGCCTCGCGCGCGCCCGCGCGACAGTGCCCCTGGAGGACGCCGCCATCGGCCCCGCATCCGCCCTCGCCCCCGCCGCCACCGGCCCCCTGCGCCGTCTCGTCGTCCTGCGGCACGCCAAGTCCGCGTGGCCGGACGGCGTTCCCGACCACGACCGTCCCCTCGGGCCGCGCGGGCTGCGGGACGCCCCCGCTGCCGGGCGCGCTCTCGCCGAGGCCGACTGCCTGCCCGACCTCGCCCTGTGCTCCACCGCCGAGCGGGCCCGCCGTACCTGGGAACTGGCGTCCGCGCAGTGGGGCACCCCGCCGCCGGTGCGGTACGACCCGCGCCTGTACGGGGCCGACTTCCTGGAACACCTCGGCGTGCTGCGCGAGACGCCTCCCGAGGTCGGGACGCTCCTCCTGGTCGGCCACAACCCCGGCCTCGAGGACGTCGTCCTCGCCCTCGCGGGAGACGGCGTGGACGACACCCTCGACCGCGTCGCCGTGAAGTTCCCCACCTCCGCGATCGCGGTCCTCACTTGGCACGCGCCCACCTGGCGCACGCTCGCGCGCGGGACGGCGCTGCTGACGTCGGTGCTCGTCCCCCGGGGGAAGAAGCCCCGGCCGACGGCCCACTAGGCTGACCGGATGCAGGACGAGTACCGCACCGTCGCCCGCGCGGGCGTCCACGAGACCGAGGTCAACCGCTCCCGCTTCCTGTGCGCGCTCGCCCCGGCGGCCACCGAACAGGAGGCGCAGGACTTCGTCGCGGCCGTCCGCAAGGAGCACGCCGACGCCACGCACAACTGCTGGGCGTACGTCATCGGCGCCGACGCGTCCGTCCAGAAGGCGAGCGACGACGGCGAACCGGGCGGCACGGCGGGGCTCCCGATGCTCCAGATGCTGACCCGCCGGGACATGCGGTACGTCGTCGCCGTCGTCACCCGCTACTTCGGCGGCGTCAAACTCGGCGCGGGCGGACTCATCAGGGCGTACGGCGGCGCCGTCGGCGAGGCCATCGACAGCCTCGGCACGATCACCCGCCGCCGCTTCCGCCTCGCGACCCTCACCGTCGACCACCAGCGCGCCGGCAAGCTCCAGAACGACCTGCGCGCCACCGGCCGCGAGGTCCGCGACGTCCGCTACAGCGAGGCGGTGACCATCGAGATCGGCCTGCCCGACGCCGACGTCCCCGCGTTCGAGGGCTGGCTCGCGGACGCCACGGCGGGGACGGCCGCGTTCGAGCTGGGCGGGGAGGCGTACGGCGACGTGTGAGGAGGCCGGTGCCGGCGGGATCGTCCGTGATTGTCAGACCCGGCCGATAACCTCGGGGACCATGAGGCTCCTGCACACTTCCGACTGGCATCTGGGCCGGGCGTTCCACCGGGTGAACATGCTCGGCGCCCAGGCCGAGTTCATCGCCCACCTCGTGGCGACCGCGCGTGAGCGCGAGGTCGACGCGGTGGTCGTGTCGGGAGACGTGTACGACCGCGCGGTCCCGCCCCTCGCGGCGGTGGAGCTGTTCGACGACGCCCTGCACCGCCTGGCCGGCCTCGGCGTGCCCACGGTGATGATCTCCGGGAACCACGACTCGGCCCGCCGCCTCGGCGTCGGCGCGGGACTGATCGGCCGCGCGGGCATCCACCTCCGCACGGACCCCGCCTCGGCAGGCACCCCGGTCCTCCTGGGCGACGCGCACGGGGACGTCGCCTTCTACGGCCTCCCGTACCTCGAACCGGCCCTCGTGAAGGACGAGTTCGGTGTCGACAAGCCCGGTCACGAGGCGGTCCTCGCCGCCGCCATGGACCGCGTCCGCGCCGACCTCGCCACCCGCGCGCCGGGCACCCGCTCCGTCGTCCTCGCGCACGCCTTCGTCACGGGCGGGCAGCCCAGCGACAGTGAACGGGACATCACGGTCGGCGGCGTCGCGTCCGTCCCGGCGGGCGTCTTCGACGGCGTCGACTACGTCGCCCTGGGCCACCTCCACGGCGCCCAGACCCTCACCGACCGCGTCCGCTACTCCGGCTCGCCCCTGCCGTACTCCTTCTCGGAGGCGGCCCACCACAAGAGCATGTGGCTGATCGACCTGGACGCGGAAGGGCAGGTGAGCGCCGAACGCCTCCCGTGCCCCGTCCCGCGCGCCCTCGCCCGCATCCGGGGCCCTCTGGAGGACCTCCTGGCCGACCCGGCGCTCGCGCGCCACGAGGACGCGTGGGTGGAGGCCACCCTCACCGACCCGGTCCGCCCCGAAGACCCCATGTCCCGCCTCACCGCCCGTTTCCCCCACACCCTCAACCTCGTCTTCGCCCCCGACCGCCCCCCGGAGGATCCCGAGGCCTCCTACGCCCGCCGCCTCGCCGACCGCACGGACGAACAGATCGCGGAGGACTTCGTGGCGCACGTGCGGGGAGCGGGCCCCGACGCGGACGAACAGGGCGTCCTGCGGGCCGCGTTCGACGCCGTCCGAGAGGAGGAGGCCGCCCGATGAGGCTCCACCGTCTGTCCCTCACCGCCTTCGGCCCCTTCGGCGCCACCCAGACCGTCGACTTCGACGCCCTCGCCACGGCCGGCCTGTTCCTCCTGCACGGCCCCACCGGCGCCGGCAAGACCTCCCTCCTGGACGCCGTCTGCTACGCCCTGTACGGCGCGGTCCCCGGCGCCCGCCAGAACGGCCAGGGGCTCACCCTCCGCAGCGACCACGCCGCCCCGGGCGTCCGCACGGAGGTCACGCTCGACCTGACCGTCGCGGGCCGCCGCCTGGAGATCACCCGGCAGCCCCCGTGGGAGCGCCCCAAGAAGCGCGGCGCGGGCACGACACTCGACAAGGCCCAGACGTGGCTGCGCGAGCACAAGGCGGGCACCTGGAAGGACCTCAGCCGCTCCCACCAGGAGATCGGCGAGGAGATCACCCAACTCCTCGGCATGAGCCGCGAACAGTTCTGCCAGGTCGTCCTGCTCCCGCAGGGCGACTTCGCCCGGTTCCTGCGCTCCGGCGCCGAAGAGCGCGGAAAACTCCTCGGCCGCCTCTTCGACACCCAGCGCTTCGCCGAGGTCGAAAAACGCCTCGCGGACCGCCGCCGCACGACAGAGGCCCAGGTCAAGGACGGCGACGCGAACCTCCTCGCGGACGCGCACCGCATGCAGCAGGCGGCCGGCGGCGCCCTGGACCTCCCCAGCCTCACCCCCGGCGAACCCGGCCTCGCCGAAGCGGTCCTCGGCGCGGCGGCGATCGCCCGCAGCACCGCCCGCGAACAGCTCACGATCGCCCACTGCGCCCGCGCGGCGGCCGACTCCGCCCAGACGACGGCCCAGCAGGCCCTGGACGACGTCCGCGAACTCGCCCGGCTCCAGCGCCGGTTCACCGAGGCGCGGGAGCGCGCGGTACTCCTCCAGGAGCACTCCGGCGCCTACGAGGAGGCCCGCGCCCGCATGGAGCGCGCCCGCAAGGCCGAGGCGGTGAAACCGGCGCTGGAACTGCGGGAGGCGGCCGACGCCGAGTACCGCGCGGCAGCGCAGGCCGAGGCACACGCGCGTGCACTGCTGGCCCCGCCCCTCGCGGAGGCCGACGCGGTCTCCCTCGCGGCAGCCGCCCGCCGCACCGCCGAGGAACTGGGCGGCCTGGAAGCGGCCCGCGCGGCGGAGCGCCGGCTCGCCGCCCTCGTCACCGAACGCGCCGCCCTGGACCGCCAGGAGCGCGAGGACGCCGCCGACCTCGCCGAGGCGGAGACCTGGCTCACCGGCTGGGACACCACCCGCGCGGCGATCCAGCACCGGATCGACACCGCCCAGGACGCCGCGACCCGCGCCGAACAGCTCGCGGAGCGCCGCGACCCCGCCCGCAGGAGGCTGGCGGCCGCCGAACTCCGCGACCGCCTCGCCCTGGACGCCGACGCCGCCCAGGAACAGGCCCTCGCCTCCGGCAAGGCCGCGCAGGACGCCCGTACGCACTGGCTCGACCTCAAGGAGCAGCGCCTCGACGGCATCGCCGCCGAACTCGCCGCGAGCCTCGTCGCCGGTGCCCCCTGCGCCGTCTGCGGAGCCACCGAGCACCCCGCGCCCGCCCGCAAGGACGCCGGACACGTGGACCGGGAGGCCGAGGAGGGCGCGCTGCGCGCCTTCCAGCGCGCGGAGGCCCGCCACACCGAGGACGAACAGCGCCTCGCCACCACCCGCGAAGCCCTCGCCGCCGCCTCCGCCGAAGCCGGCGACACCCCGACCGCCGCCCTCACCGCCGAGGTCGGGGAACTGGAGCGCGCCTACACGCACGCGCGCCGGCAGGCATCCGACCTGCACCCCGCGCGCGAGGAGCTGCGCGGCGCCGAGGAGGAGCACGATCTGCGGACCGCCGTCCAGCGCGACGCGGCCGTACGCCTGGCCTCCCGCACCGGCCGGCGTGACGCCCTGGAGCGTGAACAGGCCGCACTGGAGGAGGAGTTGGCGCGGGCACGCGGCACCGCCGAGAGCGTTGCCGCGCGCGCGGCCGACCTGGAGCGGCGGGCCGGGCTGCTGACCGGCGCGGCCGACGCCGCCCGCACGGCCGAGGACAGCGCCGGACGCCTCAAGGACGCCGACGGCCGCCTCGCCGAGGCCGCCTACCGCGCGGGTTTCACCACCCCCGCCGAGGCCGCCGGGGCCCTCCTGACCGCCGACGCCCACCGTGACCTGCAACACCGCCTCGACGCCTGGCAGGCCGAGGAGGCGGCCGTGAGGGCCGTCCTCGCCGAACCCGGGACGGCCGCCGCCGCCCAGCGCCCGCCCGCCGACGTCACCGGCGCCGAGCGGCGCGCCGCCGACGCCGCCGAGGCGCTGCGCCGGGCCGCCTCCACGTGGGACGCCGCAGCCCGCCGCTGCCTGGAGCTGGACCGGCTCTCCGCGCGCGCGGACAGCGCCGTACGGGCACTCGCGCCGCTGCGCCGCGAGTACGACCGGGTGGCCCGCCTCGCGGGGCTCACCGCGGGCACCTCGGCGGACAACGAACGCAAGATGCGCCTGGAGGCGTACGTCCTCGCCGCCCGCCTGGAACAGGTCGCCGCCGCCGCGACCGTCCGGCTCCAGCGCATGTCGTCCGGGCGCTACACCCTCGTCCACTCCGCCGACCGCTCCGGGCGCGGGCGCAGCGGGCTCGGGCTGCACGTCGTGGACGCCTGGACCGGCCGCGAGCGCGACACGGCCACGCTGTCCGGCGGGGAGACGTTCTTCGCGTCCCTGGCGCTCGCCCTCGGGCTCGCCGACGTCGTCACCGACGAGGCGGGCGGGGTGCGGCTCGACACCCTTTTCATCGACGAGGGGTTCGGCAGCCTCGACGACCAGACCCTCGACGAGGTCCTCGACGTCCTCGACTCACTGCGCGAACGGGACCGCAGCGTCGGCATCGTCAGCCACGTCGCCGACCTGCGGCGGCGCATCCACGCCCAGCTGGAGGTGGTGAAGGACCGCACCGGCTCGACCCTGCGGCGGCGCGGTCACTGACCGAGGGGGCGGCGGGGCAGGGGCGAGGAGTAGACGACGCTCGTCGTCACCGAACCGAGCGCGCCGAGCTTCCCCGACACCTCCTCCAGATGTTTCATCGAGCGGGCGGTGACCTTGATGACGAAACAGTCGTCGCCCGTCACGTGATGCGCCTCCAGGATCTCCGGAGTGACCGCCACCAGGTCGTGGAACGGCTTGTAGTTCCCGTTGGGGTACCTGAGCCGCACGAACGCGAGGATCGGCAGCCCGAGCCGCTCCGGGTCGACGACCGCCGCGTACCCCTGGATCACCCCGGCCTCCTCAAGCCGCCGCACCCGCTCGGTCACCGCGCTCGGTGACATCGACACGGCCCGCGCCAGGTCGGCGAACGAGGCCCGCCCGTCGCGCTGGAGGACATCGAGGATGCGCCAGTCGGTGGCGTCCGGGGAATATTCGGTCATTGGGCCAGAGTGCCGGGGAATCCCCGGCTGATCAAGGTCAGGGCCGGGGAAGAGGCCTTCAGGGAGCGTGCGATCGGCCGTAGATTTCTTGCCATGACGACGACCACGAACCCCGTCCTGCGCACCGCCCCCGCCGCCCCCGCCGAGGCCGCCGCCTACTTCCGGGCCAGCCTCGCCTTCCACGCGGACGTCTCCGACGTCGCCGCCTCCCTGCCGACCGACGCGTTCGTCGTCCTCGACACGCGCTCCACCGAGGCCTGGGACCAGGGGCACATCCCCGGCGCGATCCACCTGCCGACCGCCCTCATCCCCGAGCAGGCACCCCAACTCCTCGACAAGAGCGTCCCGGTGGTCACCTACTGCTGGGGCCCCGGCTGCAACGGCGCCACCCGCGCCGCCCTCGCCCTCGCCGAACTCGGCTACCAGGTTAAGGAGATGCTCGGCGGCTTCGAGTACTGGGCGCGCGAGGGCTTCGCGTTCGAGACCTGGGAAGGGACGGAACGCCGAGTCCCCGATCCGCTGACCGCGCCTCTCGGGGCTGACGACTGCGGCTGCTGACCGGAGACTTGGCGAAGCGTCAGAAACCCTTACAGGGCCGCCAGTTCGTCCACCAGGTCGTCCAGACCCAGGGAACCCTGCGACAGGGCCGCCATGTGCCACGCCTTCAGGTCGAACGCGTCGCCGTGCCGCTCGCGGGCCTTCTCGCGGCCGAGCAGCCAGGCCCGCTCGCCGAGTTTGTAGCCGATGGCCTGACCGGGGATCGTCAGGTAGCGGGTGAGCTCGCTGACGACGAAGTCGTGGGGGCGGCTGCTGTGCGCGAGGAAGAACTCCTCGCCCAGCTCGGGCGTCCACCGCTCGCCGGGGTGGAACGGGGAGTCGGCCGGGATCTCCAGCTCCAGGTGCATGCCGATGTCGATGATGACGCGGACCGCGCGCATCATCTGCGCGTCGAGGTAGCCGAGGCGCTCCTCCGCGTCGGCGAGGAAGCCGAGTTCGTCCATCAGGCGCTCCGCGTACAGGGCCCAGCCCTCGGCGTTGGCGCTGACGATGCCGACGGTCGCCTGGTACCGGGAGAGGTCCTCCGCGACGTGCACCCACTGGGCGAGCTGCAAGTGGTGCCCGGGGACGCCCTCGTGGTACCAGGTCGACACCAAGTCGTAGACGGGGAACCGGGTCTGACCCATCGTCGGGAGCCAGGTGCGGCCCGGACGGGAGAAATCCTCCGAGGGGCCCGTGTAGTACGGGGCCGCCGCGCCGCCGGGCGGGGCGATGCGGGACTCCACCTTCCGTACCCGCTCGGCGAGTTCGAAGTGGGTGCCGTCCAGGGACTCGATCGCGTGGTCCATCACGCCCTGGAGCCAGTCGCGGACCTCGTCGACGCCCTCGATGTGCCGGCCGTGCTCGTCGAGGTGCGCGAGCGCCGCCCACGGGGTGGCCGCGCCGGGGAGGATCTTCTCGGCCTCCTTCTTCATCTCGCCCAGCAGCCGGTGGTACTCCGACCAGCCGTACGCGTACGCCTCGTCCAGGTCGAGGTCGGTGCCGTTGTAGTAGCGCGACAGGCGGGCGTACCGCTCACGCCCGACGACGTTCGGGGCGTCCGCGATCGCGGGGACGTACACCTCCCGCATCCAGTCCCGGAGCCCGACGACCGCCACGGTCGCCTCCCGCGCGGCGGCGTCGAGCTCACCGCGCAGACTGTCCGGACCGGCCGCCGCGAAGTCCTCGAACCAGCCGCGCCCCTCGCCCGTGTCGGCCCAGTCGCGGAGCTGCTCGACGAACGTCGCCGTCGGCCTCGGGGCCGCGAACAGCCCCCGCTCCAGGCCGAGTTCGAGGGACTCGCGGTAGCCGCGCAGCGCCTCCGGCACGGCCCGCAGCCGTTCGGCGATCGCTGCCCAGTCCTCGTCGGTGTCGGCCGGGGTCACCGAGAACACGTCGCGCACCTGCTGCGCGGGCGTGCCCAGGTTGCCGACCGCGCGCAGCCCCTCGCCGGCGTCGTGCACGGCGAGTTCGGCGGTCAGCCGCTCCCGCAGCAGCCGCGCGCACCGCCGCTCCGCGTCGCTCTCCGCGCCGGGCCGGGCCTCCGCCGCCTCCAGCGCGGCCAGCGTCTCCCGCGCGAGCCGCGCCAGCGCCTCCTGTCCTGCGGGCGAGAGGTCCGGCATCCTGCGCGCACTCTCCTGAGCGCCGAGGTAGGTACCGGTCACCGGATCGAGGGCGATGAGACCGTCGACATACGCGTCGGCGACCTCGCGGGGCAGCGGGCTGTTCGTCTCTGACATGCGGACATCCTCGTACGGATACCGGTGTCCCGTCAGCTCTGATTACGGGAGGGGAACCGGAGGGAGCCCGGATTTCGCTGAGAGCCAAGGGGGCGGGGCGGGCGAGGAGGGCTCCAACGGGACTCCTGGGGCGGGGAGTTGGGGAGAGCCCTCAGTCCCGTCCGCCCCGCTCACCCGCGCACACCTCGAACGGCAGGTCCTGCGGCGTCAGTTCGTCGAGCCGGGCCGTGATGACGAGCGTGCCCTCCTCGATCTGGTAGTCCAGCGGCACCCCCAGGGACCGCATCGCCGCGACCATCGCCGTGTTGCCCGAGCGGGTCACCGCGTACACGCTCTCGCCGCCCGTCTCGACGGCCATCCGTACGAGCCTGCGCAGCAGTTCCCCGCCGATGCCGCGCCCCTGCCAGTCGTCCTCGACGAGGAGGGCGACCTCGGTCTCGTCGCCGTCCCACAGGAGGTGCCCGAGGCCGACGACGCGCCCGGAGGCGGTGCGGACGGCGAGGGTACGGCCGAAGCGGGGGCTCAGGAGGTGGCTCAGGTAGCGGTCGGCGTCGTGGACGGGACCGTGGTAGCGCATCGTGAGGGTCTGCTGCGAGCACCGCTCGTGCATCGCCTTCGCGGCCTCCAGGTCGGCCGTGCCGGCGCGGCTCACCGTGATGTCGTCACCCTCGGGCAGCGTCAGGACGTCCTGACCGCGCGGGACGCGGGGCCCGAGCCGGGCGTCCAGGTCGACCAGCGCGCGGGCGCGCGCGAACTCGGTCGGGGTGAACGGCAGGTACGGCCGCTCCACGGTGATCACTCCGCCTTCCGGCGCCCGCAGGCGCAGCACTGTCTCTTCCAGGACCCCCTCCGCCGGCACGTCGTGCGCGCCGGGCAGCGAACGGATCGAGCACCGGCCCAGCAACTGGCGCAGGGCGAGGGGGAGTTCCGCCGCGTCCAGGGCGGTACGGGTGGCGAGGCCCAGGACGCGCGTGGGGGCGTCGACCAGGTCGTGCGCGTCGGCCCGCTCGATCCAGGTCGCGCTGCCGCCGGCCTGCCGCACCGCGCTGGTGATCTCGGCGCCGCCGAGGGTGCCGGGGGCGCGCAGCAGGAACTCGTCGACCGTGTCCTCGCCCAGCGGGTGCGCCTGGAGGCTCAGGATGTCCACCCGGTGTCCGGCGAGCGCGGCGCACAGGGCGGCCAGCGAGCCGGGGGCGTCCTTCACGGTCGTCCGCATCCGCCACAGCGTGCCGGTGCCGTCCACCGTCAGGCCGTCGGTGTCCCCGGCGGGTGGCCGGGGGCCGGTATCGCTTCCGGGTGGCGCGGGGGCCTGGGCGCGTGATCGCCAGGTGCGCAGGGCGGCCTCCACGGCCGCTTCGAAGGCCGCGAGGAGCGCGGTGAGGGCATGTGCGACGACCGTCGTCCTAGAAGTCATACGTTTACTGTGAAGGAACGGTGTTGCGTGATCACGAACGCATTGTGACCGATGGGTAAATGCTCATTTCGCATTTTCCGCGCCAAGGGTCGCATTCAC
Organism: Streptomyces sp.; assembly: GCA_036569285.1. Lineage (GTDB taxonomy): Bacteria > Actinomycetota > Actinomycetes > Streptomycetales > Streptomycetaceae > Streptomyces. The sequence goes on from DATCQX010000449.1 coordinate 15,772, forward strand.
GCCAAAAAGGGCGAGCGGGACACCGCGCACCGGGGGATGACGCCGGTACGCGGTACACCGCCGAGCCTACGGGACCCGCGCCCTACTGGCCGACACGTCCCGGCTGAAGTACCCGCGTGAACAGGACAGTTCCGTCCGACTCGCGCAGCCGGACCGTCAACTCCCCGCTGTGGCCGTCGATGTCGACCTCCCCGAAGAACTGGAAACCGTCCGCCGGGGACACGTTCGCGACCGTCGGCGCCTTGACGAACACGCGCTCAGGACCGAACGTGCCGTCCAGTTCGTTGGCCGGAAACGCACCCGCGTTGAGCGGCCCGGAGACGAACTCCCAGAACGGCTCGAAATCCTTGAACGCCGCCCGGGAGGGCTGGTAGTGCTGCGCCGAGGTGTGGTGCACGTCGGCCGTCAGCCAGACCGTGCCCGTGATCCGCCGGTGCTTGATGAACCGCAGCAGCTCCGCGATCTGGAGTTCACGCCCCAGCGGCTGCCCCGGGTCGCCCTGCGCGACGGCCTCGAAGTTCGGCTTGCTCTCCATCGGGTCCGGCACGACGAGCCCGAGCGGCATGTCGGCGGCGATCACCTTCCACACCGCGCGCGAGGCGGCCAGCTCCCGCTTCAGCCACTCCAGCTGCTCCCGGCCGAGGATGCCCTGCGGGTCGGTCGTCTGGACGTCCGTCGAGTTCGCGTCGCGGTACGTGCGCATGTCCAGCACGAACACGTCCAGCAGCGGACCGTGCCGCAGCACGCGCTGCACGCGGCCCTGCTTCGCGCCCGGCGTCAGCGTCGAGACCGGGAAGTACTCGCTGAACGCCCGCCGCGCGCGCGACGCGAGGACGTCCACGCTCTTCTCCGTGTACCGCGCGTCCGAGGAGGCGATCACCTCGCCGGGGTACCAGTTGTTGCGCACCTCGTGGTCGTCCCACTGGATGATCGACGGGACCTGCGCGTTGAACCGGCGCAGGTTCTCGTCCAGCAGGTTGTAGCGGAAGTTCCCCCGGTACTCGGCCAGCGTCTCCGCGACCTTCGACTTCTCCTCGGTCACCAGGTTGCGGTACACACGGCCGTCGGGCAGCGCCTGCGTCGCGGAGATCGGGCCGTCCGCGTAGATGTTGTCGCCGCTGCACAGGAAGAAGTCCGGGTCCAGCTTCGCCATCGCGTCGTAGATGCGGTAGCCGCCGATGTCCTGGTTGATGCCCCAGCCCTGCCCGGCGAGGTCGCCCGACCACAGGAACTTCACGCCCTGACGGCGCTTCTCGCATACCGTGCGGAACGTCCCCGTCACCGGCTCGCCCGTGCGGCGCGGGTCGTCCGGGTCCGCGAGGAGCACCCGGTAGTGGATCTGCTCGCCGGACGGCAGCCCGTGCAGCCGGGTGGTGCCGGTGAAGTCGGTACCGGCGCCCAGCAGCGGCCCGCACCAGCGGCGCGCGTCACGGAACGACTCCGTCGCCGCCGTCTCGACGATCATCCGCGCGGGTCTGTCCGACCGCACCCACACCAGCCCCGAGTGCGCGCCGACGTCCCCCGTCTGCACCCCCCAGTCCGCTCTCGGCCGCCCCGACAGGGCGAAGGCGGGCGCGGCACCCAGGGCACCGGGCAGAGACAGCGCCGCCGACGCGGCGAGCGAGCCGCGCAGGACGCCGCGACGGCTGGGGGAGGGCAGAGAAGCCATGGCAAAGGCCTCCAAAAGGAGCGGGAACGGGATACATCCCTAGACCTAATGGAGAAGAAGGGCCGGTTCGCGAATGGCCGGTTAACAGCGGGGCGTGCGCAGAAGTGGCTTAGGGCGCGCCCCGGCGTCACCCTCCCGCGGCCCGCGCCATCAACGCCACGCCGCTCCGCACCCGTACCGACGTCAGATGCGCGTACCCGAGGACGAGCCGGGGCCGCCCGTCGAGCCCGCAACCGTCCCCCACGCGCGCGTGCCCGAACTCCGCCAGCGCCCGCACCTCCACCCCCGCCTCCCGCACCCTCCGAAGGAACCGCTCCTCGGGCCCGTACCGCTCGGGCAGCGCGGCGATGACATGGAGCCCGGCGGCGATACCGGACACCTCGGTGCCGGGGAAGTGCTCGGCGAGCGCCGATACGAGGGCGTCCCGGCGTTCCCGGTAGACGCGCCGGCAGCGCCTGAGGTGCCGGTCGTAGTCGCCGCGCCCGACGAACCGCGCGAACAGCGCCTGGTCCAGCGCCGGATGCCCGAGGTCGGCGGTGCGCTTGCGCTCGGTCACGTCCTCGGCGAGCGCCTCCGGCAGCAGCAGCCACCCCAGACGCAGCCCCGGCGCCAGGGACTTGCTGACCGACCCGGTGTAGGCGACGCGCTCGGGATCGAGACCCTGAAGCGCGCCGACAGGATCGCGGTCGTACCGGAAGTCGCCGTCGTAGTCGTCCTCCACGACGTACCCGTCCACCGCGCGGGCCCACTCCAGCAGCTCCGCGCGGCGGCGCGGCGCGTAGGCGATGCCGGTGGGGAACTGGTGGGCGGGCGTGGTGACGACGGCCCGCACGCGCGCCTCCCGCAACGGCCCCAGGGCGAGCCCCTCGCCGTCCAGGGGCAGCGGGACGACGTCCAGACCGGCGGCGGCGTACAGGGAGCCGTGCGGCGGGCTCCCGGGGTCCTCCACGCCGACCGCCCCGATCCCGCGCGCACGCAGCGCCCCGCCCAGCAGCGCGAGGGCCTGCGCGACGCCGGAGACGACCACGAGCCGCTCCGGATCGGCGACCACGCCCCGGCGCCGGGTGAGCAGCTCGGCGAGGGCGGTGCGCAGCCGGGGGAGGCCGCGCGGGTCGGGGTAGCCGAGCTCCCGGTGGGGCAGGTCGGCCAGCACCGCGCGCTGGGCGGCGGCCCAGGCCGTGCGCGGGAACAGCGACAGGTCGGGCGAGCCCGGCACGAAGTCGGCGACGGCACCCGGCGCGCGCGGCGCACGGTCCCGCGCGCGGGGCGCCGCCCCCCGCACGGCGTCCCCGACCCACGTCCCGGCGCCGCGCCCGCTGCGCAGGTACCCCTCGGCCGTCAACTGCTCGTACGCCTCCGTCACCAGCCCGCGTGACACCCCCAGGTCGCCCGCGAGGTCCCGGCTCGACGGCAGCCGCGTCCCGGGAGCCAGCCGTCCCGCGCGGATCGCCTCCCGCAGCGCCTGCCGCACCGCACGTCCACGCGTGCGCGCGGGCGCGCCGACGGCGTCCCGCAATACGTCCCACACCCCGCCCGGACTGGTCCCCGATGACGCCATGGAAGTGGACCTTAACCAAGGCCGCCGCCGTCCCTAGCGTCCCCCTCATGAACCCCACCCCCGCGCGCGGCGCGCTCCTGGCCGCGTCCGCCTGTCTCCTCGTCGGCGCCTCCTTCACCGCCAACAGCCTCCTCGGCGACTACCCGTACGCGGGCGGCCAGGCCCTGCGCTACGGCCTCGCGGCCCTTCTGCTGGCCCCGCTCGCCCGGCACGGCGCACGGGAGCGCCTGCGGCTCCTCACGGCCCGTCAGTGGCTGCGCACGGCCCTCTTGTCGGGCGTCGGCATGCTCGGCTTCAACCTCGCCGTCCTCGCCGCGGAGCGCTCCGCCGAACCGGCCGTCCCCGGCGTCCTCGTCGGCTGCGCCCCGGTCGTCGTCGCCGTCCTGGCGCCCCTCACGGAGGGCCGCCGCCCCCGCCCGCCCGTCCTGTGCGGCGCGTTCCTGGTCGCCGCGGGCGCCTTCGCCGTCCAGGGCTGGGGGCGTACCGACGGGGCGGGGCTGGTGTACTCCGGGCTCGCGCTCGTCGGCGAGGTGGGGTTCGCGGTGCTGGCGGTGCCGGTGCTGCGGGTGCTGGGGCCGCTGCTGACGTCGGCGACGGTGTGCGCGGTCGCGGCGGTGGAGTCGGCGGCGCTGGGGCTGCTCCTGGACGGGGGCGACTGGCTGCGCCGGCCGGACGGCGGCGAGGCCGCGGCGCTGCTGTGGCAGGCCGTCGTCGTCACCGTCGTCGGGTTCGTGTGCTGGTACCGGGGGCTGCGGGTGCTCGGCGTGGAGCGGACGACGCTGTACTCCGGGCTGATCCCGGTCGCCGCCGCCGGTACCGCGCCCGTCGTCGGCACCGGCTCCTACGGGGCCGCCCAGGCGCTGGGGAGCCTCCTGGTGGGGCTGGGGGTGGCGGTGGGGTCCGGGGCCCTCAGCGGCTCCCGTCCAGGATCACGCGCGACACCAGCGCCGGGTCGTCGTTCATCGGACAGTGGCCGCAGCCGGGCAGGCGGATCAGGCGTGCCTGGGGGATGACGCGCTTCGCGCGGACGCCCTGGCGGCGCAGGAGGATGCGGTCCCGGGTGCCCCAGGCGATCGTGACGGGGAGGCCCGGAATGTCGTCGGTGAACCGGACGGAGCCGCCCGCGCGGAGGACCTGCTCGAAGCCGACGGCCCCGGTCAGGGCGAGCGTCTCGGCGACGACGGCCTCGGGGGCGCGGCGGGCGGGCCGGGCGTAGATGGCGCTGGTGAGGGCGGTGCGGCCGGCCGCCGAGCGGGACAGGGTCTCCACCAGCGGCAGGGGCATGCCGCGGGCGACGCGGCGCATCGTCACGAGCAGCGTGGAGGCGTACCGGCGCTCCGCCTCGGACCAGAAACCGGCGGGGGAGAGGGCCGTGACGGAGCGTACGAGGCGCTCGCGGCCCAGCTCCAGGGCCAGCAGGCCGCCCAGCGAGTTCCCGGCGACGTGCGGGCGGTCCAGGCCCAGCGCCTCGCAGAAGGCCGCCAGCACGGCCGTCGTCGTCGGCAGGTCGTACGCGAGGCCCTCCGGGAGGCCCGGGGAGGCGCCGAAGCCCGGGAGGTCGACGGCGACGACGTCCCGTTCGGTGGCCAGGATGTCCACCACCGGGTCCCACGCCTGCCGGTGGTGACCGATGCCGTGCAGCAGGAGCAACGGCTCCCCGCGCCCCACGCGCGCGTACGACAGGGTCACGGGCTGCGGTCTCCGCGCCGAGGGGACCTTGAAGGAGACGGAGGTGGACATGCGGAGTGCTCCTCGGCTGGGCTCGCGGCGAAACTCTGCGGACAGCTTGTCAGCGATCGCTACCGACGGGTAGCCCGGAGGGGGCGAAAGGCTTGTGATCACTGGCCGAAAGCGGTTTCCGGCAATTGGTATTGACCAAGGTTGAGGGCCCCTCTATGGTCGCTGACAAGTGAAACAACCTTTAATAAACAAGGGCGCGAAAACAGCCTGGAATACGTGGGGCGGGGCGGAGGACAGGGTGGGGACCACACAGCTGGAAACGGTGCCGGAACCGAAGTACTGGCACCTCAGGACAGTGCTCAGCGAAGCACTCGACTCGGAGTTCGCCGTGGGGGAGGTACTGCCCAACGAGCGTGAACTCGCGGCCCGCTTCGGCGTCGCACGCGCCACGCTCCGGCAGGCGCTGGAACAGCTCGAACTGGAGGGCCGGCTGCACCGCAGGCGCGGCGTCGGCACCACCGTCGCACCCCCGCGCGTGGGCGTCGACGTCGGCCCCGAGGGAACGCCCTGGCCCGGCCCGGACGACACCTGGCAGCCCGCAGGCAGTGACCTGGGCGCGCCCCCGGCAGCCGTCGCCGACGCCCTCCAGCTCCCGCGCGGGACGGCCGTCCACGTCGTCCGCCGCTCCCGCGTCTCCCACGGCCAGCCCGTCGCCGCCGAACTCCTCTACGTCCCCGAGACCTCCGTCCCCGGCCTCCCGGCCTCCGACGGCCTCTCCGGCGCCGCACGCGCGCGTGCCGTGCTGCGCGAACTCCAGCACCTCGACCTGACCGCGCGGAACCGCTCCGTCGAACTGGGCTCCGCCCGCGCGGACGACGCCAAGCAGCTCGACCGGCTTCCCGGGGCGCCGGTCCTGGTGGTCACCACGCACTTCACGACCCCCGCGCGGATCGTGGCGCTGTCCGTCGCGACGTACCGTGCTGACACGTGCCGACTGACGTTCGGGGAGTCGGGGCGGGTGGAGATCGCGGAGGGGGCGGCGTAGCGGTTTTCGGCCTTCTGTTTCCGGGTGCTTCGGGGAATCGGGAACAGGGGTGCCGGGGACACCGGTCCGGGAGCGGGGTGCCGGGGCAAGGGGGTCGGGAACAACGGCGCTCAGAACAGCGGCACGCCCGGAACAGGTGCGCCGGGAACTCTCCGGACATGCCCCGCGTTCACCGGTCAGGACGTCCACCGCTCAGGTGAACGCCCCCCGCCGCCCCGTCACCGTCCCCTCCACCGCGAACAACTGCCGCTCCACATGGTCCAGAGCCAGCCGTAGCGCCCCGGTCGCCACGGCGGCCTCGCCCAGGGTCGAGAGGGCGACCTGGGGCGGGCGCAGGCAGTAGCGGGCGAGTTCGTCGCGCAGGGGGGCGAGGAGGGCGCCGAGCCCCGCCGTGGAGCCGCCGATGACGACCAGCTCGGGGTCCAGCGCGAGGACCAGCGCGGACACGTCGTGCAGGAGACGCCGGAAGAACCGGTCGACGGCCGCGCGGGCACCGGCATCACCGTCGACGGCCCGCGAGAAGACGGCCGTGAACGCACCGTCGTCCAGCGGCGGCAACGGCTCGTCCGTCGTCGACAGCAGCGTCTCCGGCGTCACCTCACGCCCCAGCAG
>DATCQX010000450.1:0-9177 GCA_036569285.1 Streptomyces sp.
CAGGAGGACCGTCCAGAGGGTGAACCCGGGGGTGGGGGGCGGGGGTTGGGGGAGTTTCGGGGGTGGGGTCACGTAGGTCGGGGGGACTTGCGTGATCTGGTGGGGGCTCGGGCGGTAGGTCACTCGGTGTGGGCCTCGGCGTTGTGGCGGCGGAAGAGGACGTTCGCGTCGGTGACGGCGCTGTAGTCGAACTCCTTGGCGGCGGCTCGGCGGAGGGTGGCGAGTTCGTCGCAAGTGCCGCAGTCGGGGTAGGGGCGCGGGGCGACGCTCAGGTCGACCGCCGGCTCCAACTCGGGGTTCCTCGGGGGGCTGTTGCGGCTCTGGTGGTTCGTGGCCTTCACGCCGGCGCGGAGGCGTTCGCCGTCGGTGGCGGGGCGGAGGTTCTTGGGGTCAGCGGACCACTCCGTGCCGCCGCCGACGGGGCGGAGCATGGCGTACTTGCCGAGGCTGTCCTGGTACTCGCCGACCTTGTCGGTGGCGGTGTCGTAGTAGAGGGTTCCCGGTTCCACCTGGTATCGGTCCTTTCGCCCAACATCTGTATGGAATGCGGCAGTTGTAATACTCTGCGTATTCCTGGGTAGTACGAGGATGGCCCAGAGGTGGGTGCCGTACAGGTCGAATCGGGTTTGGTGCACCACGGATCGCGTTTGTGCACCACGAGCGATGGAGGGGACGGGATGGCGCGGAGGCGGCCGATCACGGGGTTGAGTCAGGAGCCACGGGAGAGGTTCCAACAGGTGATCAAGGAGCTGCGGGAGCAACGGGGCTTGAGTTTCCGGGACTTGAGCGAGCGGCTGGGGTGGGATCAGTCGCTGTTCAGCAGGTTGGAGAGTGGGGCGACGACCGGGAGCCCGGATGTGGCTACGGGGCTGGACACGTTTTATGGGACGACGCCGCTGGTGTTGACGTTGTGGGAGTTGGCGGCGGCGGACAAGAAGCAGTTCAGGCCGCAGTACCGGCCGTACATGGAGTACGAGGCGAAGGCGGTGGCCCTGTCGCAGTTCTCACTGAACAGGCTGTATGGGTTGCTTCAGACGGAGGCGTACGCACGAGAAGCACTCGCAGCGGGTGGCCTTGAGGGAGAGGAACTGGAGCAACAGACCGATGCCCGCATCGGTCGCCAGGCCATCCTGGTGGGAGAGGACCCACTCGTGCTCCGCTCGATCCTCTCCGAGGCGGTGCTCCGGAATTCGCTGCGTGATCCGGCCGAGTGGCGTGAGCAGTTGGAGCGCCTGCTGGAGGCGGCCGACCTCCCGAACGTCACCATCCGAGTACTGCCGTTCGGCAGGGGACTGCACGGCTTGGACACCACGGAAGTGATGTTCCTGCGGCTCCCGGGCGGGAAGACCGTGGTCTACACGGAGAACGACCTCGACGGCGAACTGGTCGAAGAAACCAGCAAGGCCGAGTACCTCTTCCGTGCATATGATGCCGTGAGCGACCTGGCACTGACACCCGCCGAGTCACGCGCGTTCATCTTGCAGCTGTTGGAGGAAGTACCGTGCGATCCGTCGACCTGACCAACCTCTCGTGGCGCAAGAGCAGTTACAGCAACTCCACCGGCGGCGACTGCCTCGAAGTCTCCGCCGATCTGCTGGACACGGCCGACTGGCGCAAAAGCAGCTACAGCAACTCCACCGGCGGTGCCTGCCTCGAATTCGCCCCCAACCTCCCCTCCCTCGTCCCCGTCCGCGACAGCAAAGCCCCCACCCTCGGCACCCTCCTCTTCACCGCCGACTCCTGGAACACCTTCGTCGACTCGGTCAAGTAGGAGGAAGTGCCATGCGATCCGTCGACCTGAGCAACATCACGTGGCGCAAGAGCAGTTACAGCAACTCTGAGGGCGGCGCCTGCCTCGAAGTCTCCGACGACTTGCTGAACATGGCCGACTGGTACGCAAGCAGTTACAGCAACTCCACCGGCGGCAACTGCCTCGAAGTCTCCGCCAGCCTGCTGAACACGGCCGCCTGGCGCAAGAGCAGCCACAGCAACCCCGACGGCGGCGCCTGCCTCGAATTCGCCCCCAACCTCCCCTCCCTCGTCCCCGTCCGCGACAGCAAAGCCCCCACCCTCGGCACCCTCCTCTTCACCGCCGACTCCTGGAACACCTTCGTCGACTCGGTCAAGTAACTCAGGCGGGCGCGGCCACGGGAACCTGCCCGACCCGCTCACGCAACTGCGCGGGCAGCTCGATGAGTTGGACGCCCTCCTGTTCGTCCGGGTCGGTGCGGGCCACCACCGCGATCATGTCTTCCTCGCCGGTGTTGACCGGGAGGTGCGGCGTGTCCGGCGGGATGTAGATGAAGTCCCCCGGCCCCAACACCACGTGCTCCGCCAGATCCGGGCCGTACAGACGTCCACCTGGCCGGAGGCGATGAGGATCGCGGACTCGTGACCCGTGTGCACATGCGGCCGGCCCCGAGTCCCCGGCGGCAACCGCAGCTGGTGCAGGCACAACCCCCGCGCCCCAGCCGTCTGCGCACTGATCCCCGCGGCGAAGGCTCCACCCTGCCGACCCTCGTAGGTACCGCCACGAACAACTACACACTGCCGTACATCGCTCATGTGGCCAGATCACCACATACCGGACCCCAGCAGCAGGGCGCGAACAGGAGTCACAAGGCGCACTCGGAGCACGAGGTGACACTCACCGCACCGAGGGCACCCGGCGTGGCGCCGGGGCCGTCGTCGTCCGAGCCTGTCCGGTCGGATCATCGGGCCTTCCCGGTGAACCTGTCGGCCAGGCCGTGGGCCGTGTTGTCGGAGGAGTCGAGGGGGGCGAACCCGATAGCGGCCTCCTCCGCGCTGCGGGGGAACATGGCCCGCTCGTACTCGGTGAGGGCGGCCTCGATGTCGTCGGGGTGGGCCGCGAGGGACTTGGCGAGGTCGGCGGCGTCCAGCATCGCCAGGTTGGCGCCTTCGCCGTTGGGGGGTGCGAGGTGGGCGGCGTCGCCGAGGAGGGTGACGCCGGGGACGCGGGGCCAGCGGTGGCCGGGCGGCAGGGTGTAGTGGGGGCGCAGGACCGGGGCGGTGTCGGTGTCCGTGATCAGCGCGGTGAGTTCGGGGGCCCAGTCCTCGAACTCCGCCGCGATCCGCGCCGTCGCCGCGGGGGCGTCGTCGAAATCCATGGCGGCGAACCAGTGCGGCGGCTTGGCCAGCGCCGCGTACACGTGCAGGGTGCCGCCGCTCTCCCGGTGCGCGTAGATCGCCCTGCCCGGGGAGGGCACGATCAGCATCCCGCCGCCGACGGTCTTCGCGGCGACCGGGTGCCGGGTGTCGGCGTCGAAGAGGTACGTCTCGACGAACGACGTGCCTGCGTACGAGGGAACAGCGCCGGTCAGCAGCGGCCGGACCCGCGACCAGGCGCCGTCCGCGCCGACCAGCAGGCCCGTGACGACGCTGGTGCCGTCCGCGAAGGTCACCTCGTGACGGCCGTCCCCGAGGGTCCGGACACCGGCCGCCTTGTTCCCCCAGCGGACGGTGCCGGCGGGCAGCGAGTCGAGCAGCATCTGCCGCAGTTCGCCCCGCATCACCTCCGGGCGCCCACCGACACCGTCGTCCGCCTCCTCGAACACGACGGTCCCGTCCGTGTCGAGCACCCGCATCGCCTCGCGGCCCTCCAGCACGAGGGCCCGGAACTCGTCCATCAACTCAGCCGCCTGAAGCGCGAGTTGACCGTTGTGCTCATGGATGTCGAGCATCCCGCCCTGCGCCCTCGCCCCCACGGAAGGCTCCGCCTCATGGACGACGGCCCTGAGGCCGTGCACATGGAGAACCCGGGCCAGCGTGAGCCCGCCGAGTCCTGCGCCGATGATCGTGACGGGGGTGTTGTCCATGGTGGCTCCTTCAGGATCGGGCCGCCCTGGGAGGCCGCCTGTCCCTGAAAAGTGCCAGCCCCTGCCGATGGGTCACCGACATCCGGCCGACAAGGCGCCGACAGGCGCACTTCCCGTGCCGAACTACAGCTCCCGGCGCCGCTGGACGGCGGCAGCGGCGGCCAGCAGGGCGCACGCGAGAGTGGTCACGTACAGGAGGCCCAGGGCGGAGCCGCCGGGGAACCGTGCCGCCGTCGAGTCGCCCATGACGGCGTTCATCGCGGTGAAGGGGAGCCACGCCGCGATGTCGATCCCGGTGAGCCACTGGCCGAGGGGCGCGACGGCCAGTTCTCCCACGACGGACCAGCCCAGCAGCAGGGCGATGGCCCGCCCCCCGCTCTTGAGGAGCACCCCGGCGGCGACACCGATCGTGGCGGTGAGCGCGAACACCACGGGGACGGCGCACAGTTGACCCCATTCGGCCGGTGTCCCGGGGAGCACGCCGGAACCCGGGCGGACGGCGACGGCGACCAGGAGCCCGGCCACGGCGAGGACGGCCCCGGCGGCCGAGGACACCGAGGCGGCCACCGCCGCTTTGGCCCCGATGAGGCGCCGCCAGTCCGGACGCGCGAGGTAGGAGGCCCAGACCGTGCCGGTTTGGTACTCCTGGGTCGCGGAACGTGCCGCGAAGAGCATGAGGAGCAGTTGACCGAAGGCGGGGCCGGTCAGGGCCTGCGTGAGGCCGGGCTCCTGTCCCTGTTCCACCGCCGTCACCCCGAGTCCACTGAAGGAGAGGGAAACGACGGCCGTCACGGCAAGGAACCACCAAGTCGACCTGATCGTGCGCAACTTGATCGCTTCGGCGCGGAGGTCAGAGAGCGTCGGCACGCCGGGACTCCCCTCGGTACTCGACCACTTGGCTCGTCAGGCGCAGGAAGGCGTCCTCGACGGTCGCGCGGCGCGGAGTCAGCTCGTACAGCGCCACGCCCGCGCGCAGGGCCGTACGCCCGATCTCCTCGCTGGTGAGCCCCCGCACCAGCGTTCCCTCGGCGCCGTCGGCCACCGCGGAGGCCCCTGCCTCGGCGAGAGCCGCGCGCAGCCTCGCCATGTCGTCCGCGCGGACCACTGTTTCGGTGACCTCGATCCGGTCCGTGAGTTCCCTGACGCTGTGCTGGGCGATGAGGCGTCCCTGGCCGATCACCACGACGTGGTCGGCGGTCAGGGCCATCTCGGAGAGCAGGTGACTCGACACCAGTACCGTGCGCCCGTCCGCCGCCTGTTCCCGGATCATGGCCCGCATCCAGGCGATCCCTTCGGGGTCGAGTCCGTTGACCGGTTCGTCCAGGATGAGAACGCGGGGCTGCCCGAGGAGCGCGCAGGCCAGGCCGAGCCGTTGGGACATGCCCAGCGAGAACGAGCCCACCGGGCGGTCCGCCACGCCCTCCAGACCGACCTGCCCCAGCACACGGCCGACCGCGCCGCCGGGAAGTCCGCCCGCTGCCGCGAGCCAGGACAGGTGGGCGCGCGCGGTGCGCTTCGGGTGAGCCCACCGCGCGTCGAGCAGGGCACCGACGACACGCAGCGGCTCGGCATGCTCGTGGTACGGCCTGCCCTCGATCCGGGCCGTGCCGGAATCAGGGCGGACCAGACCGAGAATCATCCTCAACGTGGTCGTCTTCCCAGCCCCGTTGGGGCCGAGGAAGCCGGTCACCGTGCCCGGGGCGACAGTGAACGAGAGATCGTCGACGACGCGCTTCCCGCCGTACGTCTTGGTGAGCGAGGTCACTTCGATCACGGACCGCAGCTCCTTCCCGAAGGCCGTGCCTTCACCCGTGGTTCAGCCAGAAGGCGAACCCTGCGACGACGAGCAGCACAGGCGCGAAGACCCCGCCGACACCCGGAGCACGCCGGGTGACGGCACACCACAGCCCCATCCCCCAGCGGGTGTCGGCAACCGGCTGGGCTCGCGGCGACCACCCGCTCGCGTTCGGCCTTGGTGTCCGCTTGTTCACGAAGTATTGCCGCGCGGTCGCTCGCGCCGTACCCGCCGTCCGACCCCCTCCACTCGGCGGACCCTCTTTCCCGTTGATGCCGAACTCGTGCGTGGAAAATGGCCAGTTGGCCTTTGCAGAATCTTGCCGAAAGCACCCTTCAGAGCACGTCTTCCCAGGTCCGAGGCTGTTTGCGTATTCTTTGCGGGACCGCTTTACCGAAAGTGCAGGGCTGGGGGAACACGGTGCGTGTGTTGCTTGCGATGGACGATCTCGGGCTGAGAACCCGGGTGGAGACACAACTCGCGTACGTGGGTGGGATCTCGGATGTCGTCCTGTCCGGAGCCTGGCCCGAGGAGATGTTGCTCAGGCGGGTCGAGCCGGATGTCGTGATCGTCGACGCGCGGGAGGGGAACCGTGCGGAGCGTGCCTTTCAGTACCTGTCCGCCAGGAGTGCCGTCTGGGCGTACGTCTGCGGGGACTCCGATGTGCACCCGGTCGCCGTCGCCGAGCACGTCTCGAACGTCCTCTCCTGCGACAGCTCCGTGACCGCCTTGGCCGCCGCGGTCAGCGGCTTCGTCGGCGGCGGTACGGCGCGTCGGCTCCCTTTGTCCCCGAGGGAGCAGGAGGTGCTGTCTCTGGTCGCGCGGGGGCTCACCAACATCCAGATCGCGAAGTCGCTGTACCTGAGTCCGACGACCGTCAAAGGCCACATCAGCATGATCCTGCGGAAGCTGGGAGTGGCGAACCGGGTGCAGGCGACAGCCTTTTTCACCGGTCAGATCGCCGCGTAGCTCCTGAGAGGGACTCTCCTCATGCCCCGGCCCTCGCGCCTCGCGATCACCGCCGCATCACTCACGCTCGTCGCCACGGCGTCCCTCGCGGGCTGCTCTTCGCCGCCCTTCAGCACGGGAGAGGCCGCGTACGCCGTCGAGGAGACGATCACGGCGCTGCGCGTCGACAGCTTCGCGGGAGACATCGAGGTGGTGCCCGGCACCGGGGGTGCCGTCAAGGTCGTCGAGACGTACGAGTACACCCAGGGCAGACCGAAGACCCAGCACTCCGTCAGCGGTGGCGAGTTGCTTCTGCGGCACGCTGGGTGTGGCTCCGTCCACGAGTACGACAAGTGCGGGGTGTTGTACCGGGTGGAGGTACCCGCGTCCACGGTTGTTCGCCTGAGCACCGGCGGCGGTGACATCGTCGCGGAGAACCTCTCGGGGAGCGTCCACGCGGAGAGCGGGGGCGGCGATGTCGCGCTCTCCTTCGCCGCCGTGCCGGACAGCGTCGACGCGCGTTCCGAGACCGGGGACGTCACCGTACTTGTTCCCCGGGGGCCGTCGTACGAGGTGACCGCCACCACCGAGGGCGGGCATCGCGACGTCGGTGTCAGAACGGCCCGTTCGTCCCCGAACCGGATCCGGGTGTCCAGCACGTTCGGCGACGTCCGTGTGCTGCCCGCGCCCTGATCAATCGCGGGGGACGGCGTGCCCCTTCAGGAACTCCCCCAGTACCAGACCGACTTGACCTGGCGCGTCCATCGCGATGAGGTGTGCCGCTCCCTCGAACTCCACGAACTCCGCGCCAGGGATCACGTCGGCGTACCTGCGGGCGATCTCCTGGAAGTCGGGGACGTCCAGCTTGCCGACGCCCACGAGGGTCGGGACGGTGATGCCGGCGGGGTCCTTCCTGCCGGGGCCCTGCGAGTGCTCGCCGACGACGCCCTGGTTCGTCAGCAACGTCCTCAGGGGATCACGGAGTTGATCCGCCAGGCCCTCCCCCACCTCGTCCCAGCTTCTCGCCGGGCCGCGTAGCCACATGTCCAGGTTCAGGCGGACGGCGGTGTCCAGGTCGCCGGACTCCAGTGCGGCCGTCTCGGCGGCGTCGTACTCGATCATCTCGGGGGACCAGTCGTGGCCCGGCCAAGGGGCCGCCAGGAGCGTGAGGGAACGGACTCGGGTGGGGTGCGCGAGGGTGAAGTCCAGGGCGATACGGCCTCCCCAGGACGCGCCCACGACGTGGACTCGGTCGTGGCCCAAGTGGTCCAACAGGTGGGCCAGGTCGTCCGTTTCACGGAAGGGGGCAGTGGGGGGTGCGGATTCGCCGAAGCCTCTGAGGTCGTAGCGGATGACCGTGTGGGTCGCCGCGAGGGTGGGGGTTACCGCGTCCCACAGGTGGTGGTCGGTTACGCCGGCGTGGATCAGGACGACGGGTGGGCCGTCGCCGGTGGTGGTGTGGGCGAGGAGTCTGTGCATGGGGGGATGATCTCAGGGGGGTGCCGTCGGCTATAGTTGATCACGAGCTGGTCGCCGCAACTTCGGTTGGCTGGTTGTGCGTTGGTGGTCCAAGGAAAGATGCCCCGCTTCCTGCGGGGAGATGCAGGTGCAAGGCCTGCCCGGCGCTCCAATTCTTCTTCCCCCCTGGTTTCTGCTCCTAGAGCGCTTCGATCGCTCGGGTGATCAGGGTGCGGGCTTCCGCGCCGTAGACGGCCATGTTCCTCAGCTCTTCGAACGCCTTCAAGTAGAGGGCCGTTTCCGAGGGTTGGGTGATTCTCACCCGGGCTGAGATCAGTTCCACGGACGCGACCTTGTCGTCGTACATGTGAAACGTTTCCTTCGCTCCGAGGGTCCTTGCGGCTGTTGAGGGGATGATGCCGAGGGAGACTTGGGGCAGCGCTCCGACCTGGATCAGGTAACCGAGTTGGGCGGCCATCGCATCCACGTCACCGATGCGGTGGTGAAGGACGGACTCCTCGATCACGAACACGGAGCGCCGACCCGGTTCGTGGAGCACTCGGGAGCGTCTGACCCGGGCTTGCGCGGCCTCGGCGCTGTCGTCGACCGGGAGTTCCCGGAAGCGGGCCACGATGCCGAGTACGGCAGCGGCGTAGCCCTCTGTCTGAAGGAGGCCGGGGACCAGAGTGGAGGAGTAAACGCGGAAGAGGCGGGTCTCCCGGAACAACTTGGCTGAGCTGCCTTGTAGTTCCTTCAGTCCGCTGCGGATCTGGTGACGCCACTCCGTGTACAGCGACTCGGCGTGCAGCGACTGGGCGATCAGGTCGTCCGCCTGGTCCTGCGCCTCACAGGCGGTCGCCCAAGCGCGGATGTCCTTGGGCGACGGGGCGGTCAGGGCGTTCTCGACGCGGGACGTCTTCGCGTGGTGCCACCCGCACCGGGCGGCCAGTTCAGCTACCGTCAGCCCCGCCTCTTTGCGTAGGCCGCGAAGCCGTCGGGCGACGGTCTCGCGTGCGGCCTGGGCGGAAGAGGACGGGGAGGTGGGCATGAACTGGCCTGTACGGTCGGGGACCTCAGCGGATCTTGTACTCGCTGTGGGGGGTGGCGCGCGACCATACCGCTTCGAAGGCGTCGACGCAC
>DATCQX010000451.1:0-4115 GCA_036569285.1 Streptomyces sp.
CCCATCGTGGCCGCTCACGCGCACACTCCGACACACTCCGCTGCCGCTGCCGCTGCCGCTGCCGCTGCCGCTGCCGCTGCCGTGTTTTGGCTGCCGCCTTTGAACCCCCGCTCATTTCCTCCCGCCGCGACGGCGCTCAGCCGCGACGGCGCTTCTCGGCGGTGCCGAACCACCCGCGCCCACCGGCCGATCCCCCCCCGCACACCTGCCCGCTTCCGTCCCCTCGGCCTACCTCTCTCCGCCCGCTCACTCGTCTCCGCCGCCACGGCGCCCCGCCCCAACGGTGCTCTCTGGCGGTGCCGTACCACCCGTGCCCACCGGCCGATCCCCCCGCACACCTGCCCGCTTCCGTCCCCTCGGCTCACCTCTCTCCGTCCGCTCACTCGTCTCCGCCGCCACGGCGCCCCGCCTCAACGGTGCTCTCCGGCGGTGCCGTACCACCCGCGCCCCCGCCGCCCGGCCCGCCCGCTCCTCCTCCGGTTCCTCTCCTGGTCCTAGCCCTCTCTCTCCGCCCGCTCACTCGTCTCCGCCGCCACGGCGCCCCGCCACAACGGCGCTCTTCGGCGGTGCCGAGCCGTTCGAGCTCACCGGCCGCCCCACCCGCACAGCCACGCCGAACAGCACCACCCCCACCACCAACCCGGCGCCCGCCCCGAAGCACACCGTCGGGATGATTTCCCAGGGCTTGGCGTGTTCGCCCCAGTAGGCCCACCAGCGGGCCACCCGGAACCCCGCCCCGACGGCCGCGCACCCGGCGAGGAAGGCGGCGGCTGTCCACCGGTCCCGCCCCGGCATGGCCGGTACCCCCGAGGCCTCGCCGCCCGGCGTCCGGAGCAGTGCGTACCTCACGAATCCCACGATGACGATCGCGGCGATCAGGGAACCCCCGTACTGGAGGTACCAGTACAGCGGCGACCCGGCGAATTCCTCGCCCAGCACGGGGAACAGCCGCATGCCCCAGCGGTCGTGGTGGGTGAACGCGTCCCAGACGACGTGGGTGAGGGAGCCGAGGGCGGCGGAGAGGTACCAGCGGAGGGCGAGGGCCGCCGTCACGCGCGCGTGGGGGACGCCGCAGCGGGTGAGGGAGGCGATGCGGGGCTGCCGGGAGGCGGGGAGGAGGGCCACCAGCGGCTCCCGCACCAGCAGCCAGACCCCGACGAGCCCCCACGCGAGCGGTACGTCGACCGTGAAGACCCCGGCGAAGGAGTGGGTGACGTCACCGAACTCCATCGCCCCGGAGACGACGCTCGCCGCGTAGTACGTGAGGTCCGGAGCGAAGGATCCGGCCACGAGGACGGCGGGAATCAGCCGACCTCGCCCGGTCCCGTCCCCCCGCACTCCCGGCAGCACAGCGGCGGCGTGGCTCAGGGTGAACGGCACAAGGCCTCCTCAGGGCGGCGGACGATCACGGGAACACCAAAAAGACGCCCATAACGCGAGACCGGGTTCCCACTCGGCGGCATATGAGCAACTGATGAAAACAGACGCCTACGGGTGCCGGTGCCAAGGGAGTTGACGTAGGGTCGCCCTACCCGTCGGTACGCCCGATGACCGCGGGCCGCGCGGTGGCAGTGGGACGGAATTCGCCTTGAGGGGCAACCTGCGGGACGGCTCGGCCGTCTCTACAGGGAGACACACAGGCAGACGCAGAGACGGGCGCTGGGGCGCCCACGGGAGGGGCTTCTTCATGTCGGCGCAATTCGGCAGGAGGCTGCGCAAGAGCGCGGTCAACACCACCGTGGCCGCCGTCGCGGTCGCCGCTCTGGCCGCGTCCCAGGCCCCCGAGGTCGTCGCGGGCACCACGCAGGACAGACCGTCCACCGACACCCCCGCCGCCGCGGCGGGCGAGAGCCCGCTGCCCGCCGGCGCCACCGGCAACTCGCCGTACTACACGGACCTCCCGCCCCTCAACAGCCCCGTCCCGGCGCCCACGTCGGGCATACCCCCGATACCCGGCACCGGCACGCCCGGCACCGTCTCCGAGTCGGGCATCCCGGCGACCGTCCTGGACGCCTACAAGCGCGCCGCCTCCTCCCTCGCGGTGGACAAGCCCGGCTGCAACCTCCCCTGGGAACTCCTCGCCGCGATCGGCAAGGTCGAGTCGGGCCACGCGAGCGGCGGGAACGTCGCGGCGGACGGCACGACGATCACCCCGATCCTCGGCCCGCCCCTCAACGGCGTCGGCTTCGCCCACATCAGCGACACCGACGGCGGCGCGTACGACGGCGACGCCACGTACGACCGCGCCGTCGGCCCCATGCAGTTCATCCCGTCCACGTGGGCGTGGGCCGGCCGTGACGGCAACGGCGACGGCAAGAAGGACCCGAACAACGTCTACGACGCCGCCCTCGCCGCCGCGCACTACCTGTGCCGCAACGGCTGGGACATGAGCACGCCCTCGGGCCTGCGCAGCGCGATCCTCAGCTACAACAACTCGACGGCGTACTACAACACCGTCACGTCCTGGCTGGAGTACTACCGCCGGGGCACGCACGAGATCCCCGACGGCACCGGCCCCGTCCCGGGCAACCGCAGCGACCACGGCGGCACGACGACGACCGTCCCGCCCCGCACGAGCACACCCCCGAAGACCCCCAAGCCGCCGGCGACCCCGCCGAAGCCCCCGAAGCCGCCGACGAAGCCGCCCACCGTCCCGCCGACGACGCCTCCGACCCCGACGGAATCGGTGCGCCGCCTGGAGAACGCGGGCACGGGCACGCTGACCGCGACGGCCGGCACCGCCTTCACGGAGAAGATCGCCGCCCGCGCGGAGACCGCCGACGGCAAGACCGTCGCCAAGGTCCGCGTCCGCTTCCTGATCGTCGGCGAGACCGACGCCGCCTTCACGGGCGGCGAGAAGCTCGCGACGGTCACGACGGACGCGCAGGGCGTCGCCACCGCCCCCGCGCTCCAGGCGGGCGAGGAGGCGGGCACGTTCACGGTCCGCGCGCTGGTCGTCGGCCGCGCGGTCGACCCGGTCGACTACAAGGCCACCGTCACCGCCCGCTCCGCCGACCTCCTCTCGAACCTCCTGGGCACCCTCCTGTCGACCGTGACGGGCGGCGAGTTCGCCGACCAGGTCCAGGTGAAGGCGACGTACAAGGGCGCCGCCGCGGGCAAGGTCGCCGCGACCGCCACCCTCGTCGCCGCCGCCGGGGACACCGCCCCGAACGCCAAGGGCCCGTACTTCAAGGACGCCGACGGCAAGCCCGTCCGCACCCTGACCGGCCTGGTCACGGACGCGGACGGCGTCCTGAAGCTGCCGAAGCTGTACGCGGACGACAACGCCGGCACGTTCCTGCTGAAGATCACGACGACGGGCGGCGCGACCCTCACGGTCGACCTGACCGTCACGGCCGCCCCGACGGCCACCCCGGACCCGGAACCCAGCGGATCGCCCTCTGCGAGCCCCTCGCCGAGCGGACCGGCCGACCCCTCGCCCTCCGCCTCCTAGGCCCGCACAGACCCGTACGGCAGCCGCGGCGCCCCTCCTCAGGGAAGGGCGCCGCGGCTGTTCTCATCTCGGCCGCCCGTTGCTACCGTGCCGACACCTGACACACCGTCAGGTCCGGGAGGTCCGTATGCGCGCCCTGATCGCCGCCGCGACCGGTCTGGCCGTCGCCGTCGCCCTCGTCCTGACGGTCGGCGCCCTCGGCACACCCACCGGCAAGACCTCGCCGAAACCCCTGCTGACGACCGTGCCCGCGCACCCGTGAGGAGGTCGCGATGCGCCGCAGAGCCGCCCTGATCCTGCTCGCCCTCGCCGTCTTCTTCGCCGCCCTCGCGCCCCTGCTGCGCTGGTACGCCTTCCCGCGCCTGGCGAAGATCCCGGCGGACACCTACCAGACCACCGTCCTGGAGGCGAAGAACGCCACCCTCCTCGACTACAGCACCCTGACCGCACGCACGGTCCCCAAGGTGACGATCGTCCAGACCCTGAAAGGCAACGTCGAGGAGTCCGACCGGATCGAGAGGACGGCCGGCCGGGACGTCGTCGTCTGGGACGGCCTCTCCTACGTCGTCGGACCCGACGGCAAGATGGTCTCCAAGGTCCCCGAGCGCTACATCTTCGACGCGCACTCCCAGGAACCCGTCCACGCGCCCGGCGAGATGGT
>DATCQX010000452.1:0-3127 GCA_036569285.1 Streptomyces sp.
AGGAGTCCTCTTGCCAGACGAGGCCCAGCACCTGACCGCCGCCAAGCCCGAGCCCGCCTCGGCACCGGCGGCGCACCCCGCGTCGCGTGGCCAGAACGGCACGGGCGGAGCGGTGGAGCACGACCGCACCGCGCCCGCCGACCGCCAGACCGAGCAGCCACGCCCGAAGCCGGCCCCGCCGGAGCACCCGGCGCCCGCACCCGCCGCGTCTGCCGCGACCCCGGCGCCTGTCGCCCCGGCGTCCACGGCCCCTGCGTCCACCGCCCCCGGCGCCGCCCGCCCCGCCTCCCAGCCCGCCCGTACCGGCTCCTCGAACCGGGTCCGGGCGCGGCTGGCGCGGCTCGGTGTGCAGCGGGCGAACCCGTACAACCCGGTCCTCGAACCGCTCCTGCGGATAGTCCGCAGCAACGACCCGAAGATCGAGACGGCGACGCTGCGGCAGATCGAGCGCGCCTACCAGGTCGCGGAGCGCTGGCACAGAGGCCAGAAGCGCAAGAGCGGCGACCCGTACATCACGCACCCCCTCGCGGTGACGACGATCCTCGCGGAGCTGGGCATGGACCCGGCGACGCTGATGGCGGGCCTGCTGCACGACACCGTCGAGGACACCGAGTACGGCCTCGACGACCTGCGCCGCGACTTCGGGGACGTCGTCGCCCTCCTCGTCGACGGCGTCACCAAGCTCGACAAGGTCAAGTTCGGTGAGGCCGCGCAGGCGGAGACCGTCCGCAAGATGGTCGTCGCGATGGCCAAGGACCCGCGCGTCCTGGTCATCAAGCTCGCGGACCGCCTGCACAACATGCGCACCATGCGCTACCTCAAGCGCGAGAAGCAGGAGAAGAAGGCGCGCGAGACCCTGGAGATCTACGCGCCCCTCGCCCACCGCCTGGGCATGAACACCATCAAGTGGGAGCTGGAGGACCTCGCGTTCGCGATCCTCTACCCCAAGATGTACGACGAGATCGTCCGCCTGGTGGCCGAGCGCGCGCCGAAGCGTGACGAGTACCTCGCGATAGTGACCGACGAGGTGCAGAGCGACCTGCGCGCGGCCCGTATCAAGGCGACCGTCACCGGCCGCCCCAAGCACTACTACTCCGTCTACCAGAAGATGATCGTACGAGGCCGCGACTTCGCGGAGATCTACGACCTGGTGGGCATCCGCGTCCTCGTCGACACGGTCCGCGACTGCTACGCCGCCCTCGGCACCGTCCACGCGCGATGGAACCCGGTCCCCGGCCGGTTCAAGGACTACATCGCGATGCCCAAGTTCAACATGTACCAGTCGCTCCACACGACGGTCATCGGCCCCAACGGCAAGCCCGTCGAACTCCAGATCCGCACGTTCGACATGCACCGCCGCGCCGAGTACGGCATCGCCGCGCACTGGAAGTACAAGCAGGAGGCCGTGGCGGGCGCCTCCAAGGTCCGCACGGACGTCCCCAAGGCCGGCAAGGGCAAGGACGACCACCTCAACGACATGGCGTGGCTGCGCCAGCTCCTGGACTGGCAGAAGGAGACGGAGGACCCGAGCGAGTTCCTGGAGTCCCTGCGCTTCGATCTGTCCCGCAACGAGGTCTTCGTCTTCACGCCCAAGGGCGACGTCATCGCGCTCCCGGCCGGCGCCACCCCCGTGGACTTCTCCTACGCGGTCCACACCGAGGTCGGCCACCGCACGATAGGGGCCCGCGTCAACGGCCGGCTCGTCCCGCTGGAGTCGACCCTCGACAACGGCGACCTCGTCGAGGTCTTCACCTCCAAGGCGGCTGGCGCCGGACCCTCCCGGGACTGGCTGAACTTCGTCAAGTCGCCCCGCGCCCGCAACAAGATCCGCGCCTGGTTCTCCAAGGAGCGCCGCGACGAGGCGATCGAGCAGGGCAAGGACGCCATCGCCCGCGCGATGCGCAAGCAGAACCTGCCGATCCAGCGCATCCTCACCGGCGACTCGCTCGTCACGCTCGCGCACGAGATGCGCTACCCGGACATCTCGTCCCTGTACGCGGCGATCGGCGAGGGCCATGTGGCGGCGCAGGGCGTCGTCCAGAAGCTCGTGCAGGCGCTCGGCGGGGAGGAGGCGGCCACCGAGGAGATCGACGAGGCCGTTCCGCCGTCCCGGACGCGCGGGCGCAAGCGGCGCAGCAACAACGACCCCGGTGTGGTCGTCAAGGGCGTCGACGACGTGTGGGTCAAGCTGGCCCGCTGCTGCACGCCCGTGCCCGGCGACCCGATCATCGGATTCGTCACCCGGGGTAGTGGCGTATCGGTTCACCGCAGCGACTGCGTCAACGTGGAGTCACTGTCCCGCGAGCCCGAGCGCATCCTCGACGTCGAGTGGGCGCCCACGCAGTCCTCGGTCTTCCTGGTCGCCATCCAGGTCGAGGCCCTCGACCGCTCCCGGCTCCTGTCGGACGTCACCCGCGTCCTGTCGGACCAGCACGTCAACATCCTCTCCGCCGCCGTCCAGACCTCCCGCGACCGTGTCGCCACCTCCCGCTTCACCTTCGAGATGGGCGACCCGAAGCACCTCGGGCACGTCCTGAAGGCCGTACGGGGCGTGGAGGGCGTGTACGACGTGTACCGGGTGACGTCGGCCAGGAGGCCGTAAGGCTGCAAGGCCGAAAGGCCGCAAGGCGCACGAAAAGAGGGCCCCGCGTACGGGGCCCTCTTTTTTTCAGCGAAATCTCAGCCGCCGAACTCCTGGAGCCCCTTCAGCGCCTGGTCCAGCAGCGCCTGACGGCCCTCGAGCTCGCGCTCCAGCTTGTCCGCGCGCGCGTTGTTGCCCTGCGCGCGAGCCGTCTCGATCTGGCCCTTCAGCTTGTCGACGGCGGCCTGGAGCTGGCCGGTGAGACCGGCGGCACGCGCACGCGCCTCCGGGTTCGTCCGCCGCCACTCGGTCTCCTCGGCGTCCTGGAGGGCGCGCTCGACCGCGTGCATCCGGCCTTCGACCTTCGGGCGGGCGTCGCGCGGGACGTGCCCGATGGCCTCCCAGCGCTCGTTGATCGAGCGGAACGCCGCACGCGCCGTCTTCAGGTCGCCGATCGGCAGGAGCTTCTCGGCCTCACCGGCCAGCTCCTCCTTCAGCTTCAGGTTCTCCGTCTGCTCCGCGTCCCGCTCGGCGAAGACCCCGCTG
>DATCQX010000453.1:0-6679 GCA_036569285.1 Streptomyces sp.
AGGGTTGGGGGGTACCGGCAGGTATGTGCACGCGCATGGGCCTGCACGAGTACGACAACCGGACCTTGGTCCGTCTCATTTCCGCCCCCCAGGTATTACGGGTGTGATCCCGGCCACCCCGTAGTACTTGAGAGGGAGCCACCCCGTAGTCCGGCGGATTCCCCCGGCGCTGGGGCCCCTACCTCCTCCCGGCCAGCGCGTTCTCCCCTCAAGATTCACTGGCTCTGATCGAGTCGATGGCAGAGGATTACGCCCATGAGGAACAGCTCTGCATACGACCTGGGCGGCGCCACCTGGCACAAGTCCAGTTACAGCGGGGGCCAGGGCGGCAACTGCCTCGAAGTCTCCGACGGCCACCCCGACTTCACCCCCGTCCGCGACTCCAAGAACCCCCACGGCCCCAACCTCCTCTTCCCCACCTCCGCTTGGTCCGCCTTCGTCGAAGATCTCAAGCGAAGGTAAGTGTCTTCCGAAATGTCCGACACTCTCAAAAACCTGTGGGCCTCACCCTTCTGCTTCATCGCAGCCGCGTTCATCGCGTTCAACCTGGTCGGTCACCGTGGCGCGGGCTGGACCCTGATGGGCGCCGCGCTTCTCGGGCCGGTCGCCGCGCTCGTCTGGGGTGCGGCCCGGCGTGAGCGACCCGACTCCTTTGCGATCGTTCCGCTGGGTGCGCTGGCGCTGTTCACCCTGCTCTTCGGGATCAACGAAGGGTTTCCCTGGGCCTGAGGACGGTTCCCCCGCTCAGTGCGTCAGGTCCATTACCGCCGTGCAGTGGGGGTCGTCCCCCGGCTCCTTCCACAACTCCCGGTCCCCGGAGCACGAGAACACCTCCGCGATCACCGCTGGGCCCACCTCCGGGATGCGTACGTCGCAGGCGATGACGTCGGGGGCGCTCCGGTGGCGTACGTACAGGCGCATGCGGGCCTCCGGTAGGTACAGGAAGCCGACCAGCAGGGACGCCGCCCTCTCCCGGGTCTCGAAGCTCGGGTGGGGACAGCTCAGGGTCGTCAGCAAGGAGTGGGCGAGGTCCTCCAGTTGCCCGTTCGGGGGGACTGGGGTGGGGAGTTGGATCAGGGGGGTGCCCAAGGCCTCGTCCACCTGCCCCCTGGAGTGGAACCGCACCTCACCCGCCTCGTGACGCACGCGGCCGACCATGTCCCAAGGGCTCAGGGACTCGTCCTCCTCGCGGTCGTGGAAGAGCGGGAGTTCGTAGAGCGCGAGGAGGTCGCCGAGGACCGCCTTCTTGCCGCCGACCGCGATGCGGACGGCCGGTGCGCCGTCGGGTGCGGGGAGGACTCCGCGGACGCGTAGCTTCTTCACGATCGGTGTCCGGGTGTAGGGGATCAGATGGCCCGTCACGCTGGCCTGTTCCACAGCTACTTCCCACGGTGGGATCACGGGTTTCTCCCGGCTCCGAGTCTCAAGTTTCGTGACCCGAGCGTTCTTTGCAGTGAAGGGGTGGGGGGTTCCAACCCACCCTCCCACCCTGCCAGTTGACTTCGGGCGATCAGGTTGCGACGGACCGTCACTTGGCTCTACCGTGCTCGCAAGCAAACCTTCACTCGGAAAAAATCAACCCCCGCTCGGCGCTCGCAACGCCTGCGGGGGTTTGACCTCCGAGCCCTACCCTCTAGGCAAAAGAGGACTCAGTGGCTGCTGCCAACTTTAGTGTTCCTTCCGCGTCCGCGCATCCCATGGCCGCCCCCGGATACGGCAAACGCACCGCTCCCGGCCAACGCGCCCGCTCCGAACGCGACTTCACCCACCTCCGGCCGCGTGACGCCGCCATCGCCGTGTACATCGACCGGCTGCCCGACGGCGCCGACATCTCCGTGAAGACGCTGGCCAAGGCGTTGCCGTACGGGCAGTGTGCGCTGTCGACGTCCCTCAACCGGATTCAAGAAGCAGGGCACTTGAGGCGGGGGCGGGAGAAAGTGACCGCTGAGTCGGGGAGTGAGGTGTGGGTCACTCGGACGTGGTTCACGCGGACCGCTCGGGACGACGAGTGGTGGGGGGCGTTCACTCGGGGGGATGCGCCGCCGGAGGAGTGTTCGAGGCCGCCCACGAGGTCCCGGGCGTTCATTCTGCTGGCCGCGCTCGGGCGTACACATGCCGCCCTGTCCCTGTCCGGCGCCGAGTGCGAGCGGCTCGCTCCGCTGGTCGAGGAGTGGTTCACGAGGGGCGCGGCTGACGAGGCCGTCCGCACCGCCCTCACCTCCGGGCTGCCCGTCCCCGTCCACAGTCCGGCCCGTCTCCTCGAACGCCGCCTCGTCGACAAGTTGCCGCCCATGCCTGTGACCGCGCCTGTGCCTGCGGCGCCTCGGCGGATGCTGGAGTGTTCCGAGTGCGGGGTGCCGGGGAGCGCGGAGGCGTTGCCTGGGGGTGTTTGCAGGGCGTGCGGGGGTGGGGGTGCGCGACCTGTCGCGTCTCCGTGCGCCCCCGAGATCCGTGTACGGGTGGAGGAGATTCGCGCTGCAATGGCGCTGAAGCGGCAAGAGAGGACACCCGTATGACCGCTCCTACGGTACGGCGAGCCCACCCCGGTGCACGATGGAGGCGAGGAGGCGACGCCATGACCCCCAACAGCACCGAAGGTCCGCAGCTGTCCGCCGAGGACTTCGAGGAGTTGGCTGCCGCGGCCCCGGAGAACGTCCGGCTCGAACTCGTCGACGGGCGGCTCCGGACGAAGGACCCGCTCACCGTCGAGGACTTCGAGGAGTTGGAACGCCGCGCGCCGGAGACCGTGCGGCTTGAGTACGTCAATGGAAAAGTAGAGGTCAAGGCAGTGCCGGACGGCGACCACCGCGAGATCTTCATGTGGCTGCTGCGGCAGTGTCTGCTCCAGCGCCCCGACCTGAACCTGGTACCCGAGTCCGGCATGAAGGCCGAGAAGTACCGCAAGGGTCGGGCCCGGACGGACGGGACGCTCGTGCCCGTAGGTCGCTTTCGCGGCGACGGAGAGTGGTCCGAACCCAACGGCTCCCTCATGGCCGTCGAAATCACCTCCCACGACCGCGACACCGACCGCCGCGACCGCATCGACAAGCCCGTCGGCTACGCCGGGGCCGCCATCCCCGTCTATCTCCTCATCGATCGCGACAACAACACGGTCGTCGTGTTCAGCGAGCCCAAGGACGGCCGATACCAGCAGTCCGTCTCCTACCCCTGGGGAGCTACTGTGCCGCTCCCGGCACCGGTGAGCATCACCCTTGACACCGAGCCTCTCAAGACGTTCGCCGACTGACCCTGTAACGCTTCCTCCCCTCCCCACCAAGTACCAGACGTACCGCCCGACACGCTAAGGAGGCGCCGGTGGGTGGGTTGGGGAAGAGAGTTTGCGGGATCGGTGATCCTGAGGTGTTGGAGGGGTTTTATCGGCGGCATGTTGATGGCGTGACTCGGTTCGTGGCGCGGCGAGTTGAGGATCCGCACACCGTTGCCGACCTTGTCGCCGAGGTGTTTCTCGCCGTGCTCGACTCGGGGCACACCTATGACGCGCGGCTCGGGAGTGAGGTCGCGTGGGTGTATGGGATCGCCCGGAATGTCGTCTCCGCCGAGTATCGGCGGCTGGCGCAGGAGGCCGAGCGGGTGCGGCGGATCTCCGGGCGGCGGCTGGTCGATGCGGACGACATCGCGCGGCTCGTCGAGAAGTTGGACGCGGAGAGTCCGGGGCGGCGAGCGCTGGCCGCGATGAGGGGGTTGCCCGAGGGGGAGCGGGCCGTCCTGGAGCTGGTGGGGGTCGATCAGTTGAGCGTCAAGGAGGCCGCCGCCGCGCTCGGGATACGGCAGGTCACCGCTCGGGTGCGGCTGCACCGGGCGCGGAAGGCGTTGCGCGGGGACGGCGTCGTCGTCCGGGAGACGGCTGTTTCGGGAGGTGGGGCATGAGCGGTTTCGAGGAGCGGTTGCTCGGGGAGCTGAAGCGGGACGCCGCGTTGCGGAGGGTTGCTCAAGTGGCCTCCCGGAGACGGGTGTTCACGCTTCCCCGCATGCTGGCAGCCGGGGTCGCCCTGGCCCTCGGGTGGGTCCTGCTGCCGGGGGCGCCGTCGTCGTCCGAATCCGCCGCCTACGCCGTCCAGAAACACGCGGACGGCAGCGTCACGCTGCGCGTCAAGGAGTGGGGGGACGAGGTCGCGCTCAATCTCGCGTCCGTGCCGGACCAGATCGCGCGGGGCGGGATGGCCGTCGATGTGGCGAGCGGGATGTGTGCGGACGATCCCGGGGATCCGATGCCGGACTGGGTCGAGAACACCGAGGGGGCCGACAAGGCCGTCCGCAAGTACCTTGCGTGGAAGGTGACTTTGCGGAGCAAGGGTGTGGCGCCGTATGTGGTGTGGGTGCGGGAGGACGAGGGGAAGCTCGTGCCCTGTACGCCCGATCAGCGCTGAACGCCCGAGGGCGGTACCCCCGTTGCAGGGGTACCGCCCTCAAGTCTGGTACTGCTGAGCCTCGTTGGAGGATCAGAAGTCCATGTCACCGCCCGGCATACCGCCGCCGGCGGGCGCGGCGGCCTTCTCCGGCTTGTCGGCGATGACGGCCTCGGTGGTGAGGAAGAGCGCGGCGATGGAGGCCGCGTTCTGCAGCGCGGAGCGCGTCACCTTGGCGGGGTCGATGATGCCCTCGGCGATCATGTCGACGTACTCACCGGTCGCGGCGTTGAGGCCGTGGCCGACGGGAAGGTTGCGGACCTTCTCGACGATGACGCCGCCCTCGAGACCACCGTTGACGGCGATCTGCTTCAGCGGGGCCTCCAGGGCGAGCCGCACGGCGTTCGCGCCGGTCGCCTCGTCACCCTCCAGCTCCAGCTTCTCGAAGACCGCGGAAGCCTGGAGCAGGGCCACGCCACCACCGGCGACGATGCCCTCCTCGACGGCGGCCTTCGCGTTGCGGACGGCGTCCTCGATGCGGTGCTTGCGCTCCTTGAGCTCGACCTCGGTCGCGGCACCGGCCTTGATGACGGCCACGCCGCCCGCGAGCTTCGCCAGGCGCTCCTGGAGCTTCTCGCGGTCGTAGTCCGAGTCGGAGTTCTCGATCTCGGCGCGGATCTGGTTGACCCGGCCGGCGACCTGCTCGGAGGAGCCGGCGCCGTCGACGATCGTCGTCTCGTCCTTGGTGATGACGACCTTGCGGGCCTTGCCCAGCAGGTCCAGCGTGGTGTTCTCCAGCTTGAGGCCGACCTCCTCGGAGATCACCTCGCCGCCGGTGAGGATCGCGATGTCGTTCAGCATCGCCTTGCGGCGGTCGCCGAAGCCGGGGGCCTTGACGGCGACGGACTTGAACGTGCCGCGGATCTTGTTGACGACCAGGGTCGACAGGGCCTCGCCCTCGACGTCCTCGGCGATGATCAGCAGCGGCTTGCCGGACTGCATGACCTTCTCGAGGAGCGGCAGGAGGTCCTTGACGGAGCCGATCTTGGAGTTCGCGATCAGGATGTACGGGTCGTCCAGGGACGCCTCCATACGCTCCATGTCGGTCGCGAAGTACGCCGAGATGTAGCCCTTGTCGAAGCGCATGCCCTCGGTGAGCTCCAGCTCCAGACCGAAGGTCTGGGACTCCTCGACCGTGATGACGCCTTCCTTGCCGACCTTGTCCATCGCCTCGGCGATGAGCTCGCCGATCTGGGTGTCGGCGGCGGAGATGGAGGCCGTGGAGGCGATCTGCTCCTTGGTCTCGACGTCCTTCGCCTGCTCCAGCAGGGCGCCGGAGACGGCCTCGACGGCCTTCTCGATGCCGCGCTTCAGGGCCATCGGGTTGGCGCCGGCGGCGACGTTGCGGAGGCCCTCGCGGACCAGGGCCTGGGCCAGGACCGTCGCGGTCGTCGTGCCGTCACCGGCGACGTCGTCCGTCTTCTTCGCGACTTCCTTGACCAGCTCGGCGCCGATCTTCTCGTACGGGTCCTCCAGCTCGATCTCCTTGGCGATGGAGACACCATCGTTGGTGATCGTGGGGGCGCCCCACTTCTTCTCAAGGACGACGTTGCGGCCCTTGGGGCCGAGGGTGACCTTGACGGCGTCGGCGAGCTGGTTCATACCGCGCTCAAGGCCGCGCCGCGCCTCCTCGTCGAACGCGATGATCTTGGCCATGTGAAGTGGTCCCTCCAGGACTGGGGGTGAGTACCGCAGTGGACCGCGCCCGCGCCCGCGACGGACGGCCCCTCGGTCTGGCGGTTCCTTGCCCCGCCCTCACCGTGGACCTCACCGACTCGGTCCTTCGTTGTCACTCTCACGGGGAGAGTGCTAACGCCAATGATTAGCACTCTGCCCCTGCGAGTGCAAGGCCGTAAGGGTGAGGGGTGGGGTGGAGGGACGGAGGTTTGGGGGGTGAGGAGGAGGGGGAGGGTGGGGGCGGCCGGTGGGCGAGTGCGGGTCCGTTGCGGCTGGTCGCGCCCCCCTCCGCACACCAAAAGACCCGCACCCTGGACAGATGCGGGTCCTCTGGTTGAAATGTTCAGGCGGTGACGCGAACCATGTCGGCCTGCGGGCCTTTCTGGCCCTGCGAGATCTCGAACTCGACTCGCTGGCCCTCTTCGAGGGTGCGGTAGCCGTCCATCTGAATGGCGCTGTAGTGGACGAAGACGTCCGCACCACCGTCGACCGCGATGAAGCCGTACCCCTTCTCCGCGTTGAACCACTTGACGGTGCCCTGAGCCATGCCTAACTCCCCTATTACTGGCCCTTGC
>DATCQX010000454.1:0-4258 GCA_036569285.1 Streptomyces sp.
GTGGCCGGTCACTCGATCGGTGAGTTGACGGCCGCGTATGTCGCGGGGGTGTTCTCGTTGCGGGATGCGTGCCGGGTGGTGGCGGCGCGGGCGCGGTTGATGCAGGCGCTTCCGGAGGGTGGTGCGATGCTCGCCGTCCAGACCGCCGAGGACGAGGTGTTGCCGCTGCTGTCCGGGCGTGAGTCGGAGGTGGCGGTCGCGGCGGTGAACGGCTCCCGGTCCGTCGTGCTCTCCGGCACCGAGGACGCCGTCTCCGTCCTGGAGCGCGTGCTGTCCGGCTGTGGTCACAAGGTCAGTCGGCTGAAGGTGAGTCACGCGTTCCATTCGCCGTTGATGGATCCGATGTTGGATGAGTTTGCGGGGGTGTTGGAGGGGGTGGAGTTCGGGTCGCCGTCGTTGGGGATGGCGGCTGAGGTGTGCGGTGTGAGGTATTGGGTGCGGCAGGTGCGTGAGCCGGTGCGGTTCGCCGACATGCTGGCGGGGTTGAGTGCGCAGGGCGTGACGCGTTTCGTGGAGCTAGGTCCCGACGGTGTGTTGACGGGGTTGGGTGAGGTGGACGGCGTGTTCGTCGCGACTCAGCGGCGGGACCGGCCCGAGGTCCACACGGCCATGACCGCCCTGTGCACGTTGCACACCCACGGTGTCCCGGTGGACTGGTCCACGATCGTGGGCCGGAACACGACGGTCGACCTACCGACATACCCCTTCCAGCACGAGCGCTACTGGCCTGAGCCTGTGCCGGGGTCCTCGGTGGTGGACGACGAGTTGTGGTCGGTGGTGCGGGGGGCGGATGCGGGGTCGTTGTCGGCCGAGTTGGGGGTCGACGAGCGGGCTGTGGCTGAGGTGGTGCCGGCGCTGACGGCGTGGCGTGAGCGCCGTCGGGCTCGGTCGGCGGTGGAGGGGTGGCGGTTCGCAGAGAACTGGAAGCTGCTGCCCGACATGAAGGGGGTTGCGCTGTCGGGGAGTTGGCTGGTCGTGGTGCCTGCCGGGTTCGAGCAGGACACGTGGGTTGCTTCGGTGATGGAAGCATTGGGCGCTGGGGTGGTGGAGGCCAGCGGGGACGTCGATCGTGCCGCGTTGGCGGGTCTGCCTGAGTTGACGGGTGTGGTGTCGCTGCTGGGTCTGGCCGAGGATGCAGGTGCGGAGTTCGCGGCTACGCCGGTGGGTCTGGCCGGGACGGTGAGGCTCATTCAGGCGTTGGGTGATGCTGGTGTCACTGCGCCGGTGTGGTGTGTGACACGTGGTGCGGTGTCGGTGGGATCTGCGGACCCGGTGGTCAGTCCGGTGCAGTCGGCGTTGTGGGGCTTGGGCCGTTCTGCCGCGCTGGACCTCCCGGCCCGTTGGGGCGGTCTGGTCGACCTGCCTGCCGTCCTCGACGGACAGACCGGCGGGTTCCTGCGGCGGGTCCTGACCGGTGACGAGGACCAGGTCGCGGTGCGTGAGTCGGGTGTGTACGGGCGTCGTCTGGTGCGCGCCGGGGCCGGAGTGGGGCACGCTGAGGTGCGGTTGCGTGGCTCGGTGCTGATCACCGGTGGGACCGGGGGCCTGGGCGGGCACGTAGCGCGGTGGGCGGTGGCCCGTGGCGCTGAACACGTCGTGCTCGTCAGCCGTCGGGGTCTGGATGCCCCTGGTGCGTCCGCTCTGTGCGAGGAGTTGGGCGTGCCGGTGACGGTCGAGGCCTGCGACGTCGCCGACCGGGAAGCACTCGCCGGAGTACTGGCCCGGATACCTGCGGACTACCCGCTGACGGCACTCGTGCACGCGGCCGGAATCGGTGACGGATACGTGCCGATAGGGGAGTTGGAGCCCGGACGGCTGGACGCGGTGTTGCGGGCGAAGATGCTGTCGGCGTGGCACCTGCACGAACTGACCGCCGGCCTGGACCTGTCCGCGTTCATCCTGTTCTCCTCGGGCGCGGCGAGTTGGGGCGCCGGTGGGCAGGCAGCCTACGCGGCGGCGAATGCCTTCCTGGACGGCTTGGCGGGCTACCGGCGTGGCACGGGACTCGCCGCGACGTCGATAGCGTGGGGAGTTTGGGCGGGCCCGGGGATGGGCGCGGCAGGCGCCGAGTTCCTGGAGGGTTACCGGCGGCGCGGTGTCCTACCGATGGAGCCGGAGCTGGCGATGGCAGCTCTGGAACGGGCGGTGTCTGAAAAGGCAGTCACGCTCACCGTGACAGACACGGACTGGGAGCGGTTCGCACCGAGTTTCACCGTCGAGCGCCCCAGCGCACTCCTCTCAGGCATCCCCGAAGCACGCAAGGCCCTCGCGCGCCCGGATACACAGCCTGCTGGTGAGTCGGTGCTGCGGCGCAAGCTGGCCGGGATGGGGGAGAAGGACCGTGCGCGGACGTTGCTCGACCTGGTCCGTCGGGAAGCGGCCGTCACCCTCGGCTTCGACAACGCCGACGCCCTGCCGCCCAACCGAGCCTTCCGCGACGCCGGTTTCGGCTCGCTGACGGCGGTGGAACTGCGGAACAAACTGGCGGCGGCCACAGGTCTTGCACTGCCCGCGAGCCTCGTCTTCGACTACCCGACCCCCTCTGTACTGGCCGAGCACCTGGAATCGGAACTGCTGGGCACGGCCGAGGCCGTTCAGGTGACGCCGGTGACCACGACGGCGCTTGACGAGCCGATCGCCATCGTCGGGATGGGCTGCCGCTTCCCCGGCGGCGTGGCGAGCCCTGAAGAGTTGTGGACCCTGCTCTCGGGCGGTGTCGACGCCGTCTCGGACTTCCCGACTCAGCGCGGCTGGGATGTGACCGGCGACGATTTCGCCCGGGTGGGCGGGTTCATCGAGGACGTGGCCGGGTTCGACGCGGGATTCTTCGGGATCAGCCCGCGTGAGGCGCTGGGGATGGATCCGCAGCAGCGGCTGTTGCTGGAGACGGCGTGGGAGGCCCTGGAGCGGTCCGGGATCGACCCGCACGCCCTGAAGGGCAGCAAGACCGGGGTGTTCGTAGGCGGGACAGGTTCGGGATACGACACAGTCGGTGCTGCCTCGGGTGACACCGAGGGCTACCTGCTGACCGGCGGCGCGGCCAGCGTGCTCTCGGGCCGGATCGCGTACACGTTGGGCCTGGAAGGGCCTGCGGTGACGGTCGACACGGCGTGCTCGTCGTCCCTGGTGGCCCTGCACCTCGCGGCCCAGGCACTCCGGTCGGGAGAGTGCGATCTGGCACTGACCGGCGGTGTGGCGGTAGTGGCTACACCAGGGATCTTTGCCGAGTTCGCCGCTCAGGGCGGGCTGGCTGGAGACGGCCGCTGCAAGTCCTTCGCCGCGTCGGCCGACGGCACCGGGTGGGGCGAGGGCGCCGGGCTGTTGGTGGTGGAGCGGCTGTCGGACGCTCAGCGCAACGGTCACCAAGTCCTGGCGGTGGTAAGGGGTTCGGCCATCAACCAGGACGGCGCATCGAACGGACTGTCAGCGCCGAACGGCCCCTCGCAACAGCGGGTGATCCGACAGGCGCTCGCCAGCGCCGGCGTGACCGCGTCCGAAGTGGACGCGGTGGAGGCACACGGTACGGGTACCCGGCTGGGCGACCCGATCGAGGCCCAGGCCTTGTTGGCGACTTACGGTCAGGACCGGCCGGAGGGCCGCCCGCTGTGGCTGGGGTCGGTCAAGTCCAACATCGGTCACACGCTGGCGGCTGCTGGTGTCGCGGGTGTGATCAAGATGGTGTTGGCGATGCGGCACGGCCAACTGCCCCCCACCCTGCACGTGGACGAGCCGACCCCGGAGGTGAACTGGTCGGCAGGCGCGGTGGAGTTGCTGACCGAACAGCAGCCGTGGCCCACGGTCGACCGGCCGTGGCGTGCGGGCGTCTCCTCCTTCGGGATCAGCGGCACCAACGCCCACGTCATCCTCGAACATGCCCCCGAATCAACGCCCTTGTCGAATGCGGACGTTGCTGTCCCGCCGGTGGTGCCGTGGGTGCTGTCGGCCAAGTCGGAGACGGCACTGCGGGAACAAGCCCGACGACTCCTGGCACACGTGGAGACGGTGGACCCGGTGGACGTGGGCGCGGCCCTGGTCTCCACCCGGGCGAGCCTGGAACACCGAGCGGTGATCCTGGGCACCGGCCGCGACGAACTGCGCGCCAGGTTGGCCGAGTTGGCGGACGGAGAGCCCGGCACCGGTGTGGTGACCGGCCGAAGCGCGGCCGACGGCGATGGTGTGGTGTTCGTCTTCCCCGGTCAGGGGGCGCAGTGGGTGGGGATGGCGCAGCAACTGCTGGCCACCTCACCCGTGTTCGCGG
>DATCQX010000455.1:0-2837 GCA_036569285.1 Streptomyces sp.
CCCACGCCAAAGGGCCGGACACCCACCAGGTGCCCGGCCCTCCACGGTCTACTTCAGCAGCACGCTACTTCCGCCGCCGCCGAACCCCCTTGGCCTGCTTACGCCGCTCAGCCCGAGTCAACCCGTCCGCCTCAGACCGCACAGGCTCATCATCCGCATCGAACTCCCCCTCGATGGTCCCGCCCTCCCCATCAACGGTAGGCGCGGAGAAGTGCAGCGCACGCCGCTGAGGCGCGTCCAACCCCTTCGCCCGGATCTCGGGACGAGAACCGGCCTGCGCGGGCACAGCGTCCTGCTTCTCCAGATCGGGCCCAGCGTCGGAAACCGGCACCTCCTCGACCTGCTGCTCGACCTGAACCTCCAGGTTGAACAGGTACCCGACGGACTCCTCCTTGATCCCGTCCATCATGGCCGTGAACATGTCGAAGCCCTCACGCTGGTACTCGACCAGCGGATCCTTCTGGGCCATGGCCCGCAGCCCGATGCCCTCCTGGAGATAGTCCATCTCGTAGAGGTGCTCACGCCACTTCCGGTCCAGAACCGACAGCACGACCCGCCGCTCCAGCTCCCGCATGATCTCGGACCCGAGCTGCGCCTCACGCTCCTCGTACTGCGCGTGGATGTCGTCCTTGATGGACTCGGCGACGAACTCGGCGGTCAGCCCGGCCCGGTCCCCGGCGGCGTCCTCCAGCTCCTCGACGGTGATCTTCACCGGGTAGAGCTGCTTGAACGCCCCCCACAGCCGGTCGAGATCCCAGTCCTCCGCGAACCCTTCGGCGGTCTCGGCGGCGACGTACGCGTCGATCGTGTCGTCCATGAAGTGAACGACCTGCTCCTGAAGGTCCTCCCCCTCCAGCACCCGGCGCCGCTCGCCGTAGATGACCTCACGCTGCCGGTTGAGCACCTCGTCGTACTTCAGGACGTTCTTACGCGTCTCGAAGTTCTGCTGCTCGACCTGCGACTGCGCGGACGCGATCGCCCGGGTGACCATCTTGTTCTCGATCGGCACATCGTCCGGCACGTTCGCCATGGACATCACACGCTCGACCATCTGCGCCTTGAACAGCCGCATCAGATCGTCACCGAGGGAGAGGTAGAACCGCGACTCACCGGGGTCACCCTGACGCCCGGAACGACCGCGGAGCTGGTTGTCGATACGACGCGACTCGTGCCGCTCCGTGCCCAGCACGTACAGCCCGCCGCTCGCCTCGACCTCCTCCTTCTCCGCCTTGACGGCCTGCGCTGCCTTCTCCAGGGCCGCGGGCAGCGCCGCCGCCCACTCCTCGATGTGCTCCTCGGGGTCGAGGCCACGCTGGCGCAGCTCCGCCTCGGCGAGGTCCTCGGGGTTGCCGCCGAGCTTGATGTCGGTACCGCGGCCGGCCATGTTCGTCGCGACCGTGACGGCACCCTTGCGGCCCGCCTGCGCGACGATCGACGCCTCACGCTCGTGGTGCTTGGCGTTCAGCACCTCGTGCTGGATACCGCGCTTGGAGAGCTGCTGCGAGAGGTACTCGGACTTCTCGACGGAGGTCGTGCCGACGAGGATCGGCTGCCCCTTCTCGTGCTTCTCCGCGATGTCGTCGACGACCGCCTCGAACTTCGCGACCTCGGTGCGGTAGATCAGGTCCGACTGGTCCTTGCGGACCATCGGCCGGTTCGTCGGGATCGGGACGACGCCGAGCTTGTAGATCTGGTGGAACTCGGCGGCCTCGGTCATGGCCGTACCGGTCATACCGGAGAGACCGGGCTGTTCCTTGCCGTTGTGGTCGTGGCGCTTGTAGAGGCGGAAGAAGTTCTGGAGGGTGATCGTGGCGAGCGTCTGGTTCTCGTCCTTGATGTCCACCCCTTCCTTCGCCTCGATCGCCTGGTGCATGCCCTCGTTGTAGCGGCGGCCGGCGAGGATACGGCCGGTGTGCTCGTCGACGATCATGACTTCGCCGTCCATGACGACGTAGTCCTTGTCCTTCTTGAAGAGCTCCTTCGCCTTGATGGCGTTGTTCAGGTAGCCCACCAGAGGGGTGTTCACCGACTCGTAGAGGTTGTCGATGCCCAGCCAGTCCTCGACCTTGGAGACACCGGACTCGTGGATCGCGACGGTGCGCTTCTTCTCGTCGACCTCGTAGTCGCCGGTCTCCTCGATGCCCTTGAGAGGGTTGCCGGCCTCGCCCTTCTTCAGACGCAGGACGAGCTTGGCGAAGTCGCCGTACCACTTCGTCGCCTGGTCGGCCGGGCCGGAGATGATCAGCGGGGTACGGGCCTCGTCGACCAGG
Source organism: Streptomyces sp. (assembly GCA_036569285.1). Lineage (GTDB taxonomy): Bacteria > Actinomycetota > Actinomycetes > Streptomycetales > Streptomycetaceae > Streptomyces. Next base: position 2,271 of record DATCQX010000455.1, read on the forward strand.
ATCGAGTCGACCTCGTCGACGATGGCGAAGTTGTGACCGCGCTGGACCAGTTCGTCCTGCGACCACGCCATGTTGTCGCGCAGGTAGTCGAACCCGAACTCGTTGTTCGTGCCGTACGTGATGTCGCACGCGTACTGCTCGCGGCGCTGCGCCGGCGTCATGTTCGCGAGGATGCAGCCGACCTCCAGACCGAGGAAGCGGTGCACGCGGCCCATCATCTCGGAGTCGCGCTCGGCCAGGTAGTCGTTCACCGTGATCAGGTGGACGCCCTTGCCCGACAACGCGTTCAGGTACGCGGGGAGCGTGCCGACGAGGGTCTTGCCCTCACCGGTCTTCATCTCCGCCACGTACCCCATGTGCAGGGCTGCGCCGCCCATGATCTGCACGTCGTAATGACGCTGGCCGAGGACACGCTTGGCGGCCTCGCGGACGGTGGCGAACGCCTCGGGCATCAGGTCGTCCAGGCTCTCACCATCGGCGTACCGCTGCTTGTACTCCTCGGTGAGGGCCCGCAGCTCGGCGTCGGAGAGGTCGGCGAAGTCCTCTTCGATGGAGTTGACCTGGTCC
>DATCQX010000456.1:0-3835 GCA_036569285.1 Streptomyces sp.
CCTGTTTGTGTCCCTCGTCGTGCTGTGAGGAGAAGCGTCGTGTCCAAGCCGTTCTGCGTGGCCCGGGACCCCTGGATCACGGTCCGTGTGAGAGCGGACCTCGATGAGGCGGAGCGGGCCGAGCTGGGACTGCTGCTGCCGGGGGCGTCCGTGGGCGGGCGGGCCGAGGTGGGACTGGGCGGGCTGCTGCACTGTGCTCATCTGCTGGCCGATCTGGAGGTGGCGGAACCGCCGGTGGAGACGGTCCTGCGGCGGTTCCTCGCGGCGCTGGTCCTGCGTGTGGGCGGTTTGGACGTGCGGGACGGGAACGGCTGGCTCGACGCCCGTGAGGATCTTCTCGGCGCGGGCCGGTTCGACGCCGGCCGGGTGGACGCCTACTTCGCGCGGCAGCCGCAGCGGTGGTGGCTGTACGGGGGGCCGCGTCCGTTCCTGCAGGACCCGCGTCTGGTGGAGGAGAGTCCCGGGATGGGGTTCGCGGGCCGGCTGGCGATGGACCGGCCCTCGGGGGACAACCCGGTGTGGGCGGAGCGGGTGGCGCAGGAGGAGGCGGTCCCGGCGGCGCGGTCGGTGGGCTGGCTGCTGGCCTGGCACGGTCTGGGCCCGTCGGGCACGGTCACCTACCGCACCCGCAACGGGAGGAAGAGCCGCATGTCGAATGCGGGCCCGTACCGCGCGTTGATCTCCTTCTTCCCCCGGCATCCGGGCAGCCTGTTCGTGTCCCTGATGCTGTCCGTGCCGCATCCGGCCGCCTGGCCGAACGGCCCCGGAGCCGACCACGCCCCCTGGGAGAGCGAGGAGTTGGCGGATCCGGCGGTACCGGCCGTGCCGTCGGGGCCGGTGTCGCTGCTGACGGCCCGCACCGCGCACGCGGTGCTGCTGGAGGGGGACGCGGTCTCGGGGACGACAGGGTGCCGGGTGACCTGGGGGACCTCGGTCCCGCTCCCGGCCGCCGTCGACCCGTACACGGCCGAGCAGGATCCGGGCGGCCCGCTGCGGGCCGAGCGTGCCCGGGCGATGTGGCGGGACCTGGACGCGCTGCTGCTGCACGAGCGCTCCACCCGCACCCGCAGCAGGAAGACGACGGTGCGGCGGCCGGCGGTGTTCGACAGTCTCGCCGAACTCCCGTCCAATCTCGTCGATGCGCTCGGGGTGCGGGCGGTGGCCTGGGACCAGGAGGGAAAGGACCGCAGCAAAGCCTGGTACACGGCGACCACCCCTCCGGTCCTGCGGTATCTGACCGAGCGGGACGCGGACCGCGCCGCAGCCGTCAGCGAGGCCAACACCCGCGCCGCGCAGACGGCCGAGGCGCTGGGCACCGCCCTGGAAGCCGCGTGGACGGGCGCCTACCCGAAACGGCGGACGGACCTGCGGTACGGGATCGTCGAGCAGGGACAGACCTGGTTCTGGGAACGCGCCGAAGCCGAGTTCTGGCGCACCGTCCGTGATCCCGGCACGCCGCCCGGGTTCAGGCACATCGCCCTGGAGTGTTTCGACACGGCTACCGCCTCCCTCAAGACCAGCCCCCGTGCCCGCCACGCCGTCGCCCGTGCCCGCGCGATCCTGCTGCGCCGCGCCGCGCGCTAGAAGACGGCGCACTCAGCCCCCTCCCCCCTTGCGCCTCCAGACTTCCCCGTTTCAGTCCCGCGTTCCGGAAGGACCCGATGACCGACAACACCCCGGCCGCCCCGGCACCGGATACCGACGGCCCGCCCCCGTGGCTGGCCCGCGACATCGCCTACATGCAGCGCGTCGCCCAGGTGTGCTCCACCCCCCAGGGCCGCCGTGATCTGCGCGAAGGGCTCAACCCCCGCCGCCTGGACGAGTGCTGGCGCATGAAGAGCCACCTGCGGTCCCACATCCCGCGGGGCCCATCCGACCGGCTGCCCGCCTACCTCGCGGTCGCCGCCCTCTACGCCGAGGCCGCCCCCAACCCCACCCTCACCACCGAAGCCCCCGACTTCACACAGGACACCGGCCTGGACCTGGGCCACTCCCTCGCCCTGGCCGCCGACGCCGGCGTGCTGCGCGAGGCCGCCACGGGAGAACTCCTGGAACAGGCCGCCCGGCGGCGCACGCTGGCACCCGTGCTGGCCCTGCTCCAGGGCCCCGTCCTGCGCATGGCGCACCACGGCGTCGCCCTGTCGTGGCCGCGTCTGCTGCTCGACCTGCGCCGCTGGCCCTCGCGCCGCACCGAGATCGCCGACCGGTGGATGGAAAGCCTCTACTGCCCCGCCCCCGACCCCTCCCCGAAGGAGAACGCCGCATGAACCCGCTGTTCATCGACATCCACGTCCTGTTCCACGCCCCGTTCTCGAACCTGAACCGGGACGAGTACGGGTCCCCGAAAATGGCGCTCCAGGGGGGAGCCGAGCGTATCCGGGTGTCGTCGGCGAACCAGAAACGCGGCACCCGGATCGCCGTCGAGAAGGTGCTGGGCGACCGCGCGCTGCGTACCCGCCGCATCCCGGAGAAGGCCGCCGAGATCCTACGCGCCCGCGGCTGGGACGAGGCGGAGGCCGTCGCGGCGGGCCAGGCCCTCGCTCTCGCCGCGGGCATCAGCGGCGTCGCGATCACCGACTCCGGCCTCACCAACGTCATGCTCTACGTCCCCGAGTCCGCGCTGGAATCACTGGCCAACGTCGCCGACACGCACCGCGCCCTGCTGCAGACCGCAGCCGAGCAGGCCCGCGCCAAGGCTGCGGCCAAGAACGCCGCCAAGCAGAAGAAGTCCGCGGACGAGAAGGAGACCGACAAGCAGCTCAAGGCGCTCGGCGCCGAGATCCGGGAGATCCTCACCCGCCGCAACGGCTCCATCGCCGCCTTCGGCCGGATGCTCGCCAACTCCCCCGAGTCCACCGTCGACGGCGCGATCTGCGTCGCCCACGCCGTCACCACCCATGCCGCGGAAGAGCAGCCAGACTTCTTCACCGCGGTCGACGACCTGCCAGGAGTCGACATCGGCTCCGCCCACATGGGCCAGCGCTCCTACGCCTCCGGCACCTTCTACAAGTACGCCACCGTCAGCGTCCCCGAACTCGTCCGCAACCTCGACGGCGACCGGACCATGGCCCGCGAACTCACCGCCGCGTTCCTGACCTCGTTCGCCCGCTACATCCCCCAGACCGAACAACGCGGCACCGCCCCCTTCACCCCGCCCGCCCTGGTCCACCTGACCGTCCGCACCGACCAGCCCGTCAACCTCGGCGGCGCCTTCGAAGCTCCCGTCACCACCGACCACACCTCCGGCTGGATCGCCCCCAGCATCACCGCCCTCGACCTCCACGCCAAAGCCGTCAACGCCTTCTACGGCACCCAGGCCGTCCCGTTCCGCGCCCACAACGGCACCGCCGCACTCCCCTCCCGCCCCGCCTCCCTCGGCCCGCACATCCCCCTCCTCGACGACCTCGTCGCCGCCGCCCTCGACACCGCGTTCCCCGCCACGGAGACCGCATGACCACCGGACTGCTGCTGCACCTGTCCGCCGTCATCCAGTTCTGGGGCGGCCCCCAGGGCGGCTCCACCCGCACCTCCCACCCCCACCCCACCCGCAGCGGACTGACCGGCCTCATCGCCGCCGCCCAAGGACGCCCCCGCGGCAGCGACATGAGCGACCTCGACCAGCTCACCTACACCATCCGCATCGACCGCCCCGGCCACCGCCTCGTCGACTTCCACACCGTCGGCGGCGGCTACCCCAAACACCGCACCCTCCCCACCGCCAACGGCACCCACCGCGGCAACGCCCTCATCCGCCACGACTGGTACCTCCACGACGCCGCCTTCACCATCGCCGTCACCGGCCCCCCAGCCCTCCTCCAGCAGACCGCCCACGCCC
>DATCQX010000457.1:0-26414 GCA_036569285.1 Streptomyces sp.
TGGCGTCCGGCAGATCGTCGAGGACGAGGGTGCTCGGGTCGAGCGTCCGGTAGGCCGGCCGGGCCTGGGCGGCGGGCAGCAGGACCGCGGTCAGGGAGACCGGGGGCTGCCATCCGGCCCGCCCGGCGGAGCCCAGCAGCACGTCCGGGCTCGCGCCGGCGAGGAGTTCGCGGGCCAGGTGTTCCAGGTGGCGCTCGTGGGCCCGGCCCCGGGCGGCCAGTTCGTCGGCGTGGCCCGCGGCGCTCGCCGCGGAGAGCTCGTCGATGTAGGCGAAGGTCAGTTCGGCGAACTTGGCGACCTCGGCGGCGGGCAGCCCCGCGGCCACGGCACCCTCCGCCAGGCTTCGCCAGGCCACGCGGGCGCCGACGCGGTAGGCGCCGAGCAGGGCGTCCATGGAACGGCCGTCGCGCACCTCGCCCCGGCCCAGCTCGTAGGCCGCGTCACCGGCGTCGCCGCCGGTGGCGTTCCCGCTGGCGAGGTCCAGGTAGTGCCCCAGAGTGGTGCGCACGGCCCGGCGGATGGAGGCGCCCATGCTGCCCGCGAGGGCGTTGGCGTAGGACGGCACCTCGTCGATGATCGCCTCGACGACCTCGTCGGCGGTGGCCCTCAGCGCGGCCCTGAGTGCGGTGGCGGTCGTCTCGTCCAGGGCCAGTTCGCTGGCCCTCCGGGTCACGTGGCTCACTTTTTGTTCCCTGCGAACAATTTCGCCGATCAGATTCACGTCCTGCGGTCAGGACTTTACCCCTTGCGGCGCAGCAAGCTGAAGCCATGACGAGTACAGCCATCCGTGGCAGGGTGGGGAAACTGCTGGAGATGGTCACGACGCCGCTGCTGCCGTCGGACTACCTCGACCTGGTCAGCCCGCTGCGCGCGGGCGCCGACCTGCGGGGGCGCATCGAGGCCGTGCGCCCCGAGACGGCCGACGCCGCGACCGTCGTGATCAGACCGGGACGCGGCTGGCGCGGCCACACCGCCGGTCAGTACGTGCGGGTCGGGGTCGACGTCGACGGGGTGCGCCTGTGGCGGGCCTACTCCCTCACCTCTGCGGCGGACCGCCGGGACGGACGGCTCACGATCACCGTGAAGGCGATCCCGGACGGCAAGGTCAGCAACCACCTGGTGCGCGACGCGAAACCGGGCACGCTCGTCCATCTCGACCAGGCGGCCGGTGACTTCGTGCTGCCGTCGGCCACCCCCGCCAAGGTGCTCTACCTGACGGCCGGCAGCGGCATCACGCCCGTGATGGGCATGCTGCGCGACACCGCGTTCGACGACGTCGTCCTCGTCCACTCCGCGCCCCGGCCGCAGGACGTGATCTTCCGGAGCGAACTGCACGCCCTGGCCGCGGACGGCAGGCTGCGGCTCACCGAGGTGCACACCGACACGGACGGCAAGCTCGACGTCGCCCGTCTCGGCGAACTCGTGCCCGACTGGGCCGAGCGCGAGACCTGGGCCTGCGGACCCACGGGCCTGCTCGACGCCGCCGAGGAGCACTGGAGCGCGCACGGCGTCCAGGAGCGCCTGCACACCGAACGCTTCCGCCCCTCCGTCGTCGTCACCGGCCAAGGCGGCGAGGTCACGTTCAGCGCCACCGGAAAGAAGGCCGACGCGGACGGCGCCACGCCGTTGCTGGACGTCGGCGAGGAGGCCGGCGTGCTCATGCCGTCCGGGTGCCGTATGGGCATCTGCTTCGGCTGCGTCACCCCGCTCAAGGCGGGCGCCGTCCGTGACCTGCGCACCGGCGAGATCACCGAGGCCGAACCCGGCGTCCTCATCCAGACCTGCGTGTCCGCCGCGGCGGGCCCCTGCGACATCGAACGGTAGGAACACCTTGACCGCCATCGACCCCACCGCTCACCTGACCGCCGAGCAGATCGAGGAGCTGGGCCGCGAGCTGGACGCGATCCGCGACGAAGTGATCGCGGACCGGGGCGAGAAGGACGCCGCCTACATCCGCAAGGTCATCAAGGCGCAGCGCACGCTCGAACTGGCCAGCCGGGGCGTCCTGTTGTTCTCGTTCTTCCCGCCCGCGTGGATCGTCGGGACCGCCGGTCTGTCCGTGGCGAAGATCATGGACAACATGGAGATCGGCCACAACATCCTGCACGGCCAGTGGGACTGGATGCGGGACCCGAAGATCCACTCCACCACCTGGGAGTGGGACCACGTCTCGCCGGCCGACCAGTGGAAGCACTCGCACAACGAGCTGCACCACACGTACACCAACGTGATCGGCAAGGACAACGACCTCGGGTACGGCATCATGCGCGTCGACGAGGACCAGAAGTGGTACCCGTTCCACCTCGGGCAGCCGCTGTGGAACTTCATCAACGCCTGCTTCTTCGAGTACGGCATCGCGGCGTACGACCTGGAGCTGGGCAAGAACCTCCGCAAGCGCCGCCGCAAGGACCCGGAGTTCCGCGCGCGGGTGCGGGCCGTGGGCCGCAAGATCCGCAGGCAGGTGCTCAAGGACTACGTGATCCACCCGCTGCTGTCGGGCCCGTCGTTCCTCACCACGCTCGCCGCCACGTTCACCGCGAACCTGGTCCGCAACCTCTGGTCCCACTCGGTGATCATGTGCGGGCACTTCCCCGAGGGTGTGCAGGTCTTCGAGCGCCGGTCGATCAAGGGCGAGACGCGCGGCCAGTGGTACCTGCGCCAGATGATGGGCTCCGCGAACATCAGCGGCAGCAAGGCCATGCACTTCATGACCGGCAACCTCTCCCACCAGATCGAACACCACCTCTTCCCCGACCTCCCGAGCAACCGCTACGCCGAGGTCTCCGTGAAGGTCCGCGCGCTGTTCGAGAAGTACGAGTTGGAGTACGTCACCGGGCCGCTGCCCAAGCAGGTGTTCTCCGCCTGGCGCAAGGTCGTCCGCCTCTCCCTGCCGAACAAGAAGCCCAAGTCCCAGGCACCGGACCGCGAGCAGGAACTCGTCGCGGCCTGATCCCCGGTACGGCCGCGGGTGGTGTGGTCGGGGTACGGGGGGCGAGGCCCCGGACGACGGCGGCGAGGTGGAGCCGCTCGCTGAGGTCTTTCGCGTCGCCGTGGACGAGCTGAGCGAACCGCTTCGAGACCCGCGGCCACTGGCGCATCACGGGCTCGGGGTCCCGGCGGTCGCCCTCCTTGGCCAGGAACGCGAGGAGGGCGCGGTGCTTGACCAGGAGTGCCACGAAGTCGGCGATCGCCACGCGTCGCCGCGCGGGCTTGAGAGGTCCGGGTTCCCACTTCTCGAAGTACGCGTCCAGGTCGGTGAAGGCGGGCTCCACCACCGCGTTGAGGAGGTCCTCCTTGGTGCGGAAGTGGTAGGTGACCGCCGCCTTCGTCAGCCCCGTGCCAGAGGCGATCATCCCGATCGACGCGCCCTCGTAACCGAACTCCGTGAACACTTCGAGGGCTCGGCGCAGCATCCGCTCGCGCGTCTGCTCCTGGTCCCCGGGGCGCACTGGACGGTCGTCCAGCATCGGGCTTCATGATCCCCGCCTCGGTGCGAGGGAGCCGGGAGTCAGGCGGCCGGCAGGAGGACGGACTTCACCTGGAAGTACGCCAGCGGTCCCTCGACGCCGTTCTCGCCGCCGAGGCCACTGGCCTTGTAGCCGCCGAACGGAGCGGCGTTCTCCATGCGGTGGCCGTTGACGCCGACGGTGCCGGTGCGGATGTACCGTGCCGCGCTCGACGTCGGCGGTCCGGTAGGGAATGACGGGGCCGAAGATCTCCTCGCGGGCGATGACCATGTCGTTGCCGACGTCGCCGAAGACGGTGGGTTCGAGGAACCAGCCGCGGTCGAGGTGGGAGGGGCGGCGGCCACCGGTCGTCAGGCGGGCGCCCTCGGTGCGGCCGGTGCTGATGTATCCCTCGATCCGCTCCCGCTGCCGGGCGGAGACGGCCGGGCCGATGGCGGTGGCCGGGTCGAAGGGGTCGCCGACGGTCAGGGACCGGGCCAGGTCGGTGACCGCGTCGAGGACCCGCGCATACCGGTGGGCGGGGGCGAGGACGCGGGTGTTGGCGGTGCAGGTCTGCCCGTTGTTGGGGAACGACAGCTTCGCCAGTGCGGCCACGGCCGTCGGGACGTCGGCGTCGTCGAGGATGACGGCCGCGGACTTGCCGCCGAGTTCGAGGGTGACCGGGCGCAGCAGCCGTCCGGCATCGAGCCGACGGTGCGTCCGGTGGCGGTGGAGCCGGCGAAGGCGATCTTGTCGACGCCGGGGTGGGCCACGAGTGCCTCGCCCGCCTCGATTCCTCCGGGGACGACGTTGAGGACGCCGGTGCAGCCGGCCGCGAGCGCGGGCGCGATCTTCATCATGGCCAGGGCCTGCGGGTAGTGCCACGGCACCAGGGCGGCCACCGCGCCCAGCGGCTCACGCCGGACCAGGATCTCGCCCGGAAGGTCGCCCACGCGTATGTCTTCCAGCGGGAGCTCGCGGACCAGACCGGCGTGGTAGCGCGGGAGGCCGGCTCCCGAGTGGCCGTTGGCCGTGGCGGAGAGGCCGATGGGCATGCCGTTCTCGGAGGTGACGGTCTCCGCGATGAGGGTGGAGCGCTTCTCCATCTCGTCGGCGAACCGCTCCAGGATGTCGGCGCGTCCGGCCGGGGCCAGGTCGGACCAGCCGGTGCCGCCGAAGGCGCGGCGCGCGGCGGTGACGGCGGCGTCGGCATCGGCGGCGTCGCCGAGGGGGTGCGGCCCATGGCCTGCTCGGTGGTGGCGTTGACGACGGTGTTGACGTCGGTGGAGTGCGGGGCGGCTCGGGTCAGGCCACGGGGGCTGCTGGTGATTCCGGTGTTTCCGCGGAGACGTTCGTCTGATAGGCGGTGTGGCCCGTCAGCGCCTCGGCGGCGTCGGCCCTGATGGCGGTGAACCGCTCCCGGGCGAGCGCGGCGGTCTCGGGCGTGCTGCGCTGCAGCTGCCAGGACTGCGCGGCGGCGGCGCCGAGCAGCGGGATCAGCCCGGCGCTCCGCGAGGGGGGCAACCGCATGGCATCGGCGAACCGGTCGCCGTAGTAGAAGCGGAGCAGACCGTTGAAGAGGTCCCGCAGGGTCGCGCGGTCCAGCATGGACAGCGGGCCGGCCGCCAGTGCCTCGGCATTGGCCGCCGGCGACGCCTCGGTCAGTGCCCGGGAGTTGTCGTCGGGTTCGGCGACGGTGGAGTCCAGCAGGTCCAGCAGGGCCTCGGCGTCGTCGTCGCTGCGGACGGCGAGGTGGAACCGCTCGTCCAGGCCCAGCAGATGGCCGAGGTACGACCAGTACCGGTAGCGCTCGGCCTGCTCCTCCTCGGTGAAGACGATGCCGAGCTTGCGTGCCGCCAGGAAGGGCACCGCGATGAAGTCGAGCCAGGTGCGCGCGACGTCGACCTGGTTGATGGGCACGCCCCACTCGGTGCCGTCCCAGCCGTGCTTCGTGGCCGTGTGCCGCACTCGGGCGTGCAGCAGCCGTATCTGGGCCGTGCTCACGTACCCGGGGGCGCCGGGGCGACATGGTGGTGAGCGACCCCGTCTGAACGAGCAGCTGGGCGAGGCGTACACGTGGCTCAGCTGGAGGCCCGCGGCCGTCAGGAAGTTCCACAGCGGAGGGATCGACAGGTCGCCCACGTCTCCCGCCACCAGCGCCTCGTGGTCGATCCACTCCGGCAGGGTCTCCAGCTGCGTCAAAAACGCGGCGGCGGCCTGCGGCGGGTTGTCCAGGCTGTCGGGGCCGTGGGCGAGGCCCTGGTTCAGCTGCCGCTTGGCCTCCTTGCCGAGCTCGTCGATCTCCAGGATCACCGCGTCGGCCAGGGGGTCGCCCACCTGGAGCATGTCCAGCATGAACAGGGAACAGCCGACCGCCGGCGGCACCGAGTTCCCCGCGGCCACCTGGTTCCGGGCGGCCAAGGCGCCCAGCCACCCCAGGAACAGGCCCCCACCATCGCGGCCGACATCGCGGGTGCCCTGTCGCGCACCGGCTGGAAGTACTGGCCGGGGAACACCGCGCCCGAGAACATCTCGACGCGGCCCAGTGGCGGGGGCGGCGGCCTGAGTGATCGTCGGCTCGCCCCCCGGGGTCGCTCGTGCACGCCTCAGGCGGCGAGTGTCCTCTGAAGGGCGTGTGGATCCGGCCGTGCCGGTGTCCCCGGTCGCGGAGTGGGCCGGCCCGCGGGCCACGAGCGGCGCGGCCTCGCCGGCGGGCACCGTGCCTCGTCCGGTGCGCTACGCCCGCGAGCACGGCCTCCGGTCAGTCCTCAGCGCCCTTCAAGCTCGCCAGGTACAGAACCGTCGCCCTGCAGGGTGAGCATTTTGGTGAGCAGGCGGTCGAGTTCCGTTCTCTCACTCGGGGTCAGCGATGCCGTCAGGGCCTCTTCCACCTGGCTTTTCACCGGGAGCGCCTCGTCGAGGGCGCTACGGCCTTCCGGGGTGAGGTGGACGAGCTTGCGGCGCCGGTTGTCCGGGTCGACGGCCGCCTGGACGAGGCCGGCGCGGTCCATGCGGTCGATGAGGTAGCCGCAGGTCGACTTGTCGAAGCCGCCGCGTTCCCCGATGGTCTGCTGGTCCAGCGGCTGCTCGACGGCGAGCAGGGCCAGGACGGCGAGCTGGGGCGCCGTCAGGCCTCCCGGCATGGCGCCGGACCAGAGCGCCACGAAGCGTTGATTCGCCCGCCGCAGCAGGTGGCCCGTCGCTTCGAGGGGGTCGAGAGAGTCGGACCCCGCACGACCTGGCCTGTCCGTGTCCCGCATGTCCAGCCCTTCACTTCCGCGCATCGGCATTTGCGTTTCGCGCTTCCTCGGTCCTACCTTAGTCCAGGCACGGACATTCCGTGTTCTTACATTCCGAGTACGGAGTGACACTGGAAGGAGGGCCGATGCGACTGGTGGTGGGCATGACCGGTGCCACGGGCGCGATCATCGGCATACGGCTGCTGGAGGCGCTGCGCACGCTCGACGTGGAGACCCATCTCGTGCTCAGCCAGTGGGCCAGAGCCACGATCGAGATGGAGTCCGACTGTTCCGTCCACGACGTCCGTGCGCTCGCCATGCGGACCTACGGCCCGAAGGACCAGGCCGCCGCCATCTCCAGCGGATCGTTCCGCACCGACGGCATGATCGTGGTTCCGTGCAGCATGAAGACGGTGGCCGCCATCCGCATGGGGTACGGCGAAGGGCTCATCGGCCGGGCCGCCGACGTCACCCTCAAGGAACGGCGCAGGCTCGTGCTGGTGCCCCGTGAGACGCCGCTCAGCGAGATCCATCTGGACAACATGCTGGCCCTGTCCCGGATGGGCGCCTCCATCGTGCCGCCCATGCCGGCCTTCTACCACCGCCCCGGATCCGTCGACGAGATCGTCGACCACACGGTCGCGCGGCTGCTGGACCAGTTCGGCCTGGAACTGCCCGACACCCGCCGCTGGGAAGGCCCGCCGCCCCGGAAGAACACTCCCGCCACCCCTGCAAGCCCCATCCGCACCGAGGAATACGCACCCGTCTCCCGGGAGGTATCTCATGCAAGCGCCCTATGACGATCTGCGCGGCTTCCTGAGCGCGCTCGAAGCCGACAGGCAACTGCTGCGCATCGACCGTGAAGTCCTGCCCGAACCTGATCTCGGCGCCGCCGGCCGTGCCGTCTCCAACCTCGACGGCAACACGGCACCGGCCCTGCTGTTCGAGAACATCAAGGGCTTCAGCGACGCACGCGTCGCGCTCAACGTCCACGGCTCCTGGGCCAACCACGCACTGATGCTCGGCCTCCCCAAGGAGGCCTCCCTCAAGGAGCAGTTCTTCGAACTCGGTGACCGCTGGCAGAAGTTCCCCGTACCGGTCGAACGCCGCACCGAGGCACCGTGGCAGGAGATCAGCATCTCCGAGGACATCAACCTCTTCGAGCTGCTGCCGGTCTTCCGCCTCAACCCCGCCGACGGCGGCCCGTACATCGACAAGGCGGCCGTCGTCACCCGCGACTCCGCCGACCCGGACAACTTCGGCAAGCAGAACGTCGGGATCTACCGCATGCAGGTCAAGGGACCCGACCACCTCGGCCTCCAGTCCGGGCCCCCGCACGACTTCGGCCGCCACATCATGGCCTCCGACGGCGAGAGGACCGCCCTGCCGATCGCCATCGCCATCGGCAACGACCCCGTCCTGACCCTGGTCGCCAGCACCCCGCTGGCCTACGACCAGTCCGAGTACGAGATGGCAGGCGCCTGGCGCGGCGGCGTCCCCTACCCGATCGTCAAGGCCCCGTACACCGGACTCGACGTGCCCTGGGGGTCCGAGGTCGTCCTGGAAGGCGAAGTCCTCTACGGGGAGCGCGAGTTCGAAGGCCCCTTCGGCGAGTTCACCGGCCACTACTCGGGCGGTCGCGCCCTGCCCGTCGTCAGGATCCACCGCGTCCACATGCGCCGTGACCCGATCTTCGAACACCTCTATCTCGGCCTCCCCTGGACCGAGATCGACTACCTGATGGCGCTCAACACCTCCGTGCCGATATACCGGCAGCTCAAGGAGGCGTTCCCCGAGGTCCAGGCCGTCAACGCCATGTACACCCATGGCCTGGTCAACATCATCTCCACCAAGGTCCGCCACGGCGGGTTCGGCCGCGTCGTCGGTCTGCGCGCGCTGACGACCCCGCACGGCATCGGCTACTCCAAGGTCGTCATCGTCGTGGACGAGACCGTCGACCCGTTCAACCTGGAACGGGTCATGTGGGCCCTGTCCGTGAAGTTCAACCCCCAGCACGACACCATCAGCATCCCGCGGATGTTCGGCAACCCCCTGGACCCCGCCAGCGATCCCCAGGGAATCACGACCCGCCTCGTCCTGGACGCCACGACCCCCAGGGCCCCGGACGTCCGCGGTGAGGACGACCAGCTCATCACCCCCTACCCGGAAACCGCCGACTGGGAGCGCACCCTCAAGGAGATGCTGCGATGACACCCCCCGTCTGCCCGCGTTGCAGCTCGCCGCGGACCGGCCCGGTCGCCGAGTCGCCCGTCCCCGGGCACTGGGTCATGCACTCCTGCTCCCGGTGCTGGTACGCCTGGCGGTCCACCGAACCCGCCGCCTGTCCCGACGGCTTCCACCTCACCTCCGACGACATCCGGCACGCCCCGCGCCTCGTCTAGGGCGCGTGTCGGCCGGACCTCTCAGTCACCTCACATCTCGACAAGGAACAGACACATGAACCGTCTTGCGGGCAAGCGCGCCCTCGTCACCGGCGGCACGAGCGGGATCGGCCTGGAGACCGCGCGGCGTTTCGTCGCGGAAGGGGCGGACGTGCTGGTCACAGGCGTGACCCCGGCCAGTATCGACAACGCGCGACAGGTCCTCGGGGACAAGGTGCCGGTGATCCGGGCGGATGCGCGCGACCTCGACGCGCAGCGCGGCCTGGCGGAGCGGGTGCGTGCGCACTTCGGAGGGCTGGACGTGGCCTTCCTGAACGCCGGCGTCTCGGACTGGCGGCCGTTCGAGGACCACACGGAGGACAGTTTCGACCGGCTCTTCGACATCAACGTCAAGAGCGTCTTCTTCCTCACGCAGGCCCTGATACCCGTGCTGGCCGACCCGTCCTCGGTCATCCTCAACTCGTCCGCCAGCGCACACGGCGGCTACGGGCGGTCGAACGCCTACGCCGCGACGAAGGCGGCCGTCAGCTCCCTGATGCGGTCGTGGAACGCGGACCTCCTCTCGTCGCACGGCATCCGGTTCAACGCGATCAGCCCTGGGCCGGTGGACACCCCCCTGTACGCCAAGTTCGGAGAGCGGCGTGCGGCGATGCTGGAGGCGCTCGGCTCCGGCATCCCCGTGAAACGTGTGGGCCTGCCCGAAGAGATCGCGGAAGCCGTCGTGTACCTGGCCTCCGACGCCTCGGCCTTCACCGTGGGCCAGGACCTCGTCCTGGACGGCGGCCAGACCGCCCTCTGACGGCGAGGACGCGCCGGAACGCCGGTGGCGGGCCGTGACCGGGAGGTCCCGGCGTCCCTTGGCCTGACTGTCAGGCGATCACGGTCGTGGTGAGTGAAGTGCCGCGTCCTGTCACGCCTTCGGGGTGGAAGGTGACGGAATTGCCCGAGAAACGGGCGGTGAGGCCGGTGTCCGTGGTGGTGACCGAGCGCAGTTGCAGGCCGTCGGGGATGTTCCGCAGCTGGATCGGCTGGGTGAAGATCTTGTCGAGGAGGTGGCCGCCGTCGCCGGGCAGTATGCCGCCCGTGACGGCGAAGTCCTTGAAGACGATCCGGTTGCCGGAGGACGCGGCGACGGTGTTCGTCACGGTGGCCTGCTTGCCGAAGGGCAGGAGCACCAGCGCGCTCACCTGACCGGGGCGGCTCCCCTGGGAGATCTCCAGGCCCAGGGCGCTCGACAGGTCCCTGTACGACAGAGACGCGGTCGCCTCGGCGCTGCGGGCGCGGGCCTCGCTGTCGTCGTCGGACTTCGTCAACCCCTCCAGCCGGAGCGAGAGTTCACTCACCGGGAGGGGCCTCGTGTCGCCGTCGGCGGGTATGTCGTGGGCGGTGATGTCGACGTGGTCGAGGGTGCCGGAGATGGCCTGGGTCAGCACCGGGAAGCCGCGGACGTGGACCAGCGGAGGCAGGGGTGTGTCCATGCCCTCCTGGAACGCCTTGGCGGTACGGGACTCGATGCGCGCGGCCACGGCACGGTCGGCGGCGACGGGGAGGAGGACGAGCGTGACGAGGACCGCGACGAAGGCGAGGGGGCGTCGGCGGCTGCGCCTCGGCGCGGGCGCCTGCCTCTCGGCGTCGGTGAAGTCGCCGTGGCCGTAAGAGCGGTACGGATCGAAGTGCGGGGCGTCGTCGTATCGGTACGGGGACTCTGACATGGGCGGGGCTCTTCCTTCAGCGCGGTCGGTGAGGGGACGGGATCGGTTCGGTGCCGTGAAGCCCGCGGACCACGAAGGTCGCGGTGGTGCTGTCGACTCCGGCCGCGACCAGGGCCGCGACGGCGGTGCCGGTGCCGTCGTCGGTCCACATGCCGGAGTTGACCGCGCCGAGGAGGGCGAGCAGGTGGGCTTCGACGGCGCTGCTGAGCGGGCCCGGGGGGACGGCCGTGTGGAAAACGCCCTGGCGCTGCCCCTCCGCGAGGATGCCGGCGACCCTCTCCCGCGCGGGGGCCAGGACCTCGCGCGTCCGGTCCGGGCCGAGGTCCTGGCCGGCGAGTCCGATCAGCATGCGATAGCAGTCCCCGACCGGCCAGAGGGCGAGAACGAAACGCGCCAAGGCATCGACGGGGCCGGGGGCGGCGCCGGGGTCGGGCGGGCTCGCGGTGTCGATCGCCCGCCGGACCGCTTCCTCGACCTCCTCCACCAGCCCCGACAACAGCGCCGTACGCCCTGCGAAGTAGAGGTAGACGGTACGCCGGGACACTCCGGCCGCTTCGGCGATGCCGCCGAGGCTGCAGTCGGGATCGCGCCCCAGCTCCTGCCGGGCCGCCTCCAGGATGCGGCTGCGTGTGGTGTACCGGATCCGTGGTGCTGGGTCTGTCGATGGGCTGCTCACATCGGCACCTCTGCGGGGAGAAGGACGGGGGCTGTCGAGATATTTGCACACCGACGGGCAACAATCTAGCCTGCTCATCAATGTGCAAGTACTTCTTCACAGACGGCCGACCCCTACTGACGGCTCCGGCAGGCGCCGCGCCGAACCATGTCCGGGGCGGCCTCGAAGAACCCCGCAGGCCGCGGACCCGGCTCCGTCGCCCCGCGGCCGCGCAGCGGTCCGCAGACGTCGCCCTTCCGCCGCCCGCCCGGCATAACAGCCCGCACGCAAGCCCGGAAATCCGAACGCCCCCGCCCCTCTCCGCACCGATCCACCGAGGTCCGCATGCCCAAGCCGGTCGCCCGTGAGCCACTCCGTCGCAACTCGCGGGCGAACCGGGCGCGCATTCTGGCCACGGCCCGGCGAGAGCTGGCCGTCAACCCGGACGTCACGCTGGAGGAACTGGCACAGGCGGCCGGTGTCGTGCGGCGGACGCTGTTCGGACACTTCCCCGGGCGGGCGGCCCTGCTGGAGGCCCTCGCCGACGAAGCCTCCGAGGCGCTCGGAGCCGCGGTGGCGGCCGGCGCGGAGCGCGCGCAGGACGAGCCGGCCGAACGGGCACTGGCCCACCTCGTGTTCTCGATGCGCCCCGTGGGAGACCGCTACCGCCTCCTCCTCACACTGGCCAAGCGCGATCTCGGCGCGGAGGGGGTGGCCGACGTCCTGGCACCGGCCCGCGCGGCGACGACAGCCGTCCTGGAGCGCGGGCAGCGGGACGGCGTCTTCCACACGCATCTGCCGGCCCCCGCGCTGAGCGCCGGCCTCGAAGCGATGACGCTCGCCCTGCTGGAGGCGGTCAACGCCGGGACCCTGGAGAGCGACGGCGGCACGCGGATCGCCGTCGTCACACTGATCGCGGCCGGAGTGCCCGAGCCGCGGGCGCGCGCCGTGGCGGAGGACGTCGCGCGGGCCGTGTCCGACGACTGAGCCCGCCCCCGTGACGGGCCTCTCACCATCCACCTCGCCATCCGCTCACATAATTGCCCGACGATGTGCAATTATTTCTCTGTGCTCCTGGCCTCGCGGGCGACGCCCTGCCGTGTCATGCCCCGGTCCAGCCCTTCGACCCTCTGTGGAGCAGCGCAGTGAACCTCGGCGGACCAGACGACCTGACCCTTGCTCACCAGGGTCCCCCCACGCCCCTTCTCGGCGGCCGGTACGAGTTGCGCCGCCTGCTCGGCTCCGGCGGCATGGCCGACGTGCACCTCGCCCACGACCTCCGGCTCGACCGGGCGGTGGCGGTGAAGACCCTGCGCGGCGACCTCGCCCACGAACCGGCCCTCCAGGAGCGGTTCCGGCGCGAGGCGCAGTCCACCGCGTCGCTCAACCACCCCGCGATCGCGGCGGTCTACGACACCGGCGAGGACCTGACGTACGGGGGCCAACTCCCCTACCTCGTCATGGAGTTCGTCGACGGGACGACCCTGCGCGACGCCCTGCGCTCCTGGCCGCCCATGACCGTCGGACACGCCCTGGAGGTGACCGCCGGAATCCTGCGCGCCCTCGCCCACTCCCACGAGCACGGCATCGTGCACCGCGACATCAAACCGGCGAACGTCATGCTGACCTGGACGGGCGACGTCAAGGTCATGGACTTCGGGATCGCCCGGGACGCGCGGGACACCGGCATGACACAGACGTCCGTCGTCATCGGGACCGCCCAGTACCTCTCGCCGGAGCAGGCGACGGGCCAGGACATCGACGCGCGCTCCGACCTCTACTCGACCGGCTGCCTGCTGTACGAACTCCTCACCTTCCGCACGCCGTTCACAGGGGACACCCCGATGGCGGTGATGTACCAGCACATCCAGGAGGCGCCCCGCCCGCCGAGCCTGTTCAACCCCGAGGTCGGCCCTCAGGTCGACGCCATCGTCCTGCGCGCCCTGGAGAAGGACCCGGCCCACCGCTACCAGTCCGCCGACCACATGCTCGGCGACATCGAGGCGTACCTCGGAACGGGTCCGCTCGCGCCGAACACCCCGCCCCCGGCGGAAGAGCAGGACGTGCCGTACGACGACGCGGACGACCGTGAGAGGGGCCGGCGGCGAGGGAACGCCGCGCTGGTCTCGGCGGGCGTCGCGGTCGTCGTCCTCGCACTGGTGGCGGGCTGGTTCCTGTTCGGGCGGGACACGCCCGGTGACGGCAAGGTCGCCGTCCCCGACCTCGTCGGGCAGACCCTGGAGGACGCCCGGAGGGCCGCGGGCAACGTCGACCTCACGGTCACCGTCGCGAAGCAGGAGCCCTGCGCGGACCAGCCGACGGGGCACGTGTGCGAACAGAGCCCCGTGGACGGCGAGATCGCCAAGGGCGAGACCGTCTCCGTCACCGTCTCCACCGGCGCGCCCAAGATCGAGGTGCCGGACGTCACGGACAAGAACGAGGACGACGCGTCCCGGATCCTCCAGGACAAGGGCTTCCAGGTGAAGGTGCGGCGCGTCGAGTCCGGGGACCAGGATCCCGGAACCGTCCTCAAGCAGGATCCCGACGGCGGTGAGCAGGTCGAGAAGGGTACCGAGATCACCCTCACCGTGGCCAAGGAGGTACGCAAGTCCACCGTCCCGGACCTCTCCGGCGTCACCGTGAGCCAGGCCCGCAAGCTGCTGGCCGCGCAGAACCTCAAGTTGGGCAGCACGACCGAGGTGGAGAGCGACTCCGAGGCCGGGACCGTGGTCGGACAGGGCATCGCCTCCGGCGAGGAGGTGTCGCCGGGTACCACCGTCGACGTCGAGGTCGCCAAGGCCGCGCAGACCGTCCGGATCCCCTCCGACCTCGTCGGCAAGACCCTTCAGGAGGTCCAGGAGGAACTGAACGCGCTCGGCCTCAAGGCCGGTGCCGCCACCGGGTACTCCCAGGCGTCCGACGCGGTGGTGACGTCCAGCACCCCTGGGGCCGGAAGCGAGGTGACGGTGGGCAGCACCGTGGTCCTGATCACCGAGGAGGCCGGCTCCGGTCCGTCGGACGAGGCCACGCCCACGGACGGAGCCACGGAAACCTCGTCCGCCGCGCTGCTGCCCCCTTCCCCTCCGCTCCCGCCCCTCGCGGCGTGGAGGGGCTGACCGGGCCCGGCGACCACCTGCTATCTTCATACTCAACAATGCACCTACGTGCTTAGTTCGGTATCGATGGCTGGTCGTCCTGTGCCAGCGGTGTGCGAGAGGCGGTCGGCCCGTGTCGGACAGTGCGTATCTGCGCTATGTCGCCCTGGGTGACAGCCACACGGAGGGCGTCGGGGACGGCGACGACGTCCACGGGCTCAGGGGGTGGGCCGACCGGCTCGCCGAGGAGGTCGCGCGGAGCAACCCCGAGTTGCTCTACGCCAACCTCGCCGTGCGGGGCCGCAAGGTCGGGCAGGTGCATGCGGAGCAGCTCGGCCCGGCGCTCGCGATGCGGCCCGACCTGGCCACTGTGGTGGCGGGGGTCAACGATGTGCTGCGGCCGAGCTGTGATCTCGACGAGGTGGCCGGCCACCTGGAGGCGATGTTCGCGGCGCTCACCGCGCAGGGCGCCACGGTGGTGACGATCATGACTCCCGACGTCGGGCGCATCACGCCGCTGGCCCGCCCCGTCGCCAAGCGGGTGCTCGCGCTCAACGACCGCGTCCGGGAGGCGGCCGGGCGCCACGGCGTCCTGGTGGCGGAGACGGCCGCCCACGCGGTGGCGACCGACCCGCGCCTGTGGAGCAGCGACCGGCTGCACTCCAGCCCCCTCGGGCACGCCCGCATCGCCGCGGCCGCCGCCCAGACGCTCGGCCTGCCCGGCACCGACGACAGCTGGGCACTGCCCCTGCCGGCGGACGGTCCGCGCCCCACGCCCTGGCGGGCCGCCGCCACCGAACTGCGCTGGGCGGGCTCCTTCCTCGGCCCCTGGCTCCTGCGCCGCGTGCGCGGGCGCTCCTCCGGCGACGGCCGCCGGGCCAAGCGGCCCACCCTCCTGCCCGTGGGCACGCCCAGCGAGGACGCCCCGTCGGCCGTATGAGGCCCCGGCCGAGGCCGACGCCCCCAAGCCCGATCAGTCACTTTGTTGACCAGTCGTATCAGTGAGTGCGGCGCTGCGCTGGTCGAGCCTGCGCAGCGCCATGTCCCCCCACGCGAGGTTCTCCCGCTCGAACGACATGCCGCGCAGCAGGGTGAGGTACGGGCCGATGCGCTCGGCCTCGGCGAAGTACGCCTCCTCCGAGCGCCCGTCGAGCAGGCGGCGGCGGAGCCGTTCGTAGCGGGCGAGTTTGGCGGTGGCCCACTCCATGCGGTCGGCGACGGCCGTCCGGACGGCCGCGATGTCCCCGGCGTCCAGGCACTGCACCTTGACCAGCAACTCGTCCCGGATCGCGGAGGGTTTGCCCAGCGGCTCGGCGGTGTAGGCGCGCACGGCCTCCCGCCCGGCCGGCGTCAGCGAGAACAGCCGTTTGTTGGGGCGGCGCTCCTGCTCGACGACACGGGCGGCGACGAGCCCTTCCGCCTCCATGCGTTCCAGCTCCCGGTAGAGCTGCTGGGGTGTCGACATCCAGAAGTTGGCGACCGACGCGTCGAACGCCTTCGCGAGGTCGTAACCGGACGCCTCGCCCTCCAACAGCGCGGCCATCACCGCGTTCCGCAAAGCCATGGGCCTAAGCTAGCATCTGCGATTAATCAACATAGTGAATAAGAGGTGGGATCCGTGCACCCGTTCCGCAAGGCCGTCGAGAACGACGACATGGACGCCGTCGAGGCACTGCTGGCCGACGACGTCGTCTTCACCAGCCCCGTCGCCTTCAAGCCGTACGCGGGCAAGCCGATCACCGCCGCGATCCTGCGCGCCGTGACCCGCGTCTTCGAGGACTTCACCTACGTCCGCGAGATCGCCAACCCCGACGGCCGCGACCACGCGTTCGTCTTCACCGCCACCGTCGACGGCAAGAAGCTCCAGGGCTGCGACTTCCTGCACTTCGACGAAGAGGGCCGGATCGACGACTTCACCGTCATGGTCCGCCCCCTCTCCGCCGCCCAGGCCCTGTCCGAGGCCATGGGCGCCCAGTTCGAGCGGATCGCCCAGGAGGCCGCCGGACAGTGACCGAGCCGGCGGGGGCGGCCCCGCCGGTTGCTTGAGCCCCGTCCATCGCACCCGCTCGGTCTCTCGGCCCGCAGACGCCAGGGCAGCGCTTCCTCATCACCCTGAACCGCGTCCACGTTCTTGAGCTGGACGCGATTCTCGCGATACCCCCGCCGGCTCTCTCGCGACCCCCGCACGTCAGCCGATGGCCGCTGCCGCGTGCGCCGCAGCGACGAGGGCCAGGGCCGCGGCCGGGACGGCCCGGACCGGAGGGTCGCCGTGGCGCAGGTGGACCACCGCCGCCGCTGCCATGAGCAGGGCGAGGCCAGTCGCGGCGGCCACACCCAGCGGTGGCCGGCTCAGCCCCGTCAGGAGACCGGCGACAGCGGCCACCTCCAGCGCGCCGACCACGCGGTAGACGCCGGTCGACATGCCGAGGTGGGCCGCCGCCTGCCGCATGGCCGGTACCCCTGCGATCTTGGCCAGGCCCAGGGGGAGGAAGACCAGGGACAGGACGACGGCGAGCACGATGGTCATACCGTGGCCCCCCTGCCCGCGCGGCGCGCGGCGCCCAGACGCGCGTAGTGGTCGATGAGTTCGGGGCTGTCCACGGTGGCGAGGTTGACGACCTGCTCGACCGGAGCCCCCTGGAGCAGCCGTTTCACCGGGACCTCCAGCTTCTTCCCGGTACGGGTGTGCGGGACGGCCGGGACTTCGAGGATCTCGTCGGGGACGTGGCGCGGCGAGGCACCCGAGCGGACCGCCTCACGGATGCGATCCCGCAGGGCGTCGTCCAGTTCGGCGCCCTCCGCGAGGACCACGAACAGCGGCATCCAGTACCCGCCGTCCGGCTCCTCCGCCCCGATGACGAGGGCCTCGGTGATCTCGGGGAGGCGTTCGACGGCGTCGTGGATGTCGGCGCTGCCGAGGCGGACGCCGTTGCGGTTGAGGGTGCTGTCGGAGCGGCCGTGGACGATCACCGAGCCGTGGCCCGTGACGGTGATCCAGTCGCCGTGCCGCCACACGCCGGGGTAGGAGGAGAAGTAGGCGTCCCGGTAGCGGCTGCCGTCGGGATCGTTCCAGAAGTACAGCGGCATCGACGGCATCGGCCGGGTGACGACCAGCTCACCGACCTGGTCCACCACCGGCTTGCCCTCGGAGTCGTACGCGGCCAGCGCCACGCCCAGGTGCGGGGCCGACAGTTCCCCCGCCCAGACGGGGGTGGTGGGCGCGCTGCCCGCGAAGCCGGACACGACGTCGGTGCCGCCGCTGATGGAGGCCAGCAGGACGTGCTCGCCGACGTGGTCCCGGACCCAGGGGTAGGCCGAGGCCGGCAGCGCGGAGCCGGTGCAGCCGACGACCCGGATCGCCGAGAAGTCGTGCGCGGAGGGGTCGATGCCGTACTTGCGCATGCCCAGCAGGTACTGGGGGCTGGTGCCGAACACGGTGACGCGGTGGCGGGCGGCCAGTTCCCACAGGATGTCGAGCTGGGCGTACGGGACCGGGCTGCCGTCGTAGGTGCAGGTGGTGGCGCCGGTCAGGAGGGTGGAGACGACGAGGTTCCACATCATCCAGTGGGTGGTGGTGTACCAGAGGAGACGGTCGCCGGGGCCGAGGTCGGAGTGCAGGCCCAGCGTCTTGAGGTGCTCCAGCAGGACGCCGCCGTGGCCGTGGACGATGCCTTTGGGCAGGCCGGTGGTGCCGGAGGAGAACACGACCCACAGGGGGTGGTCGAACGGCACCGGCACGCAGGTGAGTTCCTCGGCGCGGGTCGAGGCGTCCTCCCAGGGGACGACCAGCGACGGGTAGGCCCGCGACGGCCAGGGCAGGCCCACGTGGTCCACCAGCAGGGTGGCCCTGAGTGTCGGCAGCGCGCCGGCGAGTTCGAGGGTCGCGTCGCGGCGGTCGTGGGTGGTGCCGTTGAAGAGGTAGCCGTCGGCGGCGATCAGCACGGTGGGTTCGAGCTGGGCGAACCGGTCGGCGGCGGCCTTGGGCGCGTAGTCCTGTCCGCACACCGACCACACGGCGCCCAGGCTCGCGGCGGCGAGGAACGAGACGATGGCGTGCGGGGTGTTGGGCAGGTAGCCGACGACCCGGTCCCCCCTGCCGACGCCGAGGTCGCGCAGGGTGGCGGCGACGGAGGCGACCAGGGCGCGCAGTCGGGCGCCGTTCAGCTCGTACCCGGCGCCGGTCTCGTCGAAGGCGACGATCGCCACGTCGTCGTCCCCGGTGCTGCGCAGGGCGTGGTGGGCGTAGTTGAGGGTGGCGCCGGGGAACCACCGGGCCCCGGGCATCCCCTCCTCCGCCAGCACCCGCTCGTACGGCGTGTCCGCGTCGACGTCGAAGTACTCCCACACCGCGCCCCAGAACCCCTCCAGGTCGGTGACCGACCACTGGTGCAGGGCGGCGTAGTCGCCGGGGGCGATGCCCTGGCGTCGGGCGAAGTCGGCGATGCGGCTGGAGGCCGCCGTCTCCGGGTCGGGTGTGAAGAAGGGGGTGCTCATCGCGTCGTGCTCCTCGACAGGCTTTTCGGCTCGGTCCGTGGGGAAGGGACGGGTGTCCGTGTGGTGTGCAGGAGGGGCGCCCAGGTGGCGGTCGAGGTGAAGCCGAGGCCGCCCGCCGGGACGACGTCCATGACGACCCGGTCGGGCCGCAGCAGGACGGCGTCCGCGTTGCCGGCGCGCAGCCAGGCGGCGAGGGTGCCGTCGTCGCCGAGGTCGGCCACCGGGACGGCGCGCACGCCGAGGCTGTGGGCGACCGCGGTCAGGGAGGGGCCGGGCTCGGTGGCGGTCAGGACGGCGAAGGAGTCGCCGAGCACCTCGTCGAGCCGGGTGTACCGCCCCACCCGGGGCTGGGGGCAGTGGGTGCCCGCCAGTCTCCGGCCGACACCGCGCCGCACGAGCGGTCCGGCGGTCAGGGGCGGGCTGAGGTCGCGGCCGGCCAGCTCGGTCAGACCGGGGACGCGGCAGGCCGCGGACAGCACCCTGCGGCGGATCGCGGCGGCGCCGTCCTGGCCGCCGGTCATCGCCCAGCCCATGGCGACCGCGAGCCGGACCACGTGCCGCACGTGCGGCCTGCGTTCACTCTCGTACGTGTCCAGCAACCGCTCGTCGGCGCCCTGCCGAAGGACGCGGGCGAGCTTCCACACGAGGTTGTAGGCGTCCCGCAGCCCCGCGCACAGGCCCTGTCCGACGAACGGCGGGGTGAGGTGGGCGGCGTCCCCGAGCAGGAACACCCGTCCGCTGCGCCAGCGTTCGGCGACGCGCGCCCGGAAGGTGTACCGGGTCTTGCGGACGACCTCGAAGTCACCGTCGTACGAGAGCGGCAGCCACGGGGCGATCAGCTCGCGGACCGTCCCCTGCCCTTCCCCGGTCCTGAACTCCCAGCGGTAGCGGGTGTCGTTCACCCGCATGAACGTGCCCGGCAGTTTCGGGTCGCAGACCTGGTCCACGCCCTCCCAGCAGCGGACGGGGCCCGTCGTCTCGGCGTCTATGACGGTCCAGTGCTCCTCGAAACGCAGGTCCTCCCAGCCGCTGCCGATCGCCTCGCGGGTGAGGCTGCCCGCGCCGTCGCAGCCGAGGACCGCGTCGGCCCACAGCTCGTGCTCGCCGTGGTCGTCGAGGTAGGTGACGCGCACCGGTCCCGTGGTGTCCGGGCCGACGCCGGTGACCTCGACACCGCTGCGCAGTTCGCATTCCGGGCGCCGGGCCAGGGCGTCGCGCAGGACGCGTTCCAGCTCGGGCTGGTCGAACATGCTGGTCTGCGGGTAGCCGTGGTGGCCGTGCCCGGTGCGCCGGAACTCGGCCATCACCCGGTGCCGGGCGTCCAGCAGCCGCAGTCCGTTCGCCGGACGGGAGATGGCGGTGAACTCCTCACCCACGCCCGCTGCCTGGAGGATGCGGCAGACCTCGTCATCCGTCGCGACGGCGCGGGGCAGCGGGTAGATGTCCTGGTGGCGTTCGAGGACGACACTGCGGACTCCACGCCGGGCCAGGAGGAGGGCTGCGGTCACGCCCACCGGCCCGGCGCCGACGATCACGACAGGCACACGTACGGCTTCGTCGACGGTCATGTGCGGTTCCCCCTGGGGTGTCAGTTCGCGGTGGTCACGGGCGTGCGCTGCTCGCCGAGGTCGATGCGGCCGTCGGGGGTCGCGATCGTCGCCGTGATCACGTCGCCGGTGCGCAGGTAGTGCGGGTTCTTGGCCTGGCTCTTGAAGAACGCCTTCCACTTCAGCTCGGGCGGCAGCAGCGTGCCGATCTTCTCGACGGCCTTCGGCGGGGCCTTCAGCGCGGTGCCGCCGGGGGTCCCGGTGAGCAGCAGGTCGCCGGCGTCCAGGGTCTGGAAGCGGGCCAGCAGGGTGAGGGCCTGGGCGGGGCGGACGATCATGTCGGCGAGGGTGCGGTCCTGGCGCAGTTCGCCGTTGACGCTCAACTTCAGCCGCAGGTCCAGGAGATGGGCGAAGTCCTCCGGCTCCAGCAGGGACAGGTACGGGCCGGTCGGCGTGAAGGTGGGGTACGACTTGCTCTCGTAGAACTGCGTCTTGGTCAGCTGCACCTCGCGGGCGCTGACGTCGTTGGTGATCACCAGTCCGGCGACGTAGGACGGCAGGTCCCGCTCCTCGACCACGGTGCCGACGGGCAGGGACGCGCCCATGACGAGCCCGAGTTCGATCTCGTAGTCGAGGAACTTCACGTGGGAGGGGCGGACGATGCTGTCGCCGGGGCCGCTGACCGAGCCGGACGCCTTGCGGAAGAAGGCGGGCGGGATGTCGCCGGTGAAGCCCGAATCGCGGGCGTGGCTGCGGTAGTTGACCATCTGGGCGACGACCCGGCAGGGCGTGGTGACCGGCGAGAGCGCGACCAGGTCGGCGACCGGCGTACCGGGCTCGCCGCAGGACGCGGCCTCGTCGACGGCGGCGCGGTCGGCCAGCAGTTCGGCGGTGGTCACGGCCTTGGTGTCGACGCGGACGGCCCGGGCGGTGGGGGTCCCCCCTGTTCGAGCGGAGTCGGGAGCTTGGGGGAGGACGACCCACCAGCCGTCGGCGGTACGCAGAACATTGGTGCTCATGTCAGTGCCTTCGTCAGAGGATGTGCGGGGGGTCAGGAGCCTGCGGCCTTGAGCAGGCCGAGCAGTCGCGCCGGGTCCATCTCGTTGTCGCCGCGCAGGGCCTCGACGACGTCACGGACCCGCTGCGGGGAGGGGCTCGCGCCGAGGAAGTCACGTGTCGCGGGCGGGCCCCACTGGGCGAGCCCGCTGGTCGACATCGGTGCCCAGCCGGGTTCGACGTCGCAGGAGAACAGGTCGCCGTCGGCGAAGTGCTCCAGCATGAAGCGGTCGGGATCGCGCCAGTAGTCGAAGAGCTGGCTGCCCTGGACGTGCCGGCCGATCCCCCAACTGCGCTGGTAGCCGCGCTCCTTGAGGTACTCGCCGCCGGCGGCGATGGAGTCCAGGTCGGTGACCTGGTAGGCGGAGTGGACGTATCCCGTGCCCGGCCCCAGGTGCATGGCCAGGGTGTGGTGGTCGGCGGGCACGCCGCCCAGGTCGCAGCGGATGAACGCCATCGTGGGGCCCCGGTCGCGCTGCCCGTCCAGGAACAGGAAGTCGGAGACGATCATCCCGAGGGTGTCCAGGTACCAGTCCAGCGCCCGGCCGAACACCCGTGTCTCCAGCACCACATGGCCGAGCCGCTGGATCCGGGACGGCTCGCGCGGCGGGCGCTGGGTGGTGTTCGTACGACGGTGATCCGTGCCGAAGTTGAGCAGCAGCGGCTGCTGCTCCGGCAGCGCGGAAAGCTGTTCGCCGCAGTGGACGACCCGTACCGGGAAGCCCGAGGGGTCGAGCAGGTCGACCACCTTGCCGCCGCCGGGGACGTCGGCGTCCCGTACGGACGTTCCGGTGGTGCGGGCCAGCCGGTCCAGGTCGGCCCGTTCGGCGGCGCGGAACGCCGGACCGATGAACCGGGACGTACGGCCGCGGCGGATCACCATGCAGGGCGAGCCCGCGAAAGTGCCCCGCAGCCACAGCTCGCCGCCGGTGCGGGCGGCGACGCCGAAGCCGAAGTCGCGGGCGAAGACCTCCGCCCGGTCCAGGTCGGGCTTCTCGAACTCCAGCCAGGCCAGGTCCGCCACCTTGATCACGGGGTTCCGGGAGCGGCCGGGGTGTTCGCCGCGCAGGGCGCCCTGTTCGCTGTGGAGGTCCTGGTGAGCCGTGACGACATCGCCGTTGACGCGTGTTTCAGACATGGTGCCCTCCGAGCAACATTGCCGTAATGAGGAAATCATCAACTGTGAAGCTTTCATCGTCAAGGCCCTTGACACGAGAAATGATGAATCCATCAGGACTGCGATCACCATCGTCCCCATGGGTACACTTCGGGCATGTCTACGTCAGCCCTGCCCAACAACCGGTTCGAGCGGCGTCGCGCAGAGACCCGTGCGGCTCTCGTGCGAGCGGCCCGGCAGATCCTCGCCGAGAGCGGCGACACCAGCG
Source organism: Streptomyces sp. (assembly GCA_036569285.1). Taxonomy (GTDB): domain Bacteria; phylum Actinomycetota; class Actinomycetes; order Streptomycetales; family Streptomycetaceae; genus Streptomyces. Next base: position 23,032 of record DATCQX010000457.1, read on the forward strand.
CGAGCATCCAGGCGATCGCGGAACGCGCGGACGTGGGCTTCGGCTCCTTCTACAACCACTTCGACTCCAAGGCGGAGCTGTTCGAGACGGCCGTGATCGACGCCCTCGAGGAGTTCGGGCAGGCCTTCGACGACGGCCTGACGGGGATAGACGATCCGGCGGAGCTCCTCGCGGCCGGCTTCCGGCTCAGCGGCCGCATGGCCGACTCCCACCCGGAGCTGATGCAGGTCCTGCGCCGCCGCGGCCTCAGCCACATACACTCCGGCAACGGCCTGGCCCGGCGCGCCCTGCGCGATCTCCAGGTCGGCATCGCCTCCGGCCGCTTCACCCCCCTCGACCCCGTGGTCGCCATGTCCGCGCTGGGCGGCTCCCTGCTCTCCCTGGTGGAGCTGCGGTTCGCCCGCCCCGAGGTGGACGGCGACGAGGCCGCCGCCAACCTCGCCGAGATGGTCCTGCGGATGCTGGGCCTGTCCGCGGACGACGCCGCCGAGGTCGCCCGGCGCCCCCTGCCCGAGACCGTCTGACCTCACGCGGACGACGAGTCCGGGCGGAACGCGACCGAGCGGCCCGTGAAGTGGGCGTCGATTCCGTCCCCGGTGGTGGTGACCGACCGCAGCCGGAGCCCTTCGGGCACGTTCCGCAGGGCGACGGGCTCGTCCAGGGCCTTGTCGAGCATCGATTTCAGCGGAGGGAAGAGCTCCCCCCGCTCCGCGCGTACGTCCGTGAAGGCGATGCGGTTGCCTTCGGCCGCCGAGACGGCCGCGCTCACGGTCACGTCGCCGACGAGCGGCAGGCTCGCGGTCGCGTCGACGCGGCCGGGCCCGTCCCCCTGTGACACCCGCACGCCGAGCGCGTTCGACAGGTCCGCGTAGGACAGGAACGCGGTCGCCGTGACGCTGTCCGCGTGCGCCTCGTCGGCGCTCCCCGAGGTCTTCAGCCCGTCCATCCCGACCGTCAGCCTCGTCACCGGGAGCGGGCGGGTGGTGCCGTCGGCCGGGATGTCGTGGGCGGTCAGGTCGACGTGGTCCAGGCTGCCCGCGGCCAGTTGGTTCAGCACGGGAAAGCCCCTGACGTGCACCGACGGCCGATCGGCGGTTCCCATGCCGTCCTGGAACGCCTCGGCCGTACGGCTCTGCGCGCGAGCAGCGGCGATCCGGTCGACCGCGACCGCGCCGGCCAGCAGGGCGACCAGGGACGCGGCGGCGATGATCGCGCGCCGCCCGGTCCGGCCCGGGGGGCTCGCGTACACGGCGCCGTCGCCGTAGCGGGGCTCTTCGTCGCGGTGGGGCTGGTACATCGTTCTCCTCTTCGAGTGCTGCCCGGGAAGTGCGCCTCCGCTCGCGCGGTCCGGCCGCCGAAGTGACCATGGAGCTCTGGCCGCGGGGAGGGCCACTCGATATTTGCACATCGGCGAGCAACAAACTAGTCTGCACATCAGCGGGCAATTAACTGCCCCTGGTGCCCGGCCTCCCCTTGGCCCCGCAGGCACCCATCCCATCGATTCCGCACCCCCGAAGCCCCTGCTTCACCTCCCGCCGAGGAGCCCCACGATGCCGCTCTATGCGAAGACACCCGTCGAGAAGATGACCGAGCCGTACCCACGCCGATGGTGGGCCCTGCTGGTCCTGTGCCTCAGCCTGCTGATCGTGGTCATGGCGAACACGTCACTGATCGTCGCCGCCCCCGACATGACCAAGGACCTGGGGCTGAGCAGCAGTGACCTCCAGTGGGTCGTCGACGGCTACACGGTCCCCTACGCCGCGCTGATGCTGGTGCTGGGCGCGATAGGCGACAAGTACAGCCGCCGCGGCGCCCTCGTCCTCGGTCTGCTGATCTTCGCCGGGGGTTCGGTGATGGGCGGCCTGGTCGACGAGACGAACCTCGTCATCACCGCCCGCGCCATCATGGGTGTCGGTGCCGCCGTCGTCATGCCGGCCACCCTCTCGCTGCTGGTCGCGATGTTCCCGCGCGCCGAGCGCGCCAAGGCGATCACCGCCTGGTCCGCGACCTCCGGCCTCGCCATCGCCGTCGGCCCGCTGACCGCCGGCTGGCTGCTGGAGAGCCACGCCTGGGGTTCGACGTTCCTGGTCAACGTCCCCATCGTCGTCCTCGGCGTCGTCGGCGCGCTGACGCTCGTGCCGCCGTCGAAGGCGGAGGACATGGGCCGGATCGACTACGTCGGCGGTCTGCTGTCGATCGTGTCGGTCGGCTGCCTGGTCTACGCGACCATCGAGGGCCCGCACTTCGGCTGGGGCACGGGCCCGATCACCGCGGCCGTCGTCGCCGGCGTCGGCCTGCTGGCCTTCGTCGCCTGGGAGCTGAAGCACCCCAACCCCATGCTGGACGTGCGCAAGTTCACCGAGCGTCCCTTCAGCGGCTCGATGATGGCCGTGCTGTTCTTCTTCTTCGGCACCTTCGGCTCGATCTACTACTCCACCCAGTTCCTCCAGTTCGTCCTCGGCTACGACGCCCTGGACACCGGCATCCGCCTGCTGCCGCTGGCCGGATCCGTGTTCGTCGGCGCCGCCGTCACCGGCAGGCTGGCTCCGAAGCTGGGCGTGAAGCTGGTGGTCGGCACCGGCATGGTGATCGGCACCGTGGGCGTCTTCCTGCTCACCCGGGTCGACTCCGGCTCCGCCTACAGCGACTTCCTGGCCCCCCTCGTCCTGCTCGGTTTCGCCATCGGCCTGAGCCTCTCCCCCGCCACCGACACCATCATGGGCTCCTTCCCCGAGTCGGAGCTGGGGGTCGGCGGCGGCGCCAACGACACCGCCCTGGAACTCGGCGCCTCGCTGGGCATCGCCATCCTCGGCTCGCTGCTGGCCACCTCCTACAAGGACAAGCTGACCGACCTGGTCGGCGGCCACCTCCCGGCGGCGGCCATGGACACCGCCAAGGACTCCGTCGGCGGCGGCATCGCGGTCGCGGAACAGGTCGCCAAGAACCCCCAGGGCGGCGCCGAACAGGCCCAGACCCTGCTGGGGGCGGTCCACGAGTCCTTCGCCCACGCCATCGCCCACACCAGCCTCATCGGCGGCATCATCATGGCCGCCGGCACCCTGATCGTCATCGCCGTCCTGCCGGGCCGCAGGCACACCGTCAAGCACGGTGAGGAAGCACCGGCCGCCGAGGAGCGGACGGAGACCGTGGGCGCCTGAGCGCCGCACACCGGAGGCCGGAACCCGATTCCGGCCTCCTCCACCCCCCAGAACGGGCTGTGCCTGAGCGGCGCACGGCCCAGGGACGGTGCCGGAAGGGGACATCCGGCACCGTCTCTTTTCTGCTGTCTCACCCCTGCGCGGCGGCCACCTCGTCGACGACGACCCGTGCCCGCTTCTCCGGCACACCGGCCGCGATGAGCGTGGTGACGGCCACCCGGGTGC
>DATCQX010000458.1:0-2580 GCA_036569285.1 Streptomyces sp.
GGGCCGCCGCGATGAAGAAGCTGCCCCGCGATCTGTGCCCGGACAAGCGGATCACCCGGGAGATCGCGGACAAGCGCTCCCTGAAACTCTGGCCGCTGCTCGCCGTGTTCGACGAGTGCCAGAACCTGTTCGCGCACCCCGTGTACGGCAAACAGGCCGGGGAAGACGCCGAGTTCGTCATCAAGCTGGGGCGTGCGCTGGGCGTGATCCTGGTGCTGGCCACGCAGCGGCCCGACAAGGAGTCCCTCCCGACCGGCGTCAGCGGCAACGTCTCCATCCGGTTCTGTCTGCGCGTCGCTGGCCAGGTCGAGAACGACATGATCCTCGGCACCTCGGCGTACAAGAACGGCATCCGCGCGACCTCCTTCCGGCCCGAGGGCGACGCGGGCAACGGCTACCTTGTCGGCGCGTCCGCACTGCCGACCGTGGTACGCACGGCCTACCTGGACGACCCGGCGACCGAGGCCATCGCGCAACGGGCGCTGGCGCTGCGCAAGGCCGAGCACACCTTGACCGGCATCGCGGCCGGCGAGGAGAGCGAGGCCCCGGCGGGACCGTCGTACGACCTGCTGGCCGATGTCGCGGCCGTCGTCCCGGTGTCCGAAGAGCGCGTGTGGAACGAGCGGATCGCGGCCCGGCTCGCCGAACTCCGGCCGGAGGTCTACGGCGGCTGGAAGGGCGAGAACGTCACCTCCGCGCTCAAGCCGCACGGCGTCAGGACGACCGGCGTCGCCGGGACGACCGACGACGGAGCGCGCACCACTCGGCGCGGAATCGTGCGGGCCGACGTCACCAAGGCGATTGCCGAACGTGACGGAAACAGGAGAGCGGCGTAGTCCTCGCCGCCCGCTACCGATAGCGGGGTGACCTGCTACCGGTAGCACCCCTGCTAGCACCCCGAACAGTGCTTCACCTGCGATCTAGCACGTAGCACCCCATCGGCGAAAACCCCTGGAACCCTGCGGAAGGGGCCTTGATGACCCTCGCGTTCACTGCTTTCCTCTGCCTGCTCGTCGTCACCTTGGGTTACGTATCCCTCTGTGCGGCCAGCCCGTTCGGTCCCTGCCGGAAGTGCCGGGGCTTCGGCTTCCAGCTGGTGCAAGACCGCAAGGGGCGGTTGAAGAAGGGCAAGCACTGCCGCCGCTGCGACGGGCATGGCCGCCGCATCCGCGTCGGGCGGCGCCTCTTCAACCGAGTCCAGCGGTTGCGTCGAGAAGGCAGCCACTGATGCGCGCGGTCGTCCGGCTCTGCGTCCTCGGCGTCTTCCTCGGCCTGCTCGTCACGTCGTGTCCCGGCCACGGGACGCCGCCCACCACCCACTCGCCTACCACCCCGAAAGGGTCCCCTGCATGGCCGTGACCGTCTCGCTCGTCGTGATCTTCGGGCTCATCGTCTACGGACTCCTCCGCGACGGCTCGCTCAGCTACGGACCGGCGTTCTTCGCCGTGATGTTCGGCTTCTTCCTCTCGTCCACCGGACTCGCCGGGCCGATCAACGAGATCACGGCGAGCGTCGTGCTCTCGATCCGCCAGTACCTCTGACGCGCAACTCAACCGGAAGGCAGGGCCCTTGTTCGAGATTCGCATCGTCTGCGGCGCGGACGACATCGACCCCGTGACCACCGCCCTCGGCGCCGTGTTCGTCACCGGCACCGCCCGCAAGTACCCGAGCAGAGACGGTCTGCGCACCCTCCTCTACTTCCACGCCGAGCTGCGCTGTCTCTGCGATGCCGACGACGAGGCCCCTTGCCCGCGTCACCCCGTCTCCACCCAATAAGGAGGGACTCCCCATGAAATCCCCTGCTCAGCAGCCCATCTCCCTCATGGCCATCGGCGAACTCCGAGACGCCCTCACCGCGATCGACGAAGGCAAGGGCCCGGCGGCCGTCGCCGCGCTGCTCGCCATCGACCCCGAGTCCTGGCAGGCGATCGAGCACCGCCTGGCCGCGCTCATAGGCGGCGACCTCCGCGAGCTTCTCCTCTCGGCGGGGCAGACGGCCCTGGACTGACGGCGCCCGGTGCGGCCCCCGTTTCACGAAGCGGGCGGGGGCCGCGCCGAGAGTCGGAAAGCCCGGCCCCTCGTCCACACCCTGTGGAGGAACTCCATGCCCGAGACCACCCTCGCGTGGTTCCACACCCTCTCCGACAGCGTGGCCGCTCTCGGAGCCGCCGCCCGCGAGTACCGGATGGCGCACCAGGCGACACAGGCCACTGCCTGGCACTTCGATCCGGCGCGGCTCACCACCGAGGACGGCCAGACGCGCGTCCCCGGCCAGTACTTCTTCCAGCCGCACGTGGACGCGCACCGCACCCTCAAGGAGGTGTACGGCGCCGCCGAACTCCGCCTCAAGGACCTGTACGAGAACACGGCCCTGGCGTACGCCTACGGCACGGCGGCCGTGATCAAGGCGATCCGCGACGGCGAGCACCCGCGCCACGTCGAGGTCACCCGCGTCGACAGCCAGTACGGCCCGTCCGCCGAGCGCCTGCCCGACCTGGCCGAGACCCTCGCTCTGTGGGACGGGTCCGCCGACCTCGCGGCCCTGCGGGACATCGTGATCCAGCACGAACGTGCCCGCCA
>DATCQX010000459.1:0-8590 GCA_036569285.1 Streptomyces sp.
GGGAGCGGGTGGGGGGATGTGGGTAGGGGGAAGGTGGAAAGGTCGGACAGGGAGTGTCGAGCCGGACATCCGCGGTTGCCCGGGTGTCCCCGAGCCGGAGGCCGCGTGATGACCGAGCAGGAACCCGAGACCCGTCTCGACCAGCGCTACAGCGACCCCGACGCGCGGGCGACGCCGTGGGCCGACGCCGAGTCGCTGCTGGCCTCCGCCGAGCTGTTCTGGATCTCGACGGTACGCCCGGACGGGCGCCCGCACGTCACACCGCTGCCCGCGGTGTGGGCGCACGGGGCACTGCACTTCTGCACCGGACCCGAGGAGCGCAAGGCGCGGAACCTCGCGCACAACCCGCACGTCACGCTGACGACCGGCACCAACATCTGGGACAAGGGCTACGACCTGGTGGTGGAGGGCGAGGCGGTGCGGGTCACCGACGACACCCGGCTGCGCGAGCTGGCCGCGGCGTGGGAGGCGAAGTACGGCGACTTCTGGCGCTTCGAGGTACGGGACGGGTATTTCCATCACGGCCCGGGACACGCCGTCGTCTATGCGGTGGCGCCGCGGACGGTTTTCGGCTTCGGTAAGGGACAGCCGTTCAGCCAGACGCGCTGGCGCTTCTGAGGACGGCCGCATGTGACGGATGTACTGACGTCGACGAGGGAGTCACGCCATGGACATGAGCCTCGAAGTGATCCTGCTGCCGGTCACGGACGTGGACCGGGCCAAGGAGTTCTACCGCGACAAGGTCGGTTTCCACGTGGATCTGGACGGCGAGGTGATGGAGGGCGTCCGCATCTGTCAGCTGACCCCGCCGGGCTCGGGCTGTTCCATCGCTTTGGTGGACGGTCTCCAGGTCCCCACGGGCGCCCCGCAGCCCGGCACCTACCACGGCATGCAGCTGTGCGTGACGGACGCGAAGGCGGCGTACGAGGAACTCACCGCCCGCGGCCTGGACGTCAGCGAGCCGGTCCAGTTCGCCCCGCAGGACGGCGCCACCTTCATGTACTTCAAGGACCCGGACGGCAACGGCTGGGCGATCCAGGAGTACAAGCGCCGCGAGACGGAACCCCTCCACAAGGTCCTGACGGACCAGGCGGCGGCCCGCTAGCCGCAGCAGACGGGGCCGACGGTCGGTGACCGTCGGCCCCGTCGCGCGGTGCGGTTACAGCACCGGCAGGTTCTTCCGCAGCTCGAAGGCCGTGACCTCGCTGCGGTACTCCTCCCACTCCTGCCGCTTGTTGCGCAGGAAGAAGTCGAAGACGTGTTCGCCGAGGGTTTCGGCGACCAGGTCGCTGCGTTCCATCAGGGTGAGGGCCTCGCCCAGGTTCTGCGGGAGGGGCTCGATGCCCATCGCGCGGCGCTCCGCGTCCGAGAGGGCCCAGACGTCGTCCTCGGCGCCCGGCGGGAGCTCGTAGCCCTCCTCGATGCCCTTGAGGCCGGCGGCCAGCAGGACGGCGTAGGCCAGGTACGGGTTGGCTCCGGAGTCGATCGAGCGGACCTCGATCCGCGCGGAGCCGGTCTTGCCGGGCTTGTACATCGGGACGCGGACCAGGGCCGAGCGGTTGTTGTGGCCCCAGCAGATGTACGAGGGGGCCTCGCCGCCGGCGCCCGCGGTGCGCTCGGTGCCGCCCCAGATGCGCTTGTAGGAGTTGACCCACTGGTTGGTGACCGCGGAGATCTCCGCCGCGTGCTTGAGCAGGCCCGCGATGAAGGAGCGGCCGACCTTGGAGAGCTGGTACTCCGAGCCGGACTCGTAGAACGCGTTGCGGTCGCCCTCGAAGAGGGAGAGGTGGGTGTGCATGCCGGAGCCCGGGTGCTCGGAGAACGGCTTCGGCATGAACGTCGCCTGGACGCCCTGCTCCAGCGCCACCTGCTTCATGACCAGGCGGAACGTCATGATGTTGTCCGCCGTCGAGAGCGCGTCGGCGTACCGGAGGTCGATCTCCTGCTGGCCGGGGGCGCCCTCGTGGTGGGAGAACTCGACCGAGATGCCCATCGACTCCAGCATGGTGATCGCCTGACGGCGGAAGTCCATGCCGATGTTCTGCGGGGTGTGGTCGAAGTAGCCGGAGTTGTCGGCGGGCGTGGGGCGGGAGCCGTCGAGCGGGCGGTCCTTCAGGAGGAAGAACTCGATCTCCGGGTGCGTGTAGAAGGTGAAGCCCAGGTCGGAGGCGCGGGCGAGGGCGCGCTTGAGGACGTAGCGGGGGTCCGCGAAGGACGGGGAGCCGTCCGGCATGAGGATGTCGCAGAACATCCGGGCCGTGCCGGGGGCCTCCGCGCGCCAGGGCAGGACCTGGAAGGTGGACGGGTCCGGCTTGGCGATCATGTCGGACTCGTACACGCGGGCGAAGCCCTCGATCGCGGAGCCGTCGAAGCCGATGCCCTCGTCGAACGCCTGCTCAAGCTCGGCCGGGGCCACCGCCACGGACTTGAGGAAGCCGAGCACGTCCGTGAACCACAGACGTACGAACCGGATGTCGCGCTCCTCCAACGTCCGGAGCACGAACTCCTGCTGCTTGTCCATCTTCCGCTTCCCCATCCTTGCTGGTCAGGCCGCCGGCCCCTCGTCCCTTCGGGAGGCGGTCGGGCACCCGAGCATCACACCACAACACCGTTTCGTACGCGTTGCGGACCATGATCGCCCATTCGGCCCCCGCCTGAACGACTCGCGTACGCCAGGTGTACCGCTGCCCCACCCATCTTGCCTGCTCGGACTGACATCCGTAATGCCCGGACCGCCGACCTCACGGCCGGCAATACGCAGTACGCCATATATGCCGCTTATCGCACCGCCACTTCCGCGCCATCCGCCTCCTTGGCCGCCGTCTCCCTACACCAGCCCTCACCTCCCCCATTACGATCAGCCCACTCGAACGCCTCGAACACCCCCACCCCTGAGAAGGACGACAGAGCCATGGCTTCCGCTAACAAGACCGGCAGTGCCGAGCGCAAGGCTCGAATAGAGGAGATGCGGCGGGCCGAGAAGGCCAGGGAGCGGCGCACCCGGCTGCTGACGGTCGCCGGGAGTGTCGTGGTCGTCGCCGGGCTCGTGGCCGGCGGGGTCTTCGTGATCCAGAAGAGCAAGGACGACAACCAGGCGAAGGCGGTCGACGAGGCCAAGTCCTCGGGGAAGTTCGAGGTCGGTTCGGACGGCGTCAAGACGTGGAAGGGCACGCTGGGGCGCACCCACGTGACGAAGAAGGTCGTGTACCCGACCGTCCCTCCCGTCGGCGGTGACCACGCGGCGGTGTGGATGAACTGCAACGGCGACGTCTACAAGAAGCCCGTGAACGACATGAACGCCGTGCACTCGATGGAGCACGGCGCGGTCTGGGTCACCTACAACGCCAAGGCCCCGAAGGCGGACGTCGACGCGCTGGCCGAGAAGGTCAGGAAGACGCCCTACACGCTGATGAGCCCGGACGACAAGCAGGCCGACCCGATCATGATGACGGCGTGGGGCCACCAGCGGACGGTCACCTCGGCGACCGACCCGAACGTGGACAAGTTCCTCGCGAAGTTCGTCCAGGGCGAGCAGACCCCGGAGCCGGGCGCGGCGTGCACGAACGGGCTGTCCCAGTGAGGATCGCACCCGTCCTGACGGGCGCGGCGGTGACCGCGCTGCTGGCGGCAGGCGGCATCGCGTACGCCGTGACCCAGGACGGCGGCTCCGACCGGACCCTGTCGGTCCCCGCGGCCGACTCCGCCGACGCGGGGTTCGCGCGGGACATGGCCGTCCACCACCAGCAGGCGGTGGAGATGTCGTACATCGTGCGCGACCGCACGGACGACGAGGAGGTCAGGCGCCTCGCGTACGACATCGCGCAGACGCAGGCCAACCAGCGCGGCATGCTCATCGGCTGGCTGGACCTGTGGGGGCTGCCGAAGGTGTCCGCGCAGGCGCCGATGACCTGGATGGGCATGGGCGACATGGCCTCCGGCAAGGACGGCGCGCTGATGCCCGGCATGGCGACCAACACGGACCTGGAGAAGCTGCGTTCACTCAGCGGCAAGCAGGCGGAGATCTTCTACCTCCAGCTGATGACCGCCCACCACAAGGGCGGTGTGCACATGGCGCAGGGCTGTGTCTCGAAGTGCGCGGTGGGCGTGGAGAAGCGGCTGGCCCAGGGCATGGTCGCGGCGCAGGAGTCGGAGATCGAGCTGATGGCGGGGATGCTCAAGGAGCGGGGAGCGGCGGCGAGGCCATAGGGACCATAGGGTTTTCCCTACGGTTCACTCGCGAATCACCCGAAAACCCCCAACCCCTACCCCACTTGGGTACCTCTTAACCTTCACATTCCCCTGGCATGAACGGTTCATGGCGAGAGTGGCAGCCATCTCGGGCGATCTACCCGTGAAGAACCACGAAACAGGGGGTCTCATGAGATCCAACCGTGCCGCGCTGCGCGCCGGGGTGAGCCTTGCGGCGACGCTGCCCATGGTCGCCGGCGCGCTGGCGCTCGGCATACCCGCGGCCCACGCCGCGGACACCCCGGCCCGTGCCACCCTGGCCGGGACCAAGCCGGCGTGGGCCACCGCGCAGGCGGACAAGGGCTCGACGCCGGACAGCGCCCAGGTCAACGCCCGCGTCTACCTCGCCGGGCGGGACGCGAAGGGCCTCGCCGCCCTCGCGAAGGCCGTCTCCGACCCGAACTCGGCGTCGTACGGCGCCTACTTGAGCGCCCAGCAGGCGCAGGCCCGCTTCGGCGCGACCAAGGCTCAGGTGGCCGCGGTCCAGGCGTGGCTCACCAAGGCCGGCCTCCAGGTCACCGGTACGAACCAGCACTACGTGTCGGTCAGCGGCGACGTCGCCGCCGCCGAGCAGGCGTTCGGCACGCAGCTGCACAACTACACCAAGGGCGGCCACACCTACCGCGCCCCCGCCAAGGCGGCCTCGGTCCCGGCCTCCCTGAACGGCGCCGTCCTGACCGTCACCGGCCTCGACAACGCGCCGCACCACGCCAAGGCCCAGGACCAGCTCCCGGCCCCGGCGCAGGTGTTCGCGAACTCGGGCCCGTTCTCCTCGTACTACGGCTCCAACGTCGCGAAGACGCTGCCGGACGCGTACGGCACGAAGATCCCGTACGCCGTGAAGGGGTACACCGGCAAGCAGCTGCGTGCCGCGTACGGCGCCGGCAAGTACACCGGCAAGGGTGTGCGCATCGCCATCACGGACGCCTACGCCTCCCCGACGATCGCGTTCGACGCGCAGACCTACGCCAAGGCGCACGGCGACGCGAAGTGGAAGTCCGGGCAGCTCAAGCAGGTGCTGCCGACGACGTACACGTCCACGAAGGACTGCGACGCGTCCGGCTGGTACGGCGAGGAGACCCTCGACGTCGAGGCCGTGCACGCGGTCGCGCCGGACGCGCAGGTGACGTACGTCGGCGGCGCTTCCTGCAGCGACCCCGACCTGCTCGACGCGCTGAACAAGGTCGTCGACAACCACCTCGCCGACATCGTCTCCAACTCGTGGGCCGACCTGGAGGGCGTCCAGACGCCCGACTCGGCCGCCGCCTACGACCAGACGTTCCAGTTCGGCGCGGTCGAGGGCATCGGCTTCTACTTCTCGTCGGGTGACGACGGGGACGAGGTCCTCAGCAGCGGCAAGAAGCAGGTCGAGACCCCGGCCAACTCGGCGTGGGTGACGGCGGTCGGCGGGACCTCGCTGGCGGTCGGCAAGGGCGACAAGTACCTGTGGGAGACCGGCTGGGGCACCGAGAAGGCGCTCCTGTCGGCCGACGGCAAGAGCTGGACCGGGTTCCCGGGCAAGTTCACCTCCGGCGGAGGCGGCGGCACCAGCAAGAACGTCCCCGAGCCCTTCTACCAGAAGGGTGTCGTGCCGGACTCGCTCGCCAAGGCCAACAGCGCCGACGGCAACCGTGTCCTGCCGGACATCGCCGCGATCGCCGACCCGAACACCGGCTTCAAGGTCGGCCAGACCCAGACCTTCCCGGACGGCTCGCAGCGGTACAGCGAGTACCGCATCGGCGGCACCTCGCTCGCCGCGCCGGTCATCGCCGCCGTCCAGGCGCTCGCCCAGCAGGCTCAGGGCGGCAAGGCGATCGGGTTCGCGAACCCGCAGATCTACTCGCGGTTCGGGACGAAGGTGTACCACGACGTCACCGACAACCCGACCGGCAAGGGTCTCGCGGTCGCCCGCGTCGACTTCGTCAACGGCTACGACGCGACAGGCGGCACCGCGACGTCCGTCCGCATCCTCGGCCACGACAGCTCGCTGTCGGCCGTGAAGGGCTTCGACGACGTCACCGGCGTGGGCTCGCCCGCGATCGGTTACGTGGACTCGTACCGGAAGCACTGATCAGATACCGGCACGAAAAGGCGGGCACCCTCTCCCTCCGGGGAGCGGGTGCCCGCTTCTGATTCAGCGCGAGAGGTTCCGCCGCTGGTGCAGCAGGCGATGGACGACGAACCCCGCGGCGATCAGCAGAACGCCTCCCGCGAGGAACGGCACGGGCGTGTACTCGTCGGTGCAGGTGCTGCCGCCGGACACCGCGTGGCAGACGCTCCCGGGGCCGCCCCGGTTGAGGTAGGCGAGGTGGAAGAGGAGCAGGGCCAGGCCCGTGAGGCTCCCGGCGGACGCGTCGCGGGGGCCCTTGCGCAGCAGGACGACGGCTCCGACGGCCGCCGCGACGAGCAGCACCGGCCCGATGGAGAGGATCGCGGCGACTCCGGTGGCCGCGCAGGCGCCGACCGCGGCCCAGGCGAGGAACCAGCCCCGGTCCGCGGTCTTGTTTCTTGAGGTCATACGCGCATTTAAGGCGCGGACATGACATACCGGCAAGGGACTTCAAGAACCCATTGCCGTGAGCTGACCGACACCCCATCGCGTCGCTCTGACGATTACACTGCGAGACGTGCCTCAACTTCGTCTCGCCCTGAACCAGATCGACTCCCGCGTCGGTGACCTCGCCGGCAACGCAGAGGCGGTCCTCCGCTGGACCCGGCACTCCGCCGAGCAGGGGGCGCATCTCGTGGCGTTCCCCGAGATGGTGCTGACCGGCTACCCCGTCGAGGACCTCGCGCTGCGCACCTCCTTCGTGGAGGCGTCCCGGGCGGCCCTGCACACGCTTGCCGCGCGGCTCGCCGAGGAGGGGTTCGGTGACCTCCCCGTCGTCGTCGGCTATCTCGACCGCTCCGACGCCGCGCGGCCGAAGGTCGGCCAGCCCGCGGGGGCCCCGCGCAACGCGGGCGCGGTGCTGTACGGGGGGCGGGTGGCCCTGTCGTACGCCAAGCACCACCTCCCGAACTACGGCGTCTTCGACGAGTTCCGCTACTTCGTGCCCGGCGACACGATGCCGGTGGTCCGGGTGCGGGGTGTCGACGTCGCGCTCGCCATCTGCGAGGACCTCTGGCAGGACGGCGGCCGGGTGCCCGCCGCGCGCTCCGCCGAGGCGGGTCTGCTGCTGTCGATCAACGCCTCGCCGTACGAGCGCGACAAGGACGACACGCGGCTCGAGCTGGTCCGCAAGCGCGCGCAGGAAGCCGGCTGCACCACCGCCTACCTCGCGATGATGGGCGGCCAGGACGAGTTGGTCTTCGACGGCGACTCGATCGTGGTCGACGCGAGCGGCGAGGTCATCGCGCGGGCGCCCCAGTTCTCCGAGGGGTGTGTCGTCCTGGACCTGGATCTGCCCGCCGCCTCGGACAACGCCCCGACTGGCGTGGTGGACGACGGGCTGCGCATCGACCGTGTGGTCCTCTCGGGGGACCCGGTCGCGTCGTACGAGCCGACGCAGCACGGCGCGTACGCCGAGCGGCTCGACGACGACGAGGAGGTCTACTCGGCGTTGGTGGTGGGCCTGCGGGCGTACGTCGAGAAGAACGGCTTCAAGTCCGTCCTCATCGGCCTGTCCGGCGGCATCGACTCCGCGCTCGTCGCGGCGATCGCCTGCGACGCGGTCGGCGCGGCCAACGTCTACGGCATCTCCATGCCGTCCAAGTACTCCTCGGACCACTCCAAGGGGGACGCGGCGGAGCTGGCGCGGCGGACGGGCCTGAACTTCCGGACGATCTCCATCGCCCCGATGTTCGACGCGTACATGGCGTCCGCCGAGCTGACCGGTCTCGCCGAGGAGAACCTCCAGTCCCGTCTGCGCGGCACCCTCCTCATGGCCGTCTCCAACCAGGAGGGCCACATCGTGCTGGCGCCCGGCAACAAGTCGGAGCTGGCGGTGGGGTACTCGACGCTGTACGGCGACTCGGTGGGGGCGTACGGCCCCATCAAGGACGTCTACAAGACGTCGATCTTCCGTCTCGCGGAGTGGCGCAACCGCGCGGCGGCGGCGCGCGGCCAGACCCCGCCGATCCCGGAGAACTCCATCACCAAGCCCCCGAGCGCGGAACTCCGCCCCGGCCAGGTCGACACGGACTCCCTCCCGGACTACCCCGTCCTCGACGCGATCCTGGAGCTGTACGTCGACCGCGACCAGGGCGCCGACGCGATCGTGGCCGCCGGCTACGACCGTGAGCTGGTCGTCAAGACCCTCCGCATGGTCGACACCGCCGAGTACAAGCGCCGCCAGTACCCGCCGGGCACGAAGATCTCGGCGAAGGGCTTCGGCAAGGACCG
>DATCQX010000460.1:0-2165 GCA_036569285.1 Streptomyces sp.
AGACGGCCTGGGAGGCCCTGGAACGATCCGGCATCGACCCGCACGCACTGAAGGGCACCAAAACCGGAGTGTTCGTGGGCGGGGCGATCTCGGGTTACGAGACCGTCGGAAACGCCGCAGAGGAAATGGACGGATACCGGATCACCGGCGGCGCGAGCAGCGTGCTGTCGGGCCGGATTTCGTACGTGCTGGGCCTGGAAGGGCCCGCGATCACGGTGGACACGGCGTGCTCGTCCTCGCTGGTGGCGCTGCACTGGGCCGTACAGGCGCTGCGATCAGGGGAGTGCGACCTGGCACTGACCGGCGGTGTGGCGGTGATGGCCACCCCGGGAGCCTTTGCCGAGTTCTCCTCGCAGGGCGTGTTGGCGGGCGACGGCCGCTGCAAGTCCTTCGCCGCGTCGGCGGACGGCACCGGGTGGGGCGAGGGCGCCGGATTGGTGGTGATCGAGCGCCTGTCGGATGCTCAGCGCAACGGCCACCAAGTCCTGGCGGTGGTAAGGGGTTCGGCCATCAACCAGGACGGCGCATCGAACGGACTGTCAGCGCCGAACGGCCCCTCCCAGCAACGGGTCATCCGACAGGCGCTCGCCAGCGCCGGCCTGACCACAGCCGACGTGGACGTCGTGGAAGCCCACGGCACGGGCACCCGCCTGGGCGACCCGATCGAAGCCCAGGCCCTGTTGGCGACCTACGGACAGGACCGACCGGAAGACCGCCCACTGTGGCTGGGCTCGCTCAAGTCCAACATCGGCCACACCCAGGCCGCTGCCGGTGTCGCTGGCGTGATGAAGATGGTGCTGGCGATGCGGCACGGCCAACTGCCGCCCACTCTTCACGTGGACGAGCCGACGCCTGAGGTGGACTGGTCGGCGGGCGCGGTGGAGTTGCTGACCGAACAACAGCCGTGGCCGACGGTCGACCGGCCGTGGCGTGCGGGCGTGTCCTCCTTCGGAGTCAGCGGCACCAACGCCCACGTGATCCTGGAGCAGGCCCCCGAATCAACGCCTCTGTCCAATAAGGACGTTGTTACTCCGCCGGTGGTGCCGTGGGTGCTGTCGGCCAAGTCGGAGACGGCGCTGCGGGAGCAGGCGCGACGGCTCCTGGCACACGTGGAGGCGGCGGACCCGGTGGAGGTGGGTGCGGCCCTGGTCTCCACCCGGGCGAGCCTGGAACACCGAGCGGTTGTCCTGGGCGCCGACCGCGACGAACTGATCGCCAGGTTGGCCGGGTTGGCAGATGGAGAGCCCGGCACCGGTGTAGTGACCGGCCGGAGCACGGCCGATGGCGATGGTGTGGTGCTCGTGTTCCCTGGTCAGGGCACGCAGTGGGCCGGCATGACACAGGAACTGCTCGCCACTTCACCTGTGTTCGCGGAGCGGATGCGGGAGTGTGCTGAGGCGCTCGCCCCGTTCGTGGAGTGGGATCTGTGGGAGATGTTGGGGGATGCGGAGGCGTTGGAGGGCGCTTCTGATGTGGTGATGCCGGTGCTGTGGGCGGTGATGGTGTCGCTGGCGCACCTGTGGCAGTCCCTCGGTGTGACACCGTCCGCCGTTCTGGGGCATTCGCAGGGGGAGATCGCGGCGGCGTGTGTGGTGGGCGGGTTGTCGCTGGACGACGGTGCGCGGATCGTGGCGGTGCGCAGTGGGTTGTTCGCGAGGTCGTTGGCGGGACGCGGCGGGATGGTGTCGGTGCAGTTGCCCCGGGCGGGGGCGGAGGAGTTGATCGCCCGGTGGGAGGGGCGGTTGTCGCTGGCGGCGGTGAACGGGCCGTCGTGGGTGGTGTTGTCGGGTGACACGGAGGCAGTGGCGGAGCTGATGGCGGCGGGCGAGGCGGAGGGTTTCCGCGCCCGTCGGATCGGCACGGACTGCGCGGGGCATTCGGCGCAGGTGGATCAGCTCAGGGACGAGATGATCGGGGCTCTGTCGGGGATCACGCCGGTGGAGAGCGCGGTGGAGTTCTACTCCACAGTGAACGGCGCGCTGATCGGTACTGAGGAGTTGGATGCGGAGTACTGGTACCGGAACCTGCGGGAGACGGTGCAACTGGCGGACACCACGCGGGCGTTGGCTGCGGCCGGTCATGGGGTGTTCCTGGAGATAAGCCCCCACTCGGTGCTGATCCCCAGCTTGGAGGAGACGCTGTTCGAGTCGCATCCGTCGGCGGTT
>DATCQX010000461.1:0-3903 GCA_036569285.1 Streptomyces sp.
GCGCGCACCGCGCGGTCGGCGGCCACCCACACCATCACCTTCGAGTGCGTGAAGTGCCGCCGCCCGCCCCGCACTTCCCACAGCCCCTCGTCGGGCTGCCGCCAGTTCTCGCGCAGCCACTCCATCAGCGACCGCTGCAACGCCCACACGTGCGGGCGCGCGGGGAGCCCCGAGTCGCGGGCCAGCGCGAGGCAGTCCATGACCTCGCCGTACACGTCCAGCTGGAGCTGGCCGACGGCGCCGTTGCCGATGCGGACGGGACGCGAGTCCTCGTAGCCGGACAGCCACGGCAGCTCCAGTTCCGGCAGCCGGCGCTCGCCCGCCACGCCGTACATGATCTGGAGGTCCGCCGGGTCGCCCGCGACCGCGCGCAGGAGCCAGTGGTGCCACGCCTCGGCCTCCTCGTGGTAGCCGGCGGACAGCAGGGCGGCCAGGGTGAGCGTCGAGTCGCGCAGCCAGCAGTGCCGGTAGTCCCAGTTCCGCACGCCGCCCGGCTCCTCCGGCAGGGAGGTGGTGACTGCGGCGACGATCCCGCCCGTCGGCGCGTACGTCAGCGCCTTCAGCGTGATCAGGGAACGCGTCACGGCGGCCCTGTACGGCCCCTTGTAGCGGCAACGGGCCGCCCAGGCACCCCAGTCCTCCAACGACGCCTCAAGAGCCTCGTACGGGTCCACACGGGCCGGATGCGGTTCGTGCGACGGGTGCCAGGTGAGGACGAACGCCACCCGCTCGC
Organism: Streptomyces sp.; assembly: GCA_036569285.1. Lineage (GTDB taxonomy): Bacteria > Actinomycetota > Actinomycetes > Streptomycetales > Streptomycetaceae > Streptomyces. Next base: position 734 of record DATCQX010000461.1, read on the forward strand.
CCTCGGCGACCTCGAACTCCGAGTGCGTGCCGAAGTCCTCGCCCCACGTGCGCACCGGCGGCTCGCTGCGCAGCCACGCCGAGTCGGGGCCCGCGACGGCGACCCGGTGCCCGTCCGAACGGCGCATCCACGGCACGACCGCCCCGTAGTCGAACCTCAGCCGCAGCGTGCTCCGCACGGCCACCCGGCCCCGCAGCCCCTCCACGATCCGCACGAGATCCGGCGCCCGGTCCCGCTGCGGCATCAGATCGGTCACACGGACGGCGCCGTCCGCCGTCTCCCACTCCGTGTCCAGCACCAGCGTGTCCCCCCGGTACGACCGCCGGGTGCACGCCCCCTCGACCCCCTTCGGCGCGATCCTCCAGTGCCCGTTCTCCTCGTCCCCCAGCAGCCTGGCGAAACAGGCCCCCGAGTCGAAACGCGGCAGACAGAGCCAGTCCACAGAGCCGTCCCGGCCGATCAGGGCAGCGGTCTGTTCATCGCCCACGACGGCGTAGTCCTCGATGCGCGAGTGCATGAAGGACCGGATTCCCGGAGGGGAGCGAACGCAATCAGAGGGCGCCCGCGCGGGTCACACGGTCGCCGGTTCCGCCTTCTCCGGCGCGTCGGTGTCGTCGTCCGTCTGCGCGGCCTTCTCCGCGCGGTCGCGCAGTTCACGGCGGACGAGGACGAACCAGCCGAAGGGGACACCGGCGGCGAAGAGCCACCACTGGATGGCGTAGGCGTAGTTCAGGGCCGCGTTCTCGTCGCCGGGCTTGCCGATCAGTTCGGGGGTGTTGTCCTTCGGCTCGGGGGAGGTGAGGACCAGGTAGCCGCCCAGGACCGAGGCGTGCAGACGGTTCGCCTCCTCCGCGCTGCTGATCAGCATGATCTGCCGGTCCGGCAGCCCCTTGAGGTTCTTGATGCCGCTCGCCTCGGTCGTCTCGTCCGGCATCAGCCGGCCCGTGACGGTGACCTGCCCGGCGGGCGGTGCCGGGATCTTCGGGAACACCGTCTGACTGGGCCCGTCCGCGGGGATCCAGCCCCGGTTGACCAGGACGACCTTCCCGTCCGTCAGCACGAGGGGCGTCAGGACGTGGAACCCGACCTCGTCGTCCGCGTTCACCCGGCGGCGGACGACGACCTCGCGCGCGGTGTCGAACCGGCCCACCGCCGTCACCGAGTGGTACCGCTCCGCGCGGGTCACCGTGTGCCCCGGGGACGTCAGCTTCTCGACCGGCACCGGGTCCGCGTGCAGCGCGCTCGCCACCAGCTCGTTGCGGGCGTGTCGCATCTCGTACCGGTGCATCTGCCAGATGCCCAGCCGGATCATCGTAGGGATGAGGACGAGGGCGACCAGCGTGAGGATCACCCACTGCCGGGACAACAGGAAGCGGTACACCCCACGACCGTACAACCCGGTCACCGCCGGGCACCCGGCAGGGTCAGGGCTTGTCGGCGTCCGCCGCCTCCACGTCACGCAGGAGCTGGCCGAAGGCCGCCTCGTCGACCACCGGCGTCCCGAACTGGCGGGCCTTGACGACCTTCGACGTCCCCGAGTCGGGATCGTTGGTCACCAGCAGGCTCGTGAGCCGGGAGATGCTCGTGGAGACGTGCAGACCGGCCTCCACCGCGCGGTCCTCCAGCAGCTCCCGCTCGGTCGACGTGTCGCCCGAGAACGCCACCCGCATGCCCTGCTTCAACGGCTTGCCGTCCTCGAACCGGCCGGGGTTCGGGTACGGGCACGCGGGCCGCTTGCGGGACGGCCGCCAGCTCGACGGCTGCCCGTAGCCACCGCCCTGCCGCCCGATCCACGGGGACGACGACGCCGCCCCCGGCGCGGGCCGGTCCTGCCACTCCGTCAGCGGACGGCACTCGTGCAGCGGCAGCCGCACCCCGCGCGCGGCGGCGGCCCGCAGACTCGGCCGGAACGCCTCCGCGAGCACGCGCGCGTCGTCGAGGGCGTGGTGCGCCCGCCGCTGCACGACGCCGAAGTGGGCCGCCAGCGTCTCCAGTTTGTGGTTGGGTAGCGGCAGCCCGAGCTCCTTGGACAGGACGATGGTGCACAGCCGCTGGCTCACCGGAGCCACCCGCCCCGCGCGCGCGTACTCGCGGGCGATCATCTGCCAGTCGAAGACGGCGTTGTGCGCGACGAGGACACGCCCGTCGAGACGGGCCGAGAACTCCTCGGCGATGTCCTGGAAGAGGGGCGCGCCTTCGAGGGTGTCGCTCGTCAGCCCGTGGATCCACACCGGACCGGGATCGCGCTCCGGGTTGACCAGCGTGTACCAGTGGTCCTCGACCTCACCGCGGGCGTCCAACCGGTAGACGGCCGCCGAGATTATCCGGTCGTCCCGGGCCAGGCCGGTGGTCTCCACGTCGACGACCGCGTATCCCTGCGGATACGCGGCCGGCCACGCTGTGGGGGAGGACGCTGCGGTCGTCTGGTCTTCGAGCATGGTCCCTGAGGATACGGGCCGCGACTGACAGTCCCTCACGGCGGCGTCGGTACCGGGCTCCTGGGGACAGGAGTGCGATCCTCCGGGAATGACCGAACCGACGCATGACGAGGCCCACGGCGGCGCCCTCGGCGCCCGCCTCAACTGGCTGCGCGCGGCCGTCCTGGGCGCGAACGACGGCATCGTCTCCACCGCGGGACTGGTGGTCGGCGTGGCGGGGGCGACGAGCGACCGCTCCGCGTTGCTGACGGCGGGTCTGGCCGGGCTGCTCGCCGGCTCGCTGTCCATGGCGGCCGGGGAGTACGTGTCCGTGTCGACGCAGCGGGACTCGGAGAAGGCGGCCCTGGCCCAGGAGAAGCGGGAGCTCCGTGAGCAACCGGAGGCGGAGCTGGAGGAGTTGACGGAACTCCTGGAGCAGCGCGGCCTCTCGCGGGACGTCGCCCTGGAGGCGGCTCAGCAACTGACGGAACGTGACGCCCTGCGGGCCCACGCGCGCGTGGAGCTCGGCATCGACCCGGACGAACTGACCAACCCCTGGCACGCGGCCTGGGCGAGCTTCCTGGCGTTCACGGCGGGCGCGTTGCTTCCCCTGCTGGCCATCGTCCTGCCCCCGTCGGGATGGCGGGTGCCGGTGACGGTGGTGTCGGTGGTGGGCGCGCTGGTGCTGACCGGCTGGAGCAGCGCGAGGCTGGGGGCGGCGGCACCGGGTCGGGCGGTGCTGCGGAACGTGGG
>DATCQX010000462.1:0-28321 GCA_036569285.1 Streptomyces sp.
GGGCTGCTCCCGCCCTCCCCGGCATCACCCGGATCTGGCTGCCCTCAGCTCCGCCTCCCTGCTACGACAAGGTCAGCGGTGAAGGTCTCTCACCTCCACACGAATCACAGCGCCTCACGGCGCAACTCGAAGCAGATGTAGGCGTGCCGGGCCGCCGCGGTGGCTTTACCGTCTCCCACACCTCACTCCGCCACCGCTCGACACTAGCGTCGTCCCGCTCCAGTGCCCACCTCGTCGGCACCTGAGCAGACCAGCCGTGCCGCCGCATAGCTTCCACACCCCCTGCACCGTGTACTCCACGCCAAACAACCGGATGATCAGCGCACGGATCCGCACCAGCCTCCATCCCTGCTCCTCGTCCCAGCCGTGCGCCAGAGTGCCGCGCTCCAACTCCCGCACGAGACGCTCCCATTGCGCAGGACTCAGAAGTTCCACGCACATCGGCCCCTTCGAGCGCAGCGCCTCCGCCCCGCCCTCACGCCACACTCTGCGCCACTTCTCCACCTGACGCTCCCCGACCCGGATCTCACGGGCGATGTCCGTGGTCTTCTCCCCGCGCGCGAACCGCTCCGCGGCCTCCAGCCTCAGCTGCTCACGAGCCGCCTGCTTCTTCGGCGTCAGCCCGCCTCCCTGCGTGTACCTCATCCCTCCGGCATACCGCAACGATCACGAAACGTCAGACCCCCACCCGCCACTGCGAGTTCAACCGCAGTACAGCAGCGTTTACATGTCGGCGCCGACCTCCAAGAGGTGGTCTCCGCGGAAGCGATCCGACGCCACGGCTTCTCCGTCTCACCGTCAGTCCTGGCCCTTTGAGGCACCGTCGGCGCGGAGGATTTCGTCCGCCTCATCGGGGCTCTCCGCGGCGACGAGGCGAGCCAGAGCCGCGTTGTCCAGTCCGCCTCCAGGCTGAGGAGCAAGAGCAAGACGATGTGCCGCGAGTTCCCCTACAGCGGCATCCTCGCCATGCTCCAGCGTGACGAACAGTTCGTACGGCAGGACGACGGCCTCGGGCACGCCGCCTTCCTGTTCGGCGACCAGGAGGGGCAGGGCCCGGTCGCCGCCGTCCCGGAACCCTGCCAGCACCGTGCGAAGGGTGGCGGCGACCCTGGCGGCGGAGTGCACGTGGATATCCCGGTGGTCACTCATGCGATTCACCATAGCGACGGGATTCGCCAACCGGCGCCGACAGTTGAGCCGCGGCACCCGGTGCCGCCTCCGCCCGTCATGGCCTGCATTGGTCTAGGTCATGGCCCGGATCATCCGATGGGCTCTGGGAGATGGCTCAGCTTGTGGCTCACTCTGGCGCTGAGCTGCGACGCGGCTGCCCTCGTGGCCTCGATCACCGCAGGAGGCGCCTTCGGCATGACGGTGGCGGGCTTGAGGAGAAGGACGGCTCCCATGATCGACTGGTCCCAGAAGATGGGTGCCGCACACGAGTTCCAGTAGGGCATGCACTCCTCGTAGCCGAGAGCGTAGCCGAGGCTGCGGACCTCTTCGAGGGACAGCCGGAGTTCCTCGGTGTCGCGGTAGACACCTGGGCCTGCTTCCTCCGGGACGGGTTCGGCCAGGACGATGTCCTGGAGGGCCCGGGGGAGGTGAGCCAGGATGGTCCGTCCGCTCGCGCCCGTTCTCAGCGAGCGGGTGACGGACAGGATGTCCAGTGCGGTCATGCCCAGTTCCACAAGGTCCGAATCGCCTACGGCCATGTCGCAGCACTGGCGTTGGGCCCCGCCGAACGGCGCGACCATGTATTGGAAGACCAGCCCGCCGTCGGTCGCTTCGCGTAATTTCTCCAGGACGGCGTGCGTGGCGCTGTCCATCACCGGCACGTGGGCGAGCGCTTGCATGCCGAGGTGCACAGCGCCGAGGCCGAGTCGGTACTTGCCTCGGCCCATCCGCTCGAAGAAGCCGGCCGCCGCCCCGGCCTTGAGGATGCGAGAGGTGGTCGAGTCGTCGAGTCCTGCCGCGCGGGCTATCTCGCCGGTGCCGTGCACCTCGCCTTCACGCTGCTGGAACGCCTTCTGGACGCTAAGGAACCTGGCGAAGAGTCGTGTACCGGACTCTGCTGTGTTTGAGATCTCGTTGTCGGTCATACAGTCGCTGCCTCCCGTCGGGCGAGTCGCGGCCCCGGCCGGGCGTGACCCGCCAAATCCCTTACGTGAACGCCTAGTTGAACGACACCATGTGGCGCGTCTTTGTTCCCAGAGGGGAAAGATTTGAGGAAACTGGGGTTGTGGCTATCCGGCGGTGTCCAGACTGAGCTTGCCCGTGGACGTGCGGGCGGCAAGAGCGTCGTGGGCGGCGCGTGCCTCGTTCAGCGGATAGACCTGTCCGATGACGGGGCGCAGCGATCCGGCGCGCACGGCGTCGAACAGTGCGGTCATGCTGGTCGGCAGGGCGTGGCGGTCGCTGTACAGGGACGGCAGCCAGAAGCCGCTTACAGTGATCGAGCGCTGCAGCAGTGTCCTGGTCGGCACGTCGGTGATCTGGCCCGATGCGTATCCGTACACCGCAAGGTGTCCCCGGTCGGCGAGAGCGGCGACGGTGGCGTGGAGGGTCGTGCCGCCCGTCATTTCCAGGGCTGCGTGGACCGGGCCGCCGGCCGCTTCCTTGATCTCGTCGGTGAGGCTGTCGCTGGCGGAGTCGATGACGGCGTCCGCGCCGAGGTCTTCCACGAGTCGGCGCTTTTCCTTCGTGCCCGCCAGCGCGATGACCGTCGCGCCGAGGCGTTTGGCCAGCTGGACGGCGATGGAGCCCACGCCTCCGGCGGCGGCCGGGATGACGACCCGCTGCCCTTCCCGGATACCTGTGACGGTGTGCAGGAGGTGGTAGGCCGTGTTTCCCTGGAGGCACAGCGCCAGGGCCTGTTCGTCGGTCACCTCCTGGGGCACCTCCCATGAGGTGCGGCGGTGGACATGGGCCTGCTCGGCGTAGCCGCCGCCCTGGGTGAGTCCGACGAACCGCCGGCCCTCCATGCTCGTGCCGATGACCTCGTTGCCCGGTATGTACGGCAGCGTCACCGGAGCCAGATAGCTGTCGTCCCGCACATGCATGTCCGCGTAGTTCACCCCGGCCCGGGTCACGTGCAGGAGGTGGTGGCCGCTTCGTGGCTCAAGGTCGGGGACCTCGGTCACCTGCAGTACCTCCGGGCCGCCGAACTGCTCCATCCTGATGGCGCGCACGCTTCTCCTCGTACTGGTGGATCCGGCTATGTGTAGCAGTCAGGCTATTGCACGTGGATGGAGTTCGAGCGGAATGGCAGCCAGAGGTTCCCTTTCTCGTCAGGTGAGAAAGAAAACCGGATTCTCGCCCCGTTTGGCTTGTTCGAGCAGATCGTTTCTCATCCAGTGAGAAGCCGGATGCGGTACGCGACGCTCCGTGTTTCCTCGTTGACGTCGGCATATTTGCGAGGGTAGGAATCGAGGAACGGGGGAGGGCGGTGGTCGGCATTGCCGCACGCCGGGCGGCTGGACGCTGCCGTGCCTGTGATCGTGGGCGGGGACGGGAGCGGGCCCCTGGCCGAGTGATGTTGCGCCTTCATCGGCATGGGAGAAGAAACGCGTGTACTCATCGGGGAACGAGCCGCAGTCGCCCAATGCGCGGAGAGTGAAATACCGACCATGGGGGCGATAGCGATGATAGTGCCGGACGGGAGCCGGCGGGAAAAAGGGAACGAGATCTCAGAAGCGCATCCGCCAAGTGCGGAGTGCTCGGAGGTCCACGTATATGCGGATGAATCCGCGGGCAGCGGCATCAGGAACGCGAGAGGATGCGGCGGGGGCTGCGCCGACTGCGGCGGGGAAGACAGAGGTGACGCCCGAAGCGGAGTGTGGCTCGCCACCCGGGACGGAACTGTTCTCTTCCACCCTGTTTCGGAAGACGAAAGCGGGGACCTTCGGCACCAGTCTCCTGGCGCCGTGTCCGAGAAGGCGGAGGGCGAGGAAGAGGAAGCAGAGGACGAGGAGACGCTGGAGGCGGCTCGTCGGCTGATGCCCCTGCTCCCGCGTGAACTGATCGCGGAATATCTCCGACTGGGCCCATACCGCGGTGACGGCGGCTCCTTCTAAGGGCTTGCAGATCATCAACATGGCGTCTTGATCTTGACGTTGGGGTCGCTGCTCAGGACTCGAACCCGGGCTTGGAGGGCTGTGAGGGCGGAGTGGCCGCCGGCGGGATGACGCTGCTCAAGGCGCACAGCATCTGATCAGGATGACAAGAGCGGAGTGACGAGAGATTGTCACGCTCCGTTCTGTGGGAGCCTGGGGGTGCGACTCCCCTGGGTGACCCGACTCTTGGACAGCGGTCGCGGAGCGTCACCACGCCGTTCGATTGTGGTGCGCCCCACCTCCGTGAGACGGCGTGCGCCGTGTCGCCGAGTAGCGGTGACTGACGCTCCGTCAAGTCGGTGCGGAGTTCCTCGCTCCGGTGGGGTCGCCGGTGACGGTGCAGGTCATGCAGGTCGACGCACCGTCTTGGGAAACGCTGGTGTTCGACGGGATCGACGACGTGGACGTCGTAAAGGTGACCGTCGCCTTCGGGACGGTCGACATCGTGGCCAGAGGTCACGGAACAGGTGCGACCTGTCCGGACTGCGGCCACCACTCGGAGCGCACACGGTTCCTGCCAGCGCAGACTGCGGGACCTTCCACTCGGCGGGCTGCGCGTGGTGATCCTGCTGAGGGTGCGGCGCTTCGTTTGTGGTCAAAGCACACGGGCAGGGCAATGGTGCTGTGAGGCGCTGATGCGGGAACCACTGTCTTTTGTGCAAACCCTTCGGGCTTCTGCGGCAAGCGGCTGCGGGCCGGCCTCGACAGCGTGGACGGGAACGGCGCGGTTGCTACGATCGCCGCATGTTCACCGTCGAATGGCGCCACAACGTACGGGAGCAATTGCTGAGGCGGGCCCGGGAGGACGAACGGATCGTCGGGGCAGCACTGACCGGGTCCGGAGCCCGTGGTGCCGAGGACCGCTGGTCCGACGTGGACCTGTTCTTCGGCGTGTCTCCGATGACTGCGGTGGCGGAGACCCTGGGCGACTGGACTGACCATCTCTACCGGGACCTCGGCGCGCTGCACCACTTTGACCTCCACGCTGGCCCCGCCGTCTACCGGGCCTTCCTCCTCGACGGGTTGCTAGAGATCGATCTCGGCTTCACCCCCGCCACCTCCTTCGGGCCACGCGGTGACGGCGAGTTCCGCGTCCTGTTCGGTGACGCGGTGCCGCGCCGCCCGAACCCCGCCGACCCCGACCACCTGGCCGGACTGACCTGGCACCATGTTCTGCACGCCCGGGTCGCCATCGAGCGAGGCAATGTGTGGCAGGCGGAGTACTGGATCAGCGCCCTGCGGGACAACGTCCTGACGCTTGCCTGCCACCGACTCGGCGAGTCGGTGGCGTACGCGAAGGGTGCCGACCGCCTGCCTGGTTCCGTCACAGGCCCGCTACGGGAGGCGCTGGTGCGCGAGCTGAGGAGGGACGAACTGTACCGGGCCCTGCGCGCGGTGACCTGGGCGCTCGTCGACGAACTGCGCGTGAGTGTCCCCGAGGCGGCCGCGTCGCTGGAGGCGGCGCTGGTCGAACTCGGCGCACCAGCGGCCGGGTGACGACGGCGGGCTTCAGCTCAGCAGCGCCTCCTCGACCCGGGTCCGCAGCACGTCCGGGTCGAGTTTGGTGCTGCCGGATCGGGGAAGTGCGGCCAGGAACACGATGCGGCCCGGACGCATGTGGGTGGGGAGCAGGTTCGCGACATGGCGCCGCAGTTCGGTCTCCGCCAGGGTGCACCCGTTGTGCAGCACCACTGCCGCCACGATCGTCTCGCCCCACGGCAGCACCCCCGTGACCAGGGCGGACGCTTCGGCGACCGCCGGATGGGCGCAGAGCGCCGCCTCGACCTCACCGGGCTCCACCCGGTAGCCTCGCACCTTCAGATAGCCGCCTGTACGCCCTGCGAACTCCAGCACGCCATCGCCTGCGTCCCGCACCAGATCGCCCGAGCGGTAGGCACGCCGCCCCCGCCGGTCGACGACGAACCGTTCGGCCGTCAGCTCGGCGTCGCCCCGGAACCCCCGGGCGACCTGAGGCCCCGACAACCACAGTTCACCGACGCCCCTCCCATCGGGCTCGCGGATCTCGACTCCGACTTCCGGCAGCGGGCGCCCGATCAGCGAGCGGAGGCCGTGATCGATGTCGTCGGCCGTGAGACGGTGCGCGGTCGCGTACACGGTGGTCTCGGTGGGGCCGTAGGCGTTCCAGATCCGCAGCGCTCCGCTCGCCACGGCCGGCGAGAGCGGCCCCAGGTCGGAGAACTCGAGCCGCTCCCCGGCCAGCAGCAGCCGACGCAGGTTCGCCGGCAGTCCGCCCCCGGCGACATGACGGGCCAGGAGCTTGGCCGCCGTGGGGGTCTGGCACAGTGAGGTGATGCCGTGCTCCGCCACGAGCGCGAGGGCGAGTTCGCCGTCGAGCTGTGCCGCCCTGGGCAGTACGTGGATTACGGCGCCAAGGCTCAGCGGACGCCACACCTCCCACATCGAGACGTCGAAGGTGAAGGCGTGGTAGCACGCCCACACGTCCTCCCCGGTCGAGTCCTCCCACTGGTCCGCGCCGGCCAGCAGCGACAGCATGTTCCGGTGGGTGACCTCCACCCCCTTGGGCGACCCGGTGGTGCCGGAAGTGAACAGGACGTACGCGAGGGGCGACGGCGCCAACTCGGCGGCGGACGGCTCGGCCCGCACGGCGTCGGCGAGGCGTAGGACCGGAACTCCGCAGCCCGCTGGCGCCTCGCGGCCCAGCTCGTCGGTCAGTGCCAGGTGGGCACCGGCCGACGCCACGATCCGGGCCAGCCGCGCCGGCGGCCCGTTCGGTTCGACAGGTACGGGCGTGGCGCCAGCGGCAACGACGGCGAGCAGGGCCAGCACGCCGTCGGCGGTGTGGTCGGTGCTCACCAGAACGGCGTCGCCGGAGCGGACGCCGGCAGCGACCAGCGCGCCCGCCGCCCTGCGGCTCAGACGGTACGTCTCCTCGTAGGTGTAGGCGTCGGTGGCGTCGCGGAGTGCGAGGGCGGCGGGCACCCGGCGGGCCGTGTGGGTGAACATTTCCCACAGGCTCGGCGCAGGGGCAGGCGCAGCGGCAGCGGAGTGCACGGTGGCCATCGCTGCCTTACCCGCCCATGTGCACGGCGAGTTCGGCGACGGTCGGCGCCTCGAAGATGTCGCGTACCGCCAGTTCCACGCCGAGCTGTTCTTGGATCCGGGCAGTGAGGCTCATCGCCATTAGAGAATGCCCTCCCAGGGCGAAGAAGCTGTCGTCCAAGCCGACCTCGGGCAGCCCCAGGACTTCGGCGAAGAGAGGGGCCAGTGCCTCCTCGTAGCGGGAGCGTGCGGCGCCGGGCGGCGCCGTCCGCTTCGTCGGGGCCGGTGGGGCGGCGGGTTCCACCGCGTGCCTGGGTGCGAGCGGGTGGGCAGGCACCAGCCGGTCGACCGGTGTACCAGGGTCACGTGCAACCTGCTCCAGAAGACGCCGGTACTCACCGGCCATGTGTGCCACGCGCGAGCGGTCGAAGAGGGCCTCGTCGTACACCCAGTGGGCCTGAGCACCGCTGTTGTCCTCCTGGACGTGCAGCTCCAGGTCGAAGCGCGCTCGGACCTCCGTGAGCTCCAGCGGTGTCACGTCCAGACCCACGAGGTTCAGGCCGCTGGCGGCGAACGGATGAAGGGTGAACAGCACCTGGAAGAGAGGCGTGCGGTTAAGATGCCGACTGGGCGAGACCCTCTCCACTACCCGGTCAAAAGGGGCCTCCTGGTGCTCGTACGCGCGCAAGGCCGCCGACCGGGTATGGGCCAGCACCTCCTGGAAGGTCGAACCCGGAGGTACGCACACCCGTACTGCGACCGTGTTCGCGAAGAAGCCGATCACATTCTCCAGCTCAGCCTTGTTGCGGTTGGCGACGGGGGTGCCCACGGCGAGGTCCTGCTGCCCACTGCACCGGGCGAGGAGGACGGCGTAGCCGGCGAGCAGGGTCATGTACAGGGTGGCGCCGGTGGCGGCCCCGGCCCGCTTGAGCGCAGAGACGAGCTCGGCGTCGACGACCGTCGTCAGCACGCCGCCGGTCGAGGTCGCCCTGGTCCCCCGCGGCCGGTCGGCGGGAATCTCCAGGAGATCCGGCAGCCCGGTCAGGTGGTCCTGCCAGTATGCGAGCGCCTCGTCCACGTCCCCCGCGTCCAGGCGCGCGCGCTGCCACACTGCGTAGTCCGCGTACTGCAAGGGGAGAGGGAGGTGGGCTGGGGGAGTGCCGCCCCTCCTGCGCTCCGCGTACAGGGCGCCGAGTTCGCGGCGGAGAACCTCCTGGGACCAGCCGTCGGAGGCCATGTGGTGGGTGGTCAGCAGCAGGATGTGCTCGTTCTCGGCGGTTCGCAGCAGGCGGGCGCGGAGCAGCGCTCCTGCCGCTAGATCGAAGGGGCGCTGCCACTCCTGGCGCAACGCCTGGGTGACCTGCTCCGACCGGTCCGCCGGGGCGTCGCCGGTGAGGTCGGTGACGGGGAGCGCGACGGGGCGGGGTGCGACGGACTCCTGCACGAGCCTGCCGTCGACCTCCCCGAAGCGCGTGCGGAGGCTCCCATGCCGGGCGACGACGGAGTCGAGGGCGTGCCGCAACGCCTCTTGGTCCAGCGGCCCGCGCAGGCGGAACGCCTCGGGGATGTGGTATTCACCGCTCGTGCCGTGCAGTTGGTGGAGGAACCAAAGCCGTTGCTGGCCGGAGGAGAGTGGAGTGGGCGCCGAAGGGTCCTCGCGCCGCAGAGGGGAGGAGGTTCGGGAAGGTAACGTCATCAGGACAACACCTCGCAAGGGGGCTCCATAAGTGCCCAGTCTGGTTCACGGAATTCCCGCGAACAACAGTGCCGCAGTCGCTCGCTGGTGAGGGGGACGGGTGCCCTCCCGCTCACCTGCCGTGTCCGTCAGGATGACGGCATGCTCCCATCCCAGGGTCCTCAAGGCCGCCGTGCCGACATCGCGATCATCGGGCACGGCATCGTCGGTGCTGTGCTGGCTCGCTGCCTGGCCGAGTCGGGTGCACGCGTGCTCGTCGTCGATGGGGGGAGCCCCCTGGGCACACCTGCCGGGACCCACCTGCGCAACCTGCCTCTCGGGCGGGACGACCGGTCGGCCCATTTCGACCTTGTCCGGGCCTGCCTGCGCCCGGTGTCCGTGCACCGTGCCGCCGGACAGCCGCTGGGCCCGGACGTTCCCCCCATGCCCGAGGGGCGGGGGATCAACGCAGAGCAGGTTCAGCGCGGCAACATGCCGGCCGCGCGAAGCACCAGTGTGTTCGGCGGCATGGGGACGCTGTGGAGCGGCGTGGCGCCGAGGCTCGTACCGGAGATCGAGCACTGGCCCGGTATCGAGGCGCAGGAGTGGAATCAACTTTACGACCGGGCGGAGGAGTTGCTGGGCGTCAGGGCCGACCAGGGGCGCGGCTCGGCCCGTCAGGAGTTCGTACTCGACGCACTGGCGGGCCTGACGGGCACGGTCGCACACTCGGCAGCCCTCGCTGCGCGGCGCATACCCGGGCGGCCTGCGGAACTCGCCTGGACGGGCCCCGCCGAGGTAGTGGCGGAAGCCGGTGCGCAGGCCCGGGAACGGATCCGGGTGCTGCCGCAGCACGCCGTGCGACGGCTGCGTCACCGGGGTGGACGCGTGCTGACCGCCGAGGCCCTCGATCTGGGGACCGGGCGCGAGATGTCGATCAAGGCCGACACGTTCCTGGTGGCGGCGGGCGGCATCAGGACCCCCGCACTGCTGTGGGCCTCCGGTGTCGGCGTGGGCGAGGAGTCAGCTCTGGGACGGTACCTGACGGACCACCCCCTGGCCTACGCACAGGTCGTCCTCAGCCCGCGGGCGCTCAGCGGCGACCCAGCGAAGGACGCCGCCGACCCGTATGTGGTCATCCCGGTGAGCAACCAACACCCGTACCACGCACTCCTGTTGTGCGACGGCTACGACGCCGCTGCCCTAGAGGGAAGGGTCGACGAGCGGCTCGTCCTGTCCCTGTACTGGTACTGCCGTATGGAACCCAGGCGGGAGAACCGACTGCTCTTCCGGGCCGGAGTGAGTGACGCCTTCGGCCTGCCGCAGCCGACGTTCCGGTACGCGCTGGGCCCTGAGGACCGCGCACGGCGCCAGGCGGCGCTGGCGGAGGTGGAGACCGCCGGTGGGCTCCTGGGGACGTTCCTGCCGGGGCGTGGGCCCCAACTGCTCAGCGCCGGAGCCTCAATGCACGTCATGGGGACGACCCGGACCGGGGCCCGGGACGACGGGGCGAGTGTCGTCGACGGGCACGGTCGGGTGTGGGGATTCGGCAACCTGTACCTCGGTGGCACCGGTCTGCTGCCGTCGCCGACCGCCACCAACCCCACGCTCGCCGCCTGCGCGCTCGCGGTCCGCACGGCCAGCCGCATCGCCGCGTCCTGACAGCCGCTGAGCGGCGACCATGCCCGGCGGCGGTGGGCCCAGGGCGCGACGAGGTGTCCGGTGCGGGTGCGTAAAGGGGGGCGCCCTCGTGCGGCGCAGCCTCCCCGAGGAGCCGGACCAATTGCCCAGGTGCACCGGCAGGTGGTACCCGCTCGCGCTGCCGCCCCCACGGCACGGACCGGCCACTGATCGCCTACGGTGCCGTGCAGGACAGGGCCGCACGGCGGATGTAATGCCCGCAATTATAACCCTTTGGCTGTTGTGCCTCCTGGCTCAGCATTGTCGTTGACGCCTTTGAGAAGACCGCCCTAGCCTGGCGTAGCAGCAAATGAATCCAATGCCGTCACATGCGTCTCTGCGGTTTTGCCTGGTGGAGAGGATGCAGCGCATGCACGTGGGGTACGAGGCAGCGTTCCAATATCGCGGTGACGATCCCGAGCGGCTCTTCGTCCGTAAGGAACTCGAATGCTGCGTCAGAGCCGAGTCGCTCGGGTTCGACTCGGTGTGGCTGACGGAGCACCACTTCAGCGACTACGGACTGATCCCCGACCCCCTACAGGCCCTCTCCCACATCGCCGCCCGCACCACCCGCGTCCAACTAGGCACAGCCGTACTGGTGTTGCCGTGGCACGACCCGCTGCGTCTGGCGGAACAGGCCCTCCTGGCAGACCATCTCTCCGATGGCCGACTGGTCCTCGGCATCGGGCGCGGCCTGGCGAAAGCGGAGTTCGAAGGCTTGAGGGTGCCGTTGGAGGAGTCCCGGACCCGCTTCACCGAACACGCCGAGCTGCTGCTGCATGCCTTGGAGACCGGGGTCATCGAGGGCGGCGAGCTCACCCGTCAGCCACGGCGTGAACTGCGCCCGCGCCCCTTCCGCCCGTTCGGCGGCCGGGTGTTCAGCGCCTCGGTCTCACCCGAATCGGCCCCGCTGGTCGCCCGCCTGGGACTCGGCATGATGTTCATCATCGTCAAACCCGCGGAACTCATGGCGCAGGACATCGCCCGTCACCGTGCGGCCTGGGCCGAACACCACGGCGAGGGGGTCCCTCTGCCGCAGCCGCTGCTGTCCGCCGTCGTGGTCGTGGACGAGAGTGAAGACCGTGCGCTGGAGACTGCGAAGAAGTACGACAGGTCGAGCCACCAGATTGCCGTGCGCCATTACGGCATGGCCGAGGCCGACTTCGGCGCGACCAAGGGGTACGAGTTCTACCGGGCCATGCGAACGGCCACGGGGCCCGCCCCGGACCTGCCGCCAGCCACCGTCATCCACGGTACGCCCGACCAGGTTCTCAAACGTTTCGAAGAGTACAAGAACGTCCTGAACATGCAGGGCGTGTTGGCCATCTTCCACGGCATCCCGGGCGAGGACGGCGAGCGCAGCCTGCGCTGTTTCACCCGCGACTGCCTGCCCGAGCTCAAGAGCTGGCCCGCCGAGGCCACCTTCTGATCTACGCGCCGCCTGCACCACGCCGCTACGCACTCAGGCAACGTCCCGAACCAGGAACGTCACAGGAGCTAGCAGCCGGATGATCGACGCTCTCCCCACCTCGGACCATCCCACCGTCAGCGACTACGTGGCGCGGTGGTTCAGCGCCCGCGGCATCACCCACGTCTTCACCCTGCCCGGAGGGATGATCGCCTCTCTGCTCGACGCCGTGCACCGACGGGGCGACGTGCAGCTCGTGACCATGCACCACGAGCAGGCCGTCGCCTTCGCCGCCGACGGCGCTGGACGCTACCACGCGTCCCCGGCCATCGCCCTGGCCACCGCCGGGCCGGGGGCCACCAACATGCTCACCGCCATCGGCAGCGCCTACCTGGACTCGGTTCCCGCACTGTTCATCACCGGTCAGGTGCAGAGCTACCTCCTCAAAGGCGAACGAGAGGTGCGGCAGTACGGATTCCAGGAGTGCGACGTCGTCGCCATGGCGGCACCCGTTACCAAGGCGGCCTGGCGGGCGACCTCCGCGGCCGAGGTGCCCGCCCTGCTCGACGAGGCGGTGCGGGTGGCGACGAGCGGACGCCCCGGTCCCGTGCTCCTGGAGCTGCCCTCTGACGTTCAGACCGCGCCGGCGCCTGCGGAGGTGCGACCCCGACCGGCCGCTAACCTCGTCGAGCCCTTCCGGGACGCGGCGGCTGTCGAGAAGATGCTCGAGGCATTCATCGCGGCCGCACGGCCCACCGTCCTGGTCGGCGGCGGAGTCCAAGCCGCGGGAGCCGAGGCGGTGACGCGTGCCCGCGCGCTGCTGCGGCAGCTGGGCGCACCCACTGCCTCCTCGGTGACTGCGCTGGATGTCCTGCCCGCAGACGACCAGCTGCGACTCGGCATGATCGGGATGTATGGCAACCGCTGGGTGAACCTGGCCATGGATGAGAGCGACTTCGTGCTGGTTCTCGGCAGTCGGCTCGACTTCGGCACCGTTGGCGCGGACGTCGCTGCCTGGCGCAGGGGCCGCACCGTGTACCAGGTGGACGTCGATCCCGCAGAGATGAGGCGTCTCCGCTCGGTACACCCTCTCGTTGCAGACCTCGGGGACTTCCTGGACACGGCGCTGCCGCTGGCCGAGCGCCAAAAGTTCCCCGACCGGAAGGCGTGGCGCGAGCGCACCGAGGAGTTGCGGGCGCGGTGGCCCGACACTCGGGAACTGGCCGGTTGTCCCGGCATCAACCCGAACACACTGGTCCGGCAGCTCTCGGCGGCCTCGTCGGCCGCGGCGGCGTTCGTGGTCGACGCCGGACAGCACCTGTGGTGGGCGTGCCAGTCGATCCAGCCCGCCGAGGGGCAGCGGTTCCTTCCGGCGCTCGGCCTCGGTCCCTGCGGCTGGGCCTTCCCCGCCGCGATCGGCGTGGCCCACACGACTCGGCGACCTGTGGTGCTCTTCGCCGGAGACGGGGCGTTCCAGTTCAACATCCAGGAACTCCAGACCATCGTACGGGACCGGCTCCCGGTGAAGATCGTCGTGGTCGACAACGGCAGCCACGGCTCGGTGCGCCAGTTGCAGGAGCAGGCATTCGGGAGCCGCTACCCCACGACGGTCGAGGGCTACGACGCACCCGACTTCGTACGCGTCGCGCAGGCGTACGGCGTCGCCGCGCGGGCCGTCGCCGAGCCGGACGGAGTGGCGGCGGCGCTGCGTTGGCTCTGGCGCGACGAGCGTGAGCCGGCCCTGCTGCATGTGCGGATTGCTGCGGAACTGAACGTCTACCCGAACGTACCGTTCGGCGCGCCGATGACAGTCATGGAAGCGCGGCCTGCAGCGGCTGCCCGGGCAGCAGAGGAGGACCGGTGACCGACCCCGGCGTCCTGGAGGCGTACACACCCACCGAGGAGGACGTGGCGTTCTACCAGGAGCACGGCTGGTGGTTCTCGCCCAGGATCATCCCCGACGACGTGTTGGAGACCGCACTGCTCGGCGCCGAACGCCACTACACGGGCGAACGCGACCACCCCCTGCTCATCAACGGTGGATATCTCGACTGGCGTCCGGAACACGGCGACGTGCTGAGACTCAACGACTACGTGTCCCTGCAGAACGACGACGTGCGGCAGTTGCTCGAACTCCCTGTCATCGCCCGGACCGCGGCCGTGCTGTCCGGTAGCGAGGAGATCCGGCTCTTCCACGACCAGTTGATCTGCAAGCCGCCGGGCCTGGACCGCACCGAGTCGGTGGTGGGCTGGCACGTGGACGCCGCGTACTGGCAGACCTGCTCCTCCCGCACCATGCTGACCGCCTGGATCCCGTTCCAGGACTGCGATGCCGAGACCGGCGCCCTCTCCTTCGTCGACTGCAGCCACCGGCGGACGGACACGGAGTGGATGAGGACCTTCAACGAACACGACCTGCGTGCGCTTGAGGACTCGTTCAGCCAAGCAGGTGCCGCCGCCGACCGGGTGTCCCTGCGTTTGCAGCGTGGCCAGGTCAGCTTCCACCACTGCCGCACCATCCACGGCAGCGAAGCCAACCGCAGCGCCGATCGCGACCGACTCGCCCTAGCGCTGCACTTTCAGGACGACACCAACCGGTACGTCCGGCACGAAGACGCGTCGGGCAAGCGCACGGTACACATCAACGACCTGCTCTGCCGCAAGGACCAGCAGGGGAACCCCGACTACTCGGACCCCGACATCTGCCCGGTGCTCTGGCCCGACCGCAAGGGACTCCTCACGTGACACATGCAGAAACGGCCGCGCCCGCCCACGACCTGAACTGGTGGGTCCACCGCCTCGGCGGCACGAGCCCCGAGTCCGGCCCGCCGCTGTTCCGGAACCGCTCCAAGGTCTACCGACGCAGGAGTCTGCGCCTGCTGCTGGATGCACCGGAGCAGCTGACCGGCACACCCGCCTACCGCGACGCCACCCCGGAGCGGCGCTCTGCCCTGCTCCTGGCCGCCACAGTCGGGGTACTGCACCGCTACGCGGGAGCAGTCGAGCCCCAGCGGATCGTCGTCGGCCATCCGGGGCCGGATGGTGTCGGGACACTGCCAGTGGGCGTCGACGTCTCCGCCACTGGGTCCTTCGCCACTCTTGCCGAGGACGCTGCGACGGCACTGGCCGAGAGCGGGCGCCGGGCTGGGGGGAGCACTGGGCTCGTCGAAGCCCTGGGACTTGACGGCGTCACCCACCGCCACCCGCTCTTCTCCGTCCTCCTGCGCACCGCCGACGAGCAGAGCGAGGTGCCGGACCTGCGCCACGACGTGACGGTCACACTCACCCCGCAGGGGGCACTGGAGCTGGAGTACAACAGCCACCTCCATGAGGAGGGCGCGGTTACCCGGTTCGGATACCACGTACAGCGCTTCCTCGCCCTCGGCCTCGCGGACCCGGATGCGGCCGCACGGGACATCGACTACCTTACCGAGGAGGAGCGGTCCCAGGCCGTCCGGTGGAGCATTGGCCCGGACGCCCCGGCCGACCAGCGCTGCCTGCACGAACTGGTCGAGTCCGCGGTCCAGGAGCACGCCGACCGGGAAGCCGTCGTCCACGGCGACTTGACGTACACCTACGCCGAACTCGACGCCAAGGCCAACCAACTGGCCCATCACCTGCGCGCCCTGGGGGCCGGCGTGGGGACCCGCGTGGGACTGTGCGTTCCTGCGTCGCCGGAACTCCTGGTCGGCGTGCTCGCCATCCTCAAGTCCGGGGCGGCGGCCGTCCCGATCGTGCCGACCTTCCCCGCCGCCCGCAACCGCATGGTCATCGCGGACTCGGCGATGGAGCTGGTCCTCACCCACTCCTCACTGGCCTCGGACCTGGCCGGCACGGGCCCTGCGCTCATCGAGGTGGACCGGTCGGCCGACGGGATCGCAGGCCATCCCCGGACTGCGCCGGAGACCGGGGCGACTGCGGAGGACCTGGCCTACGTGCTCTTCACCTCCGGCTCCACGGGCCGCCCCAAGGGCGTGATGATGAAGCACCGCACCCTGGTCAACCTGGTGCGCTGGCAGCGCGAACGAGGGCTGGACCCCGCCGGGCGGCGCACCCTGCAGCGCACGTCGATCGGCTTCGACGTCTCCTTCCAGGAGATCTTCTCGACCTGGGCGTTCGGCGGGTGTCTGGTCGTGGCCACCGACGAGGTGCGCGACGACGTGTCGATACTGCCCGAGTTCATCGAAGCGCACGGGATCGCCCGGGTGTTCCTGCCCCCGGTGGCCCTGGAGCAGATGGCCGTCACCGCCAACGTGTCACAGCGAACCCTGCCAACGCTGCGCGAGGTCGTCGTCGCCGGGGAACAGCTCAAGATCTCCATGCCGGTCCGGCGCCTGTTCCATCAGATGGACTGCCGCCTGGACAACCAGTACGGGCCCACCGAGACCCACGTGGTGACCGCCCACGCGCTGACGGGCGCCAGCACCCGGTGGCCCGAACTGCCGCCGATCGGGCGGCCGGTCGCGGGCGTGCACACCTACGTGCTCGACCCGTGGCTGCGGCCAGTGCCCCCCGGTGTCCCCGGGGAGATCCACGTCGGCGGGCTGGCCCCCGCGCGCGGTTACCTCGACCCGGGGGCGACTGCCGAGCGCTTTTGCGACGACCCGTTCGAGCCCGGCGGGCGACTGTACCGGACTGGGGACCGGGCACGCCAGCTCGCAGACGGCTCCATCGAGTTCCTGGGTCGCCAGGACGACCAGGTCAAGATCAGGGGCTACCGCATCGAGTTGGGCGAAGTCGAGGCCAACCTGCTGCAACTGCCCGGCATCCGGCAGGCCGCAGCGACCGTGCACGAGTCGGAGGCCCTCGGCAGGCAACTCACCGCGCACATTGTCACCGACCAGGAAGGGCAACCGGAGGCCGCACGGATCCGGCAGCTCATGCTGGAACGCGTCCCGGACCACATGGTGCCGGCCACGTCGGCGATCCTGTACACCCGCGAGCTGCCTACGACGCCGACCGGCAAGGTGGACCGCCGAGCGCTGCCGCCGCTGCCGCGCACAGCGGCGCCCGCCAGCCACACCGTGGCCGTGGGCGACACCCAGCAGGCTGTCGCCGGCATCTGGGCCCGCGCGCTGGGGCTCCCGCAGGTGAGCCCCGACTCCGGTTTCATGGATCTCGGCGGTCACTCCCTGATCGGCATCCAGGTAGTGGCACAACTTAACGAGCTGTTCTCGATCACCCTCCCGCTGCGCAGTCTGCTGCGCGGCTCGACGGTCGCCGCGCTCGCGAAAGAGATCGACACCCTGCGGGCAGCCCGGAGCGGCGCCCCCGCCCCCGCCGAGGAAGCCCCGACCGTCCTACCCGAGCCCCGCACTCTGGAGCTGCCGGGCGGGCGCACCCTCGTATGCCTGCATCCGGCCGAGACCCGCTACCTCCACCTCGACGTCTTCGAGCACCGCACCTACGACCGCGGCGGCATCCAGTACCCCGACTCCGGCCTGGTGCTCGACGTGGGGGCGCACATAGGACTGTTCACGCTGTATGCGCTGGAGCGCTCACCAGGCCTGGAGGTGCACGCCTTCGAGCCGTGCCCCCCGCTGTTCGAGGTGCTGCGCCGCAACACCGAACATCTCCCGCAGGTACGCCGCTTCCCCTTCGGACTGGGCGCGGTGGCCGACGCGGCCGAGCTCACCTTCTACCCGAACCTCACCGGCATGTCCTCGTTCCATCCGGACGCTGGCCAGGAACGGGAGCTGCTCGCCGGCATCATCAAGAACCTCTCGACACTGCCGGAGCAGGGAGCGGGAGCGCTGCTCGCCGAGTCCGACGAGTACCTCGCCGAACGTCTGCAGGCCATGGCCTTCCGGGCCGAGCGGCGCCCTCTGAGCGAGGTGCTGGCGCAGACCGGCGCCGAACGGGTGGCCCTCCTCAAGATTGACGTACAGAAGTCCGAACCGGAGGTGCTGGACGGCATCGCACCCGAGGACTGGCCTAAGATCGACCAGGTGGCCGTCGAACTCCACGACCTCGACGGAAGGCTGGAGCAGATCACCGGACAGCTCACCGCAAAGGGCTTCCAGGTGACCGTCGAACAGGACGTCCTGCACGCCGGCACAGCCGTGCACTTCGCCTACGCGGTCCGACCGTGAACGGGCAGAGGCACGACGTCCGGGAAGGGCCCCTTACGGTCGCCCAAAGCCAGCTCTGGGCGCTCGACCGGTGCACCTCCTACGCCTCGGCCCTCAACCTCGGCTACGCGCTGAACCTGACCGGCCCGCTGGACGTGACCGCCCTCGACGAGGCCTTCACCGACCTTGTACGGACCCACGAACCGCTGCGCACCACCTACCACGCCACCGGCGACGGCCCCCTCGCCCGGGTCAGGGACGCAAGCCTCGCCCTGGCGGCCGTCGACCTCACGCCACGGCCGGTGACCGGCGGTGAGGACGCAGCCGCGCTCGCGCGGGCAGAGCGGAAGCGCGGTTTCGACTTGGCGCACGAAGCCCCCGTCCGCGCTACGCTGCTCCGGCTCGCCGAGGACCACCACGTCCTCCTCCTCACCCTCCACCACATTGCCGCAGACGGCTGGTCGCTGTACGTGGTCAACGAGACGCTTTCGCGTGGCTATGCGGCCAGGCTGGGCCACACCGCAGCCGAACCGTCACCGAGGCCGCGTGTGGAGTGTCTGGAGCAGGCCGCCCGGCAGCGAGACTGGCTGGCTGGAGAGGAGGCCCGCCGCGAGGCGGCCTGGTGGAGCGACCGGCTCCGCGGCGCCCGGCCGAGGCCGGCGCGCCTGGAAGCACAGCACGACGTCACCGGTGCCGAGATGCTGCGGCACGTCGAACCCGTCCCGGACGAGTTGACCACGCAGCTCCGCAGACTCGGCCGCAGCGCCGGGGTATCCCTCTACGCGGTCCTGCTCTCCGCCTTCAACGCCCTGCTGCTGCACTGGTCGGGCGAGCCCGAGCCCGTCGTTGGCACGCTGGTTGCTAACCGGCCCACGGCGGACAGCGCCGAGGTGCTGGGCGCGCACTACAACCCCCTGCTGATGAGCACGCGACTGGACGGCGACCCGTCCCTGGCAGAGGTGCTGCTGCGCACCTCGGCGGACACGCTCAGGGTGCTGGACCGCCAGCAACTCCCCTACGCCGTCCTGGCCCCAGGGCTGCACGACGTCCTCGGCTGGCCGCCCGGCACCACGCCGGCCGCCATGTTCCTGATGGACCGCTACCCGCTGGAGCGGTTGACGCTGCGAGGCTGCGACGTCACCGGCCTCTACCTCGACGACGGCGGAACCGGCGCGAGCGGTCCGGCGGCCCCCCTACCGGCGTCTACCACCGCGGCGTTGAACGTGTTCGTACGCGAGGCGGCGGACCGGCTGACCGTCTCCGTGCTGTCCCCCCGCGGCACGCTCGGCGCAGCGGACCTGGCGACACTGGCCCAGGCATACCTCGACCTGCTCGTCGCCCTGTGCGAGACACCCGAGGTGCCGCTGAGCGAAGTGGAGCTGTACCGGCCCGAGGACCCGGAGGCGCACTCTCCGGTCGACGGGGCCGAGCCGTCCCGCCCGATCCTGCGCGAGGTCACGGGGCTCGCGCCCGTCGAGGCCCTCAGCCCCGTCGGAGCCTGGTCCCACCCGTAGGCGCCTGCCCCTTCCTGAGCCGCAGAGATGGAGGTCCGTCATGACGCTCACCGACGACCAACTGACCCTGCTCCCCACTGAGCGGGATGTGTTGTTCTACGAGGAGCACGGCTGGTGGATCTCGCCGCCGCTGCTCAGCGCCGACGAGATAGAGGAGGCTCGCTTCGGCGCCGAGCGCTACTACAGCGGGGAACGCGACGCGATATTGCTGCTCGACGTCGGCACCGACTGGCACGAGGGCCTAGGCAACGTGATGCGGCAGAACGACTACGTCTCGCTCCAGGTCGAGCAGTTGTGGCAGCTCGTGCACCATCCGCTGGTCGCCGCGACCGCTGCGCGCCTGGCACGCAGCCGTGACGTACGGCTCTTCCACGACCAGCTCATCCTCAAGCCGCCGCAGGCCCGACCGGACCACACCACCGTGGGCTGGCACACCGACATCGCTTACTGGAAGACCTGCTCGTCGCGGAACCTCATCACCGCGTGGATCCCCTTCCAGCCCGTCACCGGCGACATGGGCCCGATGATGGTGATGGACCGCAGCCACCGCTGGCCGGGCAACGACCGCCTGGAGTACTTCCACGAGCCGGACCACCGGCGCATCAAGGACCGCATCGAACGGCCCGCCTCCGACGAGGATCCGGTGTCGATCCTGCTGGAACAGGGGCAGGTCGGATTCCACCACTGCCGCACCATCCACGGCAGTGGCCCCAACACCTCCGACCGGGTGCGTGCGGCTCTCGCTGTGCACATGCAGGACGAGACGAACCACTACACCCCCGCCACGGACGAACGCGGGCATCGGCTCTCGCACCTCAACGACTTCCTGTGCCGCACTGACGGCGCGGGGAACCCGGACTACTCCGATCCCGAGGTCTGCCCGGTGCTGTGGAGCGAGGAGACGACATGAACCGTACGGCAGCCGACGACGACACCGCGACCGTACTCGCGGAGATCTGGCAGGACCTCCTGGAGGTCGACGAGGTCCGCACCACCGACCGCCTGCTCCAACTTGGCGGCAACTCCCTGGTCGCCACGATGGTCGCCAACCGCATCGAGCTGTTCTGGGGCTTCCGCCCGTCCATGGAGTCGCTCCTAACGGCCACCCTCGGGGAGCTGTCCGCCGAGTGCAGTCGTCTGCGTACCCCAGAGTGACGCGGTCGGGCGCGCGCCGGCCCGGCGGGACGCGGGCCGGTGACGGCCGGGTGAGGCGGCTCACCGGCTACTGCCTGCGACACCGCCCGCTCCTGGTGCTGGCCTTCGCCGGCGCGGCCCTCACCGCCGTGACGGCCACGGCGGTGCCGTACCTCGTCCGCCGTGTCGTCGACAGCGCGCTCGACTCGGGCGGGGCCGGCGGCGCGGGACCGCAGACGGTGGCGCTGGTGGCACTCGCCCTCGCGCAGTACGGCATCGGGCTGGCGAGCCGCTACTGCGCCGGCCGGCTCTCCCTGGACGTCGCCCACGACCTGCGGGCGGACGCGCTCGCCGCGCTGCTGCGCCTGGACGGCCGCGGGCGGGCGCGGTTGGATACGGGCCAGCGGATCAGCCGCACCATCAGCGACATGAGCCTGGTCCAAGGCCTGTTGGTGACCGTGCCGGCTCTGTTCAGCAACGGGCTGCTGTTCCTGCTCTCCCTCACCGTGATGACCGTGCTCTCCCCGGCCCTGGCCGTCCTGGCCGCTTTCATGGGCCTGGCCCTGTGGTATGCCGGTGACCGGTCGCGGCGCGACCTATTCCCCGCGAGCTGGTCCGCCCAGCAGTGTGCGGGCGAGGTGGTCGCCACCGCCGAGGCGGCTGTGACCGGCGTCCGCGTCGTGAAGGGCTTCGGACAGGAGGACCGGGAACTGAGCCGGCTGCGGGACGGGGCCCGGCGGCTGTTCGCGGAACGGATGAGGGTGGTACGGCTGCAGAGCCGCTGGAGCCCGCTCCTCCAGACCCTCCCCGCCCTGGGACAGGTCGGCGTCCTCCTGCTTGGCGGGCTGTTCGCGTTGGACGGCCGCATCACTCTGGGTACCTTCCTCGCCTTCTCCGCCTACCTGGCCCAGCTCGTGGGGCCCGCCAGGCGGCTGACCGCCATGCTGACGATGGTGCAACGGGCCGGTGCAGGCCTGGAACGGGTGCTGGAGCTCGTGGACGAGAACCCCGCCGTCACCGACCCGGAGAGCCCGCAGGCCCTTCCGGCCGGACCGCTCTCAGTGGAGTTCCGGGAGGTGCGCTTCGAGCACGGTGAGGGGCCACCGGTGCTCGCCGGACTGTCCTTCCGCCTGGCGGCGGGGGAGACCGTGGCCCTCGTCGGCCCCACTGGTTCCGGGAAATCGACGCTCGCGGCGCTCCTCGCCCGCTTCCACGACCCGGTTGCGGGCACCGTCAGCGTGGGCGGGGTGGACGTCCGCCGCACCTCCCTCGACGAACTGCGCACGCGCGTCGCGGTGGCCTTCGAGGACAGCTTCCTGTTCGCCGGCACGATCCGGGACAACATCGCCTTCGCGTGCCCCGGCGCCGACGAGCGGCTGGTGCACGAGGCGGCGCGCACCGCGGAGGCGGACGAGTTCATCCGTGCACTGCCCGAGGGGTATGACACGGTCGTCGGTGAGCGGGGGCTGACGCTCTCCGGCGGCCAACGCCAGCGCATCGCCCTCGCCAGAGCACTGCTGCCCCAGCCGTCGGTCCTGGTGCTCGATGACGCCACCTCGGCGTTGGACGGGCCGACCGGGGCCAGGGTCAACGCCGCACTGCGCAGCGGCGCTGGGTCCCGTACCACTCTGGTCATCGCACACCGGCGCTCCACGTTGGAGATTGCGGACCGAGTCGTCGTCATCGACGAAGGACGCGTCGTGGACTCCGGTCCGCTCGCCGAACTGGAGAGGACGAGCGCGCCGTTCCGGTGCCTCTTCCACGACGCAGCGCGGCAGGCGCCCATGAGTCCGCCCGTGCAGGCCGAACAGCCAGGCATCGTCGCACCGTCCGCCACCAGCACGGGCCCCGGGCCCGCCACCTCCCGCGAGCGCGACATGGCAGGACGGGTGGCCGCGCTGCCGACCGCCACCGATACCCCGCACCTCCCTGACGACCTGGTCTGCGCCGCCGCCCCGCACCTTACCCTCGCGGAACTCCTCCGCCCGGTGCGCGGCCCGCTGCTGCTCGGGGCGGGCCTCATCGGTCTCGAAACGCTGACCCAGCTTGTCCTGCCAATGCTCGTCAGCACCGGCGTCGACCAGGGTGTCGTCGCTGGCTCGCGCACTGTACTGGTCGCGGCCTCGGCCACCGCGCTGGTGGCCGTCGGTCTCGCCTGGACCACCGACCGACGGGGCCTGCTCGTCACCGGACGTAACGGAGAGCGTTTGCTGTACCTGTTGCGCGTACGGGCCTTCGCCCACCTCCAGCGCCTGGGGCTCGACTTCTACGAACGGGTGCCGGGCGGCCGCATCATGACCCTGATGACCACGGACGTCGACGCCTTCGCCGACTTCCTGCAGGCGGGCCTGCCCATGGCCCTGGTCAGCGTCTTCACCCTGCTCGGCGTCCTCGTCGCATTGGTCGCCCTCGCCCCCGCCCTGTCGCTGCCCCTCCTCGCCGTGCTGCCTCTCGCGCTCCTGGCGACCCGGCTCTTCCAGCGGTACGCGATGCCCGCCTACGCCGTCGCCCGGGAACGGATCGGGGCACTGAACGCCCAGTTATACGAGAACGTCATGGGGCTGCCGGTCATCCAGCTCTGCCGACGTGGACCCTCTCGACACGCCCTCCATCTATCGGCGTCCCGTGCCTACCGTGACGCGCGGCTGCACGCACACCTGCGCATCTCCGCCTACTTCCAGACGATCCAGCTCCTCACCGACGCGGCCCGCGTACTAATACTCCTGCTCGGCGCCGCGCGGCTCGCCGACGGCCGACTCAGCGCCGGGGTGCTCATCGCCTTCTTCCTCTACGTCGACGCCTTCTTCGCCCCCGTGCAGCAGCTCTCCCAAGTCCTGGACGGCTACCGACAGGCATCCGTCGGGCTGGAGCGCCTGCGTGAACTGCTCGCCACACCCGTGAGCACCCCGCAGCCCACCCACCCTGTCGCGGTGCGCCGCCTGGCGGGGGAGGTGCGGTTCCGCGGCGTGTGGTTCAGCTATCCCTCGTTGGAGACACCGGTCCTCGCCGACGTGGACCTAGTCGTCCGGCCCGGGGAGACCGTAGCCCTGGTGGGCAGTACGGGTGCGGGCAAGTCGACACTGATGAAGCTCGCGGCCCGCTTCCACGACCCCACATCCGGTGCGGTGCTCGTCGACGGTACGGACCTACGGAGCATGGACCTGTCGGCCTACCGCGCCCGCCTGGGCGTCGTCCCCCAGGAGCCGTACCTCCTGGCCGGGTCGGTGCGGGACGCGATCGCTTACGGGCGGCCGGACGCCGGCGACGCCGAGGTGGAGGCGGCTGCCCGAGCCGTCGGTGCGCACGCGGTGATCAGCGCGCTTCCCGGCGGTTACCGGCACCGGATCGATGAGCGGGGCCGCAACCTCTCCGCCGGACAAGCTCAGCTCGTCGCGCTGGCCCGAGCCGAACTGGTCGCCCCGGACCTGCTCCTGTTAGACGAGGCCACCGCTTCTCTGGGGCCGGCCGCCGAGGCGGTCGTCGCCACCGCCTCGGCACGGTTGAGCCGCCGCCGCACCACCCTCGTCGTCGCTCACAGCCTCACCACCGCTGCCCGGGCCGACCGGATCGTGGTGCTGGAAGCGGGACGTGTCGTGGAAACGGGCCGCCACGAGGCACTCGTCGCCGCGGACGGCCCATACGCCAAGCTGTGGGCCGCCCACCAGACGGGGGAGGAGGGAGGGTCATGGGGCTCATCACCCGTTCCGGTCCCCTGACACCGTCGCAGCAGGAACGCTGGCTCGCCCTGTACTGGCGCGAGTACGAAGGCGGCAGCAGGATCCGCGAGCGGTTGTGGCCCCTGGAGCCCCCGGTCCCGGTCGGCGTTGCCCGGCGTGCGATGTCCCGCCTGGTGGAGCGGC
The DNA here is from genome assembly GCA_036569285.1 of Streptomyces sp. Classification (GTDB taxonomy): domain Bacteria; phylum Actinomycetota; class Actinomycetes; order Streptomycetales; family Streptomycetaceae; genus Streptomyces. Next base: position 24,473 of record DATCQX010000462.1, read on the forward strand.
ACGAGATCCTGCGCACGACGTTCACGATCGGCCCGGACGGCCTACCGCGCCAACTAGTGCACGCAGCAGAGACGTTCGCCCTCCCTGTGGGGACGGGGGGCGACGGGGTGTCGGCAGCCCTGCTCGGCGGTGCGACGGGCCCGGCTCCGCCCTGGTACGGCGAGCTGCTGGCCGAACAGGGAGCGGTGCGGGCGGTCCGGCTGCACTACAAGCACCTCGTCACCGACGGTGGCGGTATGCGCGAGTGGCAACGGCAGTTCCTCGCTCTGTGCCGTAATGAGGACGACGGGAACCGGATCGGGCCGGTGCTCCAGCCGCTCGACCGGGTGGAGGCTGCAGGCGGCACCCCACAGTCACCGCACGCCGACGGGTACGACCCGACGCTGGGCATGCCGCAGTCGCTGGTGCCCCCGCAGGACGGTGCTGCGCTGGAACTGACGACGACCCTCGTCGTGCACGGAGCGGTGGCGCTGCTCGACGACATCTGCCGGCGAGCCCTGGTCTCCCGTTCCACGATCGTCCAGTTCGCCCTGGGATTGCTGTTGTGCCGTCGGAGTGGGCGCGACCGCCTGCTGTTCGCCAACGTGCTCTCGCCCCGGCGTGCGGTGGATCCCACCATCGACTGCCAGATGGCTGTGGTGCCCACCCCGTTCGTTCTCGATCCGGGAGCGAGCTTCGCCGACGCCCTCCAGCGGGTGCAGGAGGCGACCCTGCGCGCGTACCTGCACGACGCGGCCGGCACCGGAGGGCCGGCCGCCAGGGACGCGCGCGCCCTCACCCTGGTGCGACGGGGTATCGGCGGGATCGCCCCCGTCCACTACAACTTCCTCGCCGAGTCCGTTCCCCGCCTGGCCACGCCGAGGCCCGCAGACGGGGGTACGCCTTCCGGCGTGAGCACCGGTACCCGCCCCTCGACGCTCCTCGGAGACCCGCACTCCCCAGCGGTGGCCGTTCATCTTGTAGGCGCCGACCTGAAGCTGGACATCAGCGCGGACGCCCGCATCCTGCCCGGCCCCCTCGCGCGCGCATTCGGGCTGCTCCTGCAGCGACTGCTGGAGGAGATGACCCGGGACCTTTCGGCACCGGTGCGAGACGCTGACAGGCTGCTTCCCGGCGGGTTCGCGGCCGGAACGGGAAGCCTCGACGCTCGCTCGAACTGGCAGGACCCGCGTCTGGTCAGCGCACTCCTGGCCGAGGCTCCGGGCGTGCTGGCCGCCTCCGTCACGCTGGAGGACGGCGAAACAACCGCCCGGCTCACACTGGCCCCGGGCACCACCTTCTTCGACGTCCACGAACACCTGCTGACCCGACTGGCCCCCCTGCGTCATGTGACGGCGCCGCAGCGGTACCTCGCCGCCGTGGCACCAGCCTCCACACCCCCCGACGGCTGGCGCCCTGAACGGGACCGCCCCCGCCTCCCGCCCGGCAACCCGGCGGAGCGCGCGCTGTGTGCGGCGTTGGAGAGGACGCACGGCTGCCCGGCGCGCGACCTCGCACTCACCTATGCCGAGGCGGGCGGCCAACTCCTGCGCTCTCCGGCCGTGGTGGAGGAACTGCGACGGAACGGCCTGATCGGCCTGGGCCGCGCACACTTCACCTCGCCGTGCACCCTCCGGGCCGTGGCCCGCGCCCTCACACCTGTACCCCCTCAGGAGAGATGATGGGACACTCGGCAGTCGTGCTACCCGTGAAGGAGTTGGAACCCGTGGTGCGCGCTGGCATGCGCCGGAGCATTCCCGCGTACCTCTTCGCCGATCCGGGGGAGGTCCACGCCCACATCACCCTGCTCGGTCCGTTCGTTGAGCGGGCGGCGATGGAGACGAAACTGCTCGACGACCTCGCCCGCCTCTTCCGGCAGACGGCTCCCTTCCCCTTCGCTCTGAGCCGCGTCCCCACGTCCCTCCCCGATGGCACCCTCTGCCTAGAGCCGCGGCCCACTGAGCCCTTCGCCCACCTGACCGAGGCGCTCTGGAGGGCCTATCCGGCCTATCCACCGTACGGCGGGGCCTTCATCATGCCCCGCCCCCACCTCGCCCTGGCGTACCCGTGGGCACCGGACGCCGGCCGGACCACCCCGTCGGACCTCACCGCCGAACTCGATGCGCTGCCCGCGACATCCCTCCGGGCTACGGAGGCATGCCTCAACTGGTATGAACCGTACGGCTCATACACGGTGGCGCGCTTCCCGCTGGTCGGCGGCGAACTCTCCTAGAGCGTGTCTCTTTGGTCGGCTGGTCAGTTGATCGGACGTGTCTGTCCGATTAGTGATCACTGATGCGATGTGGGGCCGGATCGAGCCGCTGATGCCGACTGATCCGGTCCGCGGCCGGCGGTGGGCCGATCACCGCCGAACCTTGGAAGCCATCGCGTGGAAGTACCGCACCTGCTCGCCCTGGCGGGATCTCCCGGACGAGCTCGGCTCGTTCCAGACCGCTCAGAAGCTGTTGTCTTTTCGGGCGTGATCGGTGCGTTTCCGCTGGTCGGGGATAGGAGTGGTGGTTCCGTGGGAGTGGTGGCCTGTCGGGTCGTCGTTCCCCGGGAGGTCACGGATGCCGTCGGTTGTCGGACTGTTGGAACAGCACGAGCTCGCCGCTCGTCGTCGAGTCGACGGGCTGCGGGAGGAGGCCGACCGCATCCAGGCCGAGCTCGCTGTGGCCGAGCAGGAATGGCAGGAGTGGGCGATTGCCCGCAGGCGGGTCGACACGGTGCTGGCTCCGGATGGCGGCGACACGGCCGGCGCGGAGACCACTGGCGATCGGCGGGATGCGGACGCGCCGACGGAACCCCGGGACGCGGCGAAGGCGAAGTCGCAGGTGCCGGCGTGGCGCCAGGGGCTGGCCTGGTCGGTGCTGTCGGTGGACTACCAGCGCATCCTCAGGGCGCTCGCGGACCGGGACCGGCTCCGTCAAGGGTCGCTGACCTGCCAGGAGATGGCCGCATTGTTCGGCATGGACGTGGTGCCGGCGCGGGTGGAGGCACTGCGGGCGAAGGCGAAACGCCTGGTCGCCCGCGGCTGGCTGGCCGAGCGGCAGCCGGGCCGGTTCATCCTCGCGGCAGGCGTGAGCGGGCCAGGCGGCGTGTCATGAGCAGGGTCATCGACCAGTAGACCATCGCCTCGGCGCTGGTGGTGCGCCGCTCGAAGTCGCGCACCAGACGGCGGCTTCGCATCAGGTGGGCGAAGAGGCGCTCGACGATCCATCGCTTGGGCAGCACCACGAAGCCCTTCTGGTCGTCACTGCGTTTGACGATCGCCAGGACCAGGGTGAACGTGGCCAGGCAGTACTCGACGAGGCTGCCGGTGTAGCCGCCGTCGGCCCAGACCAGTTCGAGGCGGTGGTGCACGTCGGCGACCTGCCCGAGCAGGACCTGGGCGGCGATGCGGTCGCCGGTGTCCGCGGCGGTGACCATCACGCCCAGCAGCAGGCCGAGCGTGTCGACCACGACGTGCCGCTTGCGGCCGTTGATCAGCTTGCCGCCGTCGAAGCCCCGGCTGTCCAAGCCGACAACGGCGTCCGCCTTGACGGACTGCGAATCGATCACTGCGGCCGTCGGCTGCGCATCCCGCCCCAACTCCTCGCGCACCCTCGCGCGCAACCGGTCGTGGAACTCCTTGACCAGGGCGTTGTCGCGCCAGCGGCGGAAGAATGCGTAGATCCGGTCCCACGGCGGGAAGTCGACGGGCATCGCTCGCCACTTGATTCCGTTGTCCCAATGCCGTTGCTTGCGTCATACAGTGACTTGAGGTTCCAGCGTAAGGACCTTTGCCGGGACCCGGCGGGTCGGGCGGCGAGCCTGTCCGGTCTCGCGGTAGGAGTATTTCAAGACCGGACGCTTGACGAAGCGGTCGGC
>DATCQX010000463.1:0-7000 GCA_036569285.1 Streptomyces sp.
CGGGGTGGGGAGGCTCAAAACGGGCCGACGCCTTTGGAGCCGCTGTGGTGTTCCCGTGAGCGGCCCCTGTGACAGGTCTGTGACAGTCGGCGGACATGGCCATGAAGGTCCCCCGGCAAGCTTTTCGGCACAGGGGCAAGCAGCCCTGGAGCAGGGCGCAAGAGCACCAGAGGTCCACGACGGGAGGCGCGACATGTCGCTGCACAGCATGAACACCGGCGCAGTTGCCACGCGTCTCCACGATGTCCGGTGGAGCTCGGAGAAGTCCGGTGTTGGTGGGGGTACCTCCCTGCTCGAGCGTAGCCGAGAGCTTGGGGGAGGGCGGGGGTGCGCTCGCAACACCGGGCGTCAACACACCACGTTCATCAAGGTGGTTGACGCGAAAACGGGGGATGCGGTTCCGGGGGGAGCCGCGTACAGGGAGGAGACGGGGGAGCGGCGTTCCCTCAGCGAGGCGGAGTTCACCGCCTACGTGCAGGAACGCCGCGCCTCCCTGTACGCCACCGCGTACCACCTGACCGGCGACCGGTTCGAGGCCGAGGACCTGCTCCAGAGCGCGCTGTTCTCGACCTACCGGGCCTGGGACCGGATCAGTGACAAGGCGGCGGTGGGCGGTTACCTGCGCCGCACCATGACGAACCTGCACATCAGCGCGTGGCGCCGCCGCAAGCTGAACGAATACCCCACCGAGGAACTGCCGGAGACGCCCGGCGACACGGACGCGATGCGCGGCACCGAACTGCGCGCGGTCCTGTGGCAGGCGCTGGCCCGGCTGCCGGAACTCCAGCGGACGATGCTGGTCCTCAGGTACTACGAGGGCCGCACCGACCCGGAGATCGCCGAGATCCTCGACATCAGTGTCGGCACGGTCAAGTCCAGCATCTGGCGGTCGCTCCGCCGGCTGCGCGAGGACCAGGTCCTCAGCTTCGGCCGTGACGAGGAGGACGCCTTCGGGGAGCTTGTCGCCTGAGGGTGGCCCTGAACACCGCTGGGGGGCGGTGACGCGGGGCAGCGGGGGAACGCGGGGGTGGCGGTACCGGGGGGCTACGGGGGACGGCGTTCGGGGGAGCGTCGCGTGGAGCGGTACCGCACGGGGGGGAACACCGGGGATATCCATGGGGGTGGGTATCCCTGGAGTACTTACGGGGGACGGGGGACGGGGGAAAAAGGGAGCGGGGCTGGAGGGCCGGGGGGTCCGTCCAGCCCCGCTTTCGCTGCGTGCCGTCTACGGCGCCGTCGCGGGCGTCGTCGTCCGGACTCCGTCTCCGGCGGCGTCCGCGAGGCGGCCGAGTGCTTCGTCGCGGTCGCAGGCGTGGGCGCCGAGGGAGGTCTGGCGGGCGATGATGGCGCGTTCGGCGCGCATCAGGCGCCAGCCTCGGCGGAGCAGGAAGGGCACCGACTTGCGGCCCTCCTTCAGGTCCCGCAGGAAGCGGCGGCGGAACGTTTTCACCGGGCCCCGGCTCAGGCACAGCGCGTCCGCGAGGACGCCCTCCTCGCGGCACCGCTCGACGATCTCGGCGGCGAAGATGCCCTCCGCGATGAAGACGGGCGTGCGGGCGAAGTCGACGGTCTCGCTGCCGGTGCGGGCGCTCAGCGAGATGTCGTAGACGGGGACGTCGGTACGGCCGTCCCGGCACAGCTCGGTGATCGCCGTGACGGCGGCCTCCGTGTCCCAGGAGTCGGGGTGGTCCCAGTCGATGTCGGAGCTCCCCGCCACCTGCGGCAGCGTCGGGTCGTCGCCCTCCTTGTAGAAGTCGTCGAGCCGCAGCACCGGGAGACCGGAGCGGGCCGCGAGGAGGGACTTGCCGGAGCCGGAGGGGCCGCACAGCAGTACGACGCGCGTGGGGAGGGGATGGGAACTCACGGGACACCAGTGTGCGGCATGCGGGGCGATCCGGACGACCCCGAGGGGGGCCTTTGAAGCGCGCGTCACACCTTCGCGGGTCACCTTTGATGCGCGCGGCACCCTTCAACTACCCTCTGCGTCGATCTGATTACTCTTCGCATCGAAAAGGTGGCAGCGAGATGCCTCAGCACGAGAACACCCTCAACTCTTCAACCGGCCGCCGCACACTGGCCGCCCTCGCGACAGCCGGGGTCGCCCTCGGGGCCGGCGCGGGCGTCGCCTCCGCCGCCGACGCGCCCGTCGTCGACGCCGTCCGCAGCAACCCGTCGTCCCTCGGCCAGGTCGACCCCCAGGCTGGCCTCCAGGGCGCCCTCGGCGCCCTCCCCTACGCCACCGGCGCCATCACCGCTCTCAAGCCCAACCCCCTCGCGGGCACGGGCGTCGACCCTCTCGACAACGGGGCCGCGACCCAGCTCGCCGACTTCCAGCCGATCGCTACGCAGGCGCTGACGGGGCCGGTGGCACAGGCGCAGTCGATCGGGTCATTGCCGGTGGTGGGGCAGGTGTCGGGGTTGCTGAAGGGGTGAGGGCGCGGCCCGCTGGAGAGTGAGATGGCGACGAAGGGCCGCGCGCCGTCGTCAGGACGGTGCGCGGCCCTGCTGTCGCTCGAATCGGCAGTACGCCGTGTCGGTGCGCTCGGCCGGGAAGCCTCGTCAGTACGACGATCCGCCCGCCCCCAGCGACCCCGTCGTGTGCCAGACCGTCTTCGTCTCCAGGAAGGCGGTCAGGCGGTCGGTGCCCGGCGCGTCGGCCCAGTCCACAGGGTGTGGACGCAGGACGCGCTTGAGGTTGTCGGCCGCGGCGATCTCCAGCTCCTTCGCCAACTCCTCGTCCGCGCCCGCGAGATCGATCGCGTTCACGTCCTGGTGGGAGGCGAGGGTGGGGGCGATCTCCTTGGCGGCGCCGGAGAGGATGTTCACAACTCCGCCCGGGAGGTCGGACGTCGCGAGGACCTCGCCCAGCGAGAGCGCGGGGAGCGGGTGGTTCTCGGAGGTGACGACGACCGTGGTGTTGCCGGTGGCGATCGCGGGGGCGATCACCGAGACCAGGCCCAGGAACGAGGAGTCCTGCGGGGCCAACACCGCGACGACGCCCGTGGGTTCGGGGGTCGAGAGGTTGAAGTACGGTCCCGCCACCGGGTTCGCGCCGCCGGCCAGCTGCGCGACCTTGTCCGTCCAGCCCGCGTACCAGACCCAGCGGTCCACCGCCGCGTCGACCTGCGCCGCCGCCTTGGACTTGGAGAGCCCCTCCGCCTCGGCGACCTCGCGGGTGAACTGCTCGCGGCGGCCCTCCAGCATCTCGGCGACGCGGTACAGGATCTGACCCCGGTTGTAGGCGGTCGCACCCGACCAGCCGCCGAACGCCTTGCGCGCGGCCACGACCGCGTCCCGCGCGTCCTTGCGGCTCGAACGGGGCGCGTTCGCCAGCCAGTTGCCCTTTGCGTCGGTCACCTCGTACACCCGGCCGCTCTCGGAACGCGGGAACTTCCCGCCGACGTACAGCTTGTAGGTCTTGAAGACACTCAGGCGATCAGACATCGAGGTATGCCTCCAGACCGTGCCGACCGCCCTCGCGGCCGTAACCCGACTCCTTGTACCCGCCGAACGGCGAGGTCGGGTCGAACTTGTTGAACGTGTTGGACCAGACGACCCCGGCGCGCAGCTTGCTCGCGACGGCGAGGACGCGGGACCCCTTGTCGCTCCAGATGCCCGCGGACAGCCCGTACTGCGTGTTGTTGGCCTTCGCCACCGCCTCGTCCGGCGTCCGGAACGTCAGTACCGACAGCACCGGCCCGAAGATCTCGTCCCGCGCGATCGTGTGCGCCTGGGTGACGTTCGTGAACAGCGTCGGCGCGAACCAGTAGCCGGACGACGGGAGTTCGCACGCCGGCGACCAGCGCTCCGCCCCCTCCGCCTCGCCCTGCTCCGCCAACGCCGTGATCCTGGCGAGCTGTTCGGCGGAGTTGATCGCGCCGATGTCCGTGTTCTTGTCCAGCGGATCACCGAGGCGCAGCGTCGACAGGCGGCGCTTCAGGCTGTCCAGCAGCTCGTCCTGGATCGACTCCTGGACCAGCAACCGGCTTCCGGCGCAGCAGACTTGGCCCTGGTTGAAGAAGATGCCGCTGACGATGCCCTCGACGGCCTGGTCGATCGGCGCGTCGTCGAAGACGATGTTCGCGCCCTTGCCGCCGAGTTCGAGCGTCAGCTTCTTGCGGGTGCCCGCGACCGTCCGCGCGATCTCCTTGCCGACGGCCGTGGAGCCGGTGAACGCGACCTTGTTGACGTCCGGGTGCGCGACGAGCGCGGCGCCCGCGTCGCCGTACCCCGTGAGGATGTTGACGACACCCTTCGGCAGGCCCGCCTGACGGCAGATGTCCGCGAAGAACAGGGCGGACAGGGGCGTCGTCTCCGCCGGCTTCAGGACGACCGTGTTGCCGGTCGCGAGCGCCGGGGCGATCTTCCACGCCAGCATCAGGAGGGGGAAGTTCCACGGGATGACCTGGCCCGCGACGCCCAGGGGCCGCGGGTTCGCGCCGTAGCCCGCGTGCTCCAGCTTGTCGGCCCAGCCGGCGTAGTAGAAGAAGTGCGCGGCGACGAGCGGGAGGTCGGCGTCCCTCGTCTCCTTGATCGGCTTGCCGTTGTCCAGCGTCTCCAGGACGGCCAGTTCGCGGCTGCGCTCCTGGATGATGCGGGCGATGCGGAAGAGGTACTTCGCGCGCTCGGAGCCGGGCAGCGCGGACCACTTCTCGAACGCCTTGCGGGCGGCCTTGACCGCGCGGTCGACATCGGCCTCGCCGGCCTGCGCGACCTCGCTCAACACCTCTTCCGTGGAAGGGGATACAGACTTGAAGACCCTGCCGTCCGCCGCGTCGGTGAACTCGCCGTCGATGAACAGGCCGTAGGAGGGGGCGATGTCGACGACCGAGCGGGACTCGGGGGCCGGGGCGTACTCGAATGCGGATGCGGATGTCATGGGGATCAGTCCACCGTCACGTAGTCGGGGCCGGAGTAGCGGCCGGTGGCCAGCTTCTGACGCTGCATCAGCAGGTCGTTGAGGAGGGAGGAGGCGCCGAAGCGGAACCAGTGGCTGTCCAGCCAGTCCGCGCCCGCCGTCTCGTTGACGAGGACGAGGAACTTGACCGCGTCCTTCGTCGTACGGATGCCGCCCGCGGGCTTCACGCCGACCTGGACGCCGGTCTGCGCGCGGAAGTCGCGGACCGCCTCCAGCATCAGCAGGGTGTTCGCGGGGGTCGCGTTGACGGCGACCTTGCCGGTGGACGTCTTGATGAAGTCCGCGCCCGCGATCATGCCCAGCCAGCTCGCGCGGCGGATGTTGTCGTACGTCGACAGTTCGCCGGTCTCGAAGATGACCTTCAGCCGCGCCGCGCCGGACGCCTCCTTCACGGCGACGATCTCCTCGTACACCTTCAGGTAGTTCCCGGCGAGGAACGCGCCCCGGTCGATGACCATGTCGATCTCGTCGGCCCCGGCGGAGACGGCGTCGCGGACGTCGGCCAGCTTGACGTCGAGCGCGGCGCGGCCGGCCGGGAAGGCGGTGGCGACGGAGGCGACCTTGACGCCGGAACCGGCGACGGCGGCCTTCGCGGTCGCGACCATGTCCGGGTAGACGCAGACGGCCGCCGTCGTGGGCGTCGTCCGGTCCGTCGGGTCGGGGTGGACGGCCTTCGCGCCGAGCGCCCGGACCTTGCCGGGGGTGTCCGCGCCTTCCAGCGTCGTCAGGTCGACCATGGAAATGGCCAGGTCGATGGCGTACGCCTTCGCGGTGGTCTTGATCGAACGGGTGCCGAGGGAGGCGGCACGCGCCTCCAGGCCGACCGCGTCGACACCGGGCAGGCCGTGCAGGAAACGGCGCAGCGTGCTGTCGGACGCGGCGACGTCTGCGAGCGCGTGGGGTGCAGTGGTGGGCATGGTCACCAGATGAGCATATCTACGCGCGTAGCGGCTGTACAGGGCTGGTGGGGCTTACAGGGGGCGTATCAGTGGGCCTTGTGGGTGGGCCTTGCGGGGGCTCCGGGGGTGTACGGGTCTCTCTGAGGGGGCGGTCAGGGTGGCGGTCGAGAGTCGGCGGTCGGTCGCTCTCGGGGTGGTGGGCCGGTACTCCTCGGGGGGCGCGGGCCCGGTACCTCTCCGGGGCTACGGGTATCCCCGACAGGGTTCCGGCAGGGGGCTGAGGTGGTCCGGGAGCGCCCTTCGGGCAGAATCGGGCGCATGACGAGCCCCGCGCACGAGCCGCAGCCCTCCGAGCCGCAGCCCTCCGGTCCCGTGTACAAGGACCGTGTCTACCGCTCGCCCGCCGGCATCGTCGGCGGGGTCCTGCTGCTGGGCATCGGCGGCTGGCTCGGCATCGACGCGGTCGTCGTGGGCCACGGCCGCACCCCCTGGCTGGCGCTCGCCGTCCTCCTGATGGCCGTCCCCCTGATCACGGCCTTCACGCTCCGCCCCGCGGTCTACGCCAACGAGGAGCGCCTGCGCGTTCGCAACCCCTTCCGGGTGATCGTCCTGCCGTGGTCGCAGGTCGCGGCGGTCCGCTCCTCCTACACGAACGAAGCCGTCAGCAACGCGGGACAGAAGTTCCAGCTGTGGGCGATCCCCGTCTCCCTGCGGGGCCGCAAGAGGGCCGCCCGCCGCCAGGCCCGGGGATCCTCCGGCCGGGGCCCTGCCCTCTCCCGCCGGGGCCCCGCTCTCTCCGGCCTCAGCACCGGCTGGCAACCCACCGACCTCGCCTCCGGCGACCACCTCGCTTCCGGTGACCGCTCCATGGCCGACCTGCGAGAGCTCCACGAGGGCTACCGGCCGGACAAGGACGCCGAGGGCGCTGCGGCCGAGGTGAGCGTGCGGTGGGCCTGGGAGGTACTGGGGCCGATCGCGGCGGGGGCCGTGGTGCTGGCGATTCTGCTGATCGTGGGGTGATCCGCGCCGTCCGCACATTCCACGGGGTCCTCCCGCGTCGTACCGTGTGACGATCTCGTACATGTGTACGTAAGGCGTACCTCTGAGGTAGGGGGCGCCCGGCGGCTCGGAGAGGGTGGGGGCCTTGGTGAAGACCCGGCGGCAGTGGCGTGCCCGCGGCGGT
>DATCQX010000464.1:0-22453 GCA_036569285.1 Streptomyces sp.
GTGGCGGTGATCAGGGTGGCGGTCAGCGGATCAGTTCGGCCGGCTTCGTCGCCTTGCCCAGCAGCCACTCCAGCGGCCCGCGCCGGAAGAACCGCGACCACAGGGCCGCGAACACGGTCACGGCGACGACGAACCCGAGCAGGACGTGCAGCGGCGAGCCGGGGAGTTCCTCGATGCCGAGGAGTTGGATGCCGACGATGTGGAAGACGTACGCGGTCAGGGACATCGACCCGACGGCGATGACGGGCCGGGCGAGCCGGTGGAAGCGGGGGAAGGCGTCGACGGCGGCGACGCAGCCGATCAGGACGAGCAGGGCGACACCGGTGTTGCCGAGGATCGACAGGGTCGTCTCGCTGTGCGGGGAGGCGACGAGCAGCCCGTAGGGGGTGTCGCCGGTGGGGAAGCCCCAGGTGTCCGACCACCAGGCGGACGCCGCCGAGCCGCTCGTGTCCACGGTGCCCCCGCCCCAGGCGCCGAAGCCGTTCTCGCCCAGCCGTGTCAGGGCGCCGGGGACGAGGTGCAGCGCGAGCCAGGAACCGCCGTAGCCGAGGACGGTGAGCGCGGCCCCCGTGAGGGCGAGCCGGGTGCGGACGAGGGCCGCGGTCAGGTCGAGGCGGGCCACGGCCATCCCGGCGATGACGAACGGGATCCAGGTCAGCGCCGGGTAGCTGCCGGAGATCAGGAGGTCGACGACGCCGCCCGTCTCGGTGGGCCAGGTCAGCGGCCCGCCGGGCGTGTGGTTGTCCAGGAAGTGCTGGACGGCGTAGCGGACCTGCGGCAGGACCAGCGCGCTCGACGCGGCGACAACCGCGAGCGGCAGGGCACGCAGCCGGTGCAGCGGGAGGACGAGGAGGAAGTACAGGCCGTAGAAGGCGAGGATGACCTCGACGGGGGTGCCGCTCATCGTCAGCAGCGTGCCCAGGACCAGCAGGACCGCCGCCCGGATCACGACCTTCGCGACCGCCTGGCGGCCCGCGCGGCCGGTCTTAGGGGTGCGGCGGCCGGTGATCAGCATGACCGAGAACCCGGCGAGGAGGGCGAAGAGCGCGGAGGCCCTGCCGTGCGCCAGCTCCATCACATGGCCGACGAAGCCGCCCCGGGCGGGGTCGGGTCCGACATGGGCGGCGTACATCCCGAACACCGCGACCCCCCGCGCGAGGTCCACCCCGATCAGGCGCCCGATGGAGGCGGGGGCGGGCTGCCCGGCCCACCCGGGGGCCGGGGCCGTCGTCTGTTCCGTGACCGTCGTGGGGTCTGCTTTCCGCGTCATGCGCCCAGGCTGTCGTCCGGCCCTCCGCCGCCGTATCCGGCGGTCGTCCGGGCTCTCCCCGCCGATCGGCTGGTCCCCTCCCCCCGACCGGCGGTAGGTGCTCTCGTACCCTCTCCCACGAGGCGTTTCACGCTCTACGGTCGAAAACGACGACGACGGTTCAGAACGACGAGGCGGGACACGCGTGATCCGTGTGATGGTGGTGGACGACGAGGCCCTCGTGCGGTCCGGTTTTCGGCTGATCCTCAACGCGGCCGAGGACATCGAGGTCGTCGCGACGGCGACCGGCGCCGAGGCTGTGGCCACGTTCCGCAGCGAGCGGCCCGACGTGGTCCTGCTGGACATCCGGATGCCGGACGTGGACGGCCTGACCGTCCTCGGCCACCTGCGGGCCCTGCCCGAACCGCCGGTCGTGGCGATGCTGACGACGTTCGACGCGGACGACTATGTCGTGACCGCCCTCAAGTCCGGCGCCGCCGGTTTCCTCCTCAAGGACACCGAGCCCGACCAGCTCGCGCAGCTCGTGCGGACGCTCGCCGCGGGCGGGGTCGTGATGTCCCCGAAGGCGTCGCACGCGGTGTGGCGCGGGCGCCCCGGAGCGAGCGCCGACGACGAGGAGGCCGCCCGGGTCGGACGGCTCAGCGACCGTGAGCGCGAGGTGCTCGTGCTGGTCGCGGAGGGGCTGTCCAACGCGGAGATCGGCGCGCGTATCCATCTGAGCGGGGGGACCGTGAAGGACCACGTCAGCGCGATCCTCGCGAAGCTGCGCGTGAGCAGCCGCGTGCAGGCGGCACTGCTCGCCCAGCGGGCGGGGCTGCTGGAGGCGGGGCGGTGAGAGCGGCCGGCCGGTCGCGGGTGCCGGAGCCCGCCGTCGACGTCCTCGTCGTACTGGTGGCGGTGGCGGACTTCTCGGTCGACATGTGGGACACGAGCGTCTTCGCGAAGACACTCGCCCTGGTCGCCTGTGCGGGGCTGTTCCTGCGGCGCCGGTTCCCGCTCGCGGTGTTCCTGCTGACGCTGCCGGCGACGCTCGTGCAGGACATGGTGTTCGCGCCGTTCGCCGCGTTGTTCACGCTGGCCGAGCGGTCCCGTGACCGGCGGCTGCTGGCCGTCTGCGCGGTGCTGTTCGCCGTCTCGGCGGCGGCGCCGTGGCCGCTGGGCTCGTCGTACGGATACGGACGGATGTCGGCCGTCGTCTACTTCTTCTACACCCTCGCGACCGCCGCCGCGCCGGTGTTCCTCGGGCAGCTCGTCCAGGCCCGGCGTGATCTCGCGCGGCGGCTCGTGGAGATCGAGGAGGCGCGGGAGCACGAGCGGTTGCTGCACGCGCAGGCGGTGCTGGCGCGGGAGCGGGCGCAGCTCGCCCGGGAGATGCACGATGTCGTCTCCCACCAGGTGAGCCTCATCGCCGTCCAGGCGGGGGCCTTGCAGGTCGCCGCGCGTGAGCCCGACTTCAAGGAGGGGGTGCGGGCCATTCGGTCGCTCAGCGTCGACACGCTCGACGAGTTGCGGCACATGGTGACGTTGCTGCGGGCGTCCGGGGGGCGGGCCACCGAGCTGACCCCTCAGCCGACGCTCACCGACCTTCAGCGGCTCGTCGCCACGAGTGGGATCGAGACCGAGTTGGTGGGGGAACTGCCCGCGCAGGTCGGGACGACGGCCCAGCGTGCGGTGTACCGGACCGTGCAGGAGGCGCTGACGAACGTCCGCAAGCATGCGCCGGGGGCGCGGGCCACGGTCCGGCTCTGGCATGACGCGTCGGGGTTCGGGGTGACGGTCACGAACACGCCGTCGACGCGGCCGGCGTTGCCGTTGCCGGGTTCGCGGCAGGGGTTGATCGGGCTGGGTGAGCGGGCGGAGTTGCTGGGCGGGACGTTCTCCTTCGGGGGGACGGCGGAGGGCGGGTTCGAGGTGAGGTTGCGAGTGCCGCCACAGATCCACCAACTCCCTTATGAATAAGCTAAGTTGGGGACCGCCAGGCACCCTCCTGACGGGAGACAGCAGCACGTGGACACCACCGGACAGCGCACCGCCGAAAGCCTTGCCGCACGCTTCCACGACGTCGATTCCTCCGCCGTGCCCGAGGACTTCATCGCCTATCTGCACAAGATGGAGGAGAGCGAGAGCGGCCGGGCGGTGCGTGAGGCCACCTATCGCTCCGTGGAGGCCGCCGAGAGGCGGGGGGCGGACGTCGGGTGCGGCGCCGGACGCGCCGTCTCGGATCTCGTACGGCTCGGGAAGGACGCCGTGGGGGTCGACAGCAGTCAGGCCATGGTCGATGCCGCCCTGGCCCGGTTCCCGCACTGTCACGTCGTCAGGGGCAGCGCCTTCGAGCTGCCCTTCGAGGACGCCGAACTGTCGTGGTACCGGTCCGAGCGGACCTTCCTCCACTTCCCCGACCCCGCCGAGGCGCTGTCCGAGGCCCGCAGGGTGCTGAAGCCGGGCGGGACGATCGTTCTCGCGGACCCGGATCTCGGGTCGATGGCGGTGAGTTCGCGGATCCCGGGGACGACCGCCGCGGTCAAGGACGCGTTCTGTTCGGCCGTCCCGAACCCCCACGCCGGCACCCACAACGCCTACCACCTCGCCGACGCCGGGTTCACCGGCATCTCCGTCGTTCCCGTCATGGCGACCCTGAACGACCACACGTCCGCGTTCGGCGTGGTGCTGGAGCCGGCCCTGACGGCGGCTCTCGCGCGGGGCGCCGTCAGCGAGGAGGAGGCGGCGCGCTGGAAGGACGACCTGGGCGACCTTTCCCGCCGGGGCGCCTTCACCGCGACGGCGGTCTTCTTCGTCACCACGGCCCGCCTGGCGTCGTAGGAGCCCGGTGGTTCGGGTCGCCGGGGCGACCCGAACCCGCTCACTCGGCCGGCTGCCGCCGGACCTGTTCCCGGAGCACGTTCTTGCGCACCTTGCCGGTCTCGTTGCGCGGCAGCCGGGGCAGGATCTCCAGGCGGGACGGCATGCACCACTCGCTCATGCCGAGTCCGCCCAGCCAGTCGCGCAGGCCCTCCAGGGTGGGCGCCGGCTCCCCCGGCACGACGACCGCGCAGGCGAGTTCGCTGCCGTGGCCGCCCGGGTAGCCGACCAGGGCGACGTCCCGTACGCCGGGGTGGTCCAGCAGCGCCGACTCGACGTCACCGACCGGGATCATGATGTCGCCGATCCGGTCCTCGGCGCGGCCGTGCAGCCGGACGCCGCCCCGGCCGTCCGGTGCCGCGAGATCACCGGTGTCGTACCAGCCGTCGTCGTGCTCGGCGAGCACGGTCAGGCGGCCGTCGTCGCGGCCCCAGGTGGCCAGGCACAGCGAAGGGCTGCGGACGAAGAGCCGTCCGGGCCGCTCGTCGCTGACCGGGTGGCCGGCCCGCAGGTCGAACTCGTGGCCCGGGGCGCAGCGCCCGACGGTACGTCCGGCCAGGTCCTGGTGTTCCTGGGAGCGGGTGAAGATGTTGGGGCCCTCGGTCATGCCCCAGCCCACGTCCAGCGGGATGCCGAAGGTCTCGGTCACCCGGCCGAACAGCGGCTGCGGGACGACGGTGCCTCCGGCGCGGATGACCCGCACGGTGGGCAGGCTCAGCGACGTGCGTTCCATGGCGTCGATCAGGGAGGAGAGGGTGATGGGGACGATGACCATCCAGCTCACCCGGGCCTCGGCCAGGAACGGGAGGAGGGCCTCCGGCTCCCAGCGGTCCGTCATGACCGCGCAGGCCCCGCGGTGCAGCGGCATGAGGAGGCCCATGGTGAGGCCGACGATGTGCGTCGCCGCGTTCGGTGAGTAGACGCGGCTGCCGGGGCCGATGCCGTCGATGGCCGCGAGGGGGGCGTACCAGGCGTACGAGGTGTTGAGGGTGTGCAGGACGGCCTTCGGCTCGCCCGAGGTACCGGAGGTGAACAGCACCAGGGAGACCCGGTCCGGGTCCACGACGGACGGATCGGGCAGGGTGTCGTGCTCCGTCCGCTCGAAGTACTCACGGAAGTCGAGTGCCCCGTCCTGCCCGCTGTTCACGGTCTGTTCGCCGAGCACCGCGCGGTGGCGCAGCGCGGGCAGTCTCGGTGCCATCTCGACCAGTGCCGCCGCGTGCTCGAAACCGTCCCATCGGTCGACGGTCACGCAGACGACCGCGTCCAGCCTGCGCAGCATCCGCTCCAGCTCACGCGGGCGGAACGCGCACATGATCGGCGCCGCGACGGCCCCGAGCCGGGCGCAGGCGAGCACCAGCGGTCCGACCTGCCAGAGGTTCGGCAGTTGCATCGCGACGACCTGGCCGGCGCGCACCCCCAGCGCGTGCAGCGCGCCGGCGAAGCGGTCCACGTACTGGGCGTACTGGGCGTAGCTCAGCTCCAGGGGGTCCCGGCCGGACTCCGACACGAGGAGGGCGGGGGCGTCGGGGGTCTCGGCGCGCCAGCGCTCCAGGTCGTCCAGGATGGTGCCGGAGCGCCAGTGGTCCTCCTTGCGGTACTGCTCCACGGTGGCGGCGGAGGGGCGCAGGGTGCTGATCGGGTTCACAGTCTTCACTTCCGGTAGGGATTGCGTTCGTCTCGTGCGGTGCGCGGCCCTCAGTGCCCCAGTCCGGCGCCTCCGTCGACCGGGATCACGGCGCCGCGCACATATCCGGCACCGGCCAGGAACGCGACCGCGTCGGCGATCTCGTCGGGGTGGGCCAGGCGTCCGGCCGGGGTCTGCCGCAGCAGTTCCTGGCGCTGCTCCTCGGTGAGCGCGCGGGTCAGGTCCGTCTCGGTCAGGCCGGGCGCCACCACGTTGCAGGTGATGTCCCGGGGGCCGAGCTCCTGGGTCAGTGCCCGTGCGAAGCCGATCAGCCCCGCTTTCGCCGCCGCGTAGTTGGTCTGTCCGGGGGCGCCGCGCAGGGCCGCCGTGGAGGAGATCAGCACGATTCGGCCATGGCGTGCCGCGATCATCGGGCGCACCGCGCGCCGGGCGACGCGGAAGGCCCCGGTGAGGTTGGTGTCGAGGACGGAGGTGAAGTCCGTCTCGCTCATGCGTACCAGCAGCCGGTCGTGGGTGGCGCCCGCGCTCGCGACGACGACGGTGACCGGGCCGTGGGCCGACTCGGCCTCCTTGAACGCCTGGTCCACCTGCTGACTGTCCGTCACATCGCAGGGGACGGACAGGAACTTCTCGTCGCCGGGTGGTCTCTCGCCTCGGCAGGTCACCGTGACCAGGTCCCCGGCCGCCGCGAAACGGCGTGCCACGGCCAGTCCGATCCCCTTGTTCCCGCCGGTCACCAGGACCGAGCGGGGCGTTGCCCGCGTCATCCTTCCTTCCCTTTCTGTCGCAGTGCCCGGTCGATCAGGGCGTCCGCCGCGCCCGTGTAGCGGGCCGGGTCGAGCAGGTCCGAGAGGTGGGCCGAGGTGAGTGCGGCCGTCAGCTCCGGGCGGGTCAGGAGGATGTCGGCGAGGGAGCGGCCCGTCGCCGCCGACTCGGCCGAGGCCGCCGACAGCAGCTTCTTCGCGCGCGCCTTGCCGAGCACCGGGGCGAGGACGACCGCCAGCCGTTCGGTGACGATCGCCGCGCCCGTCAAATGGAGGTTGGCCAGCATGCGTTCCGGGTGGACGGTCAGGCCCTCCGCCAGTTCGGCCGCGGTGTGCGCGGCACCGCCCGCCAGTCGCAGCGCCTCCCGCAGCGGCTGCCACTCGGCCTGCCACGCCCCGGCCGGGCGTTCGTCCTCCGCCAGCAGACACTGGGCCAGCACCAGCGCGTACGCGGGTACTTGGTGGGACGCCGAGATGATGAGGGTGGCCAGCGCCGGGTTGCGCTTTTGCGGCATCGCCGACGAGGAGCCGCGTCCCGCCGCCGCCGGCTCGGACAGCTCGCCGATCTCCGTGCGGGACAGCGTCCGCACGTCCAGCGCGAACTTGCCGAGCGCCCCTGTGACCAGTTGGAGCACCGCGCCCAGTTCGGCGACCGGGGTGCGTACGGTGTGCCACGGCAGGACCGGCTCCGCCAGGCCGAGGGCCTTCGCGAAGGGGGCCAGCAGCTCGATTCCGCCGTCGCCCCGCTCGCCCGGCACGGGGCCGTCCAGGGTCGCGTACTCGCGGTACGCGGCCAGCGTGCCCGCCGCGCCGCCCAGTTGGGCGGGCAGCTCGTCGGCCACCGCCCGTACCCGGGTCAGGGCGTCCAGGACGAGTTGGAGCCAGGTCGCCGCTTTCAGGCCGAGGGTGGTGGGTACCGCGTGCTGGGCCAGGGTGCGGGCCGCGAGGACGGTGTGGCGGTGGGTGTCCGCGAGGGCGGCCAGGGCGGTGGCCGTGCGGTCGAGGTCGGCGGCGATCAGGGTGAGCACGCGGCGGGCGACCAGCATGGCCGCCGAGTCGAGAATGTCCTGGCTGGTCGAACCCCGGTGCACGTACTCGGCGGCGTCCGGGTCCTTCGCGGCGACCATCTCGGTGAAGGCGGCGACGAGGGCGACCACCGGGTTGGCGGCACCTCGGGCCGCGTGCGCCAGGGCGACCAGGTCCAGGCGGTCCGCGTGGGCCTGGGCGGTGATCGACGCCAGCGCCGAGGCCGGTGTCAGGCCGACGTCGAACTGGGCCCGGGCCAGGGCCACTTCCACGTCCAGCATCGCCTGGAGCCAGGCCTCGTCGGTGACTTCGGCCGCTGCCGGGGTGCCCGCCCACACGGGTGCCAGCAGCCCCGCGTCGGTACCGGCGGACGAAAGTAACTCCGTTCTCCCGTTCATGGTCGTCCTCTCCCCGCGTCCGATGTCCGGCCGGTGGCCGCCCCTTTGGGCCCCGGTCCCGTCTCCAGCCCCAGTACCGCCCGCGCTATCGCGTCCGAGTCCTCCAGCGTCACGGAGCCCACGCCCGGTCTGATGCCGACGGCGGTCACCCAGCGGACGCCCTCCGTCGGCCCCCCGAACGCGAACCGGCGGGGGTGTGCCCGCCCCGACGCGTCCAGCACGCGGGGCGCCCCGTCGGTCACCGCCATCCCGCCCGTCTCGTGCGCCTCGTGGCCGCCCGGCCGGTACGGGACGCACCCGCCCTCCGCGAGCAGCCGCCGCAGCAGCGGATCGGCGTTGCGCCGCAGGTCGACGTCGGGCAACCGTGCCTCGACGAGCGCCCTGACCAGCACCGGCGGCTCCGACACCCCCTCCGCGTCCACGAGGAAACCGGGCCCTTCGCTCTCGCCGTCCGTCGGGCGCACCCGCATTCCCGGGCCGACCAGCTGGATCACGTCCGCCTCGATCAGCGCGATCAGCTGCTCGATCCGGAAGACGGGTGGGCCGATCGACGTGAAGGCGTTCAACGGCGTGTACCAGCCGTCGAGTTCGGCCCGGTACGACGGTGCGGCCACCCCTCCGTGGTCGACCACCAGCCGGACCTCGTTGCGCAGGTCCCGCAGCGCGTCGAGCGCCGCCTTCAGCGGGCCGTTCACGTTGCCGAGGCGGGCGGCGGCGACGTCCTGGCGCAGATGTCCCAGCAGCCAGTGCCGGAATGCGGCGCGGTCCGTGAAGTGCCGGTCTCCGTAGGGGCGTTCGACGCGCCGCCAGTCCCATCGCTCGTCCGGCGGTACGTCGTACCGGTCGAGGAGCGCCGGCTCGTCGTCGTCACCGTGCGCGAGGCGGGAGCGGACGAACTCGGCTGCCGCCGAGGGGCCTCGGGCGGCCCGCAGCCACGCCTCGTAGTAGACGGTCCGTACCTCGCGGTCGATCAGGGGCCAGACGCCGGCCCGGAAGCCGACGGGGTGCCGCCGCAGGCCGGCGATGGCCTGCGGGGTCAGGAAGCGGGGGTGGTGGCGGCCCAGCGCGCCCTTCTCGTTCTCGCCGCGCGCGTGGTAGGGCACTCCGCGCCGTGAACCGGCGTACAGCACCGGCTCGTTGCCGCTCGGAATGTAGACGAGCCCGGTGCCCCGGCCGTCCTCGCCGCCTCGTTTGAACGTGCCGCCGCGGCCCTCGGTGAGGAGGGCGAGGTGGTCGAAGAAGTTCAGGCCGAGTCCGCGCAGGGCGACCGGGGTGCCGGGGCGGATCGCGCTCAGGTCGGCGTCGGCCGGGTTGCCGGGCCCCGTGTAGGACACGCCCTGCCGGGCCGCGAAGGAGCGCAGGGCCTCTTCCTCCGGGCCCGGGGCCGACCGGCCGTGGCCCAGGGCCAGGACGACCGCGTCCAGGCCGGTGAGCGGTTCGCCGTCCGCCAGGGTCACCGACTGGGTGCCGTCCGGGTCGTCGGCCAGGGCGGTCGCCCTCGTCCGGTGGGTGTGGACGGTGACCTCGGGCGGGGCGGTGCGTGACAGGTGTGCGAAGACCCACTCCAGGTAGTGGCCGTGGAAGGCGCGGGTCGGATAGGTGTCCGGGCCGAGGCGGCGGGCCTCGGCCAGGACCGGGGCCGGGTACGCCTCGGGTCCCGTGCCCGCCGCCAGGGTGCGGGCCCATGCGTACAGGCTCGGGCCGGCTGCCGGCGGGCCCGCGCACGGGACGCTGTCGTCGGTGAACAGGGTCACCTGGGAGGCGACCGTGTTCATCAGCAGTTCGGACGGCTGGCCGGTGCGCCACACCGCGCCCGGACCCGGCGGGTACGGGTCGACGAGATGGACCACGACCGGGCGCCCGGCCTCGCCCGCGTTGACGCACAGCCGCTCCAGGACCGAGAGCCCGCGCGGACCGGCGCCGACCACGCACACCACGACGGCGTCACGGGGCCGGGCGGGGGCGGCCGGTGTGCCGGCCGCCCCCCAAGAGCCTGGTTCGGGTCCGGTCATTCCTCGCCCAGCCCGTCGCGCCAGCTCGGCCGCAGCGGCTTCCAGCCGAGTTCCGTACCGGCCCTGGCGTTCGACGCGCCGGCCGCCGCGGTGAGCTGGTGGGCGGCGAACCAGCCGAGCAGCCTGGGCGCCGACTCCACGGGGACCGAGGGCGGCTGCGGGGCCTGGAGGACCTGGGCGTAGTGGGGCAGCCACTGGGCGGCCGGGGCCGGTTCGTCGTCCGTGATGTGGAAGACGCCGGTCGCCTCGGACTCCACGGCCGTCACCGCCGCGCCCACCGCGTCCTCCACGTGCAGGAACGAGGTGACGCCGGCCCCGCCCTCGGGCAGCGGCATCCTGCCCGCCAGCACGAACCGCGCGGTCGCGCCGGTGCGGGCGTACGCGGTGCCGGGGCCGTACAGCGTGCCGTACCGCAGCACCACGCCGCTCACGTCGGGTGCGGCGCCCAGCACCTGGGACTCCAGGTCGGCCACCGCCTGTACGGTGGCGGCCCAGCCGGGGTCCGGGGCGTCCACCCACAGCGGCACGTCCTCGTCGACGACCGTGGCCCCGGCCGGCGCGGCGGCGAAGGCGACGGACTGCGCGACCAGCCTCCGGGCACCGGCCGCGCGGGCCGCGGCGATCAGGTTGGCGGTGCCCTCGGTGCGCAGGCGCGCGGTCGTGGTGAAGGCCTCGACGGGGTTGTCGAACATCTCGCGCAGCGCCGACATCTGGTGGACGACCACCTCGGGGCGTGCCTGTGCGACGGCGGCGAGCAGCGCCTCGCGGTCGAGTGCGTCGGCGACCACGAGCGTGTCCGCCTCCGGGGCACGTTCCCGGGACTCCTCCCGTACCAGCGCGCTCACGTGGTGGCCCCGTGCCCGCAGGGCGCCGGTCAGGGGACGGCCGACCACTCCGGTGGCGCCCGCGACAAGTATCCGCATGTGGTTCAGTCCTCTTCGCTGTTGTCTTCGTGGTCGTCGTGTGCGGGAGGGGTGCGTACGCGCATCAGCAGGCGGCACGCCTTGTCGCCGTCGCGCAGGCACGACTCGGCGCGGTTCTCCGTCAGGGTGACGCCGAGGCCCTCGGACCAGCCCGCGTGGATGTCGGTGCACGGACAGCGGTAGCCGTCCAGCTGTCCGGCCATGCGGACCATGGTGACGGCGAAGCTGCGGCGGAGCGTGAGGACGATCAGACCGTCCCGCTCCGTCACCTCCTCGACCTCCGTGGACGCGTTGCGCAGCTCCGGCGGGAACATCCGGTCACCGCAGTCGTCGTAGCGGCGGCGCAGCTCCTCCAGGTCCTTGCCGGTGTCGCCGGTGGCGGGGAGCGGCCCGGCGAGGCGGCCGACGCGCTGTCCGACGTGCGTCGCGACCTTCCGCAGCGCCTCGGCGTTCAGCTCGTTGGCGGCCTCCTGCCCGAACCGGCCCGCCACCGCCTGGTACCAGTTCGCGTCGTGCTGCCACCACAGCCGGTACGCCTCGCTCGCCCGCGCGCGGTGGTTGACGTCGTCGGTGCCCGGGCTCATCGCCGCTCCTGGGCCGTGGCGGCGGTGAGGCGGTCGCGCATCACGCGTTTGAGGACCTTGCCGGTGGCGCCCTTGGCGACGTCGTCGGGCCTCATGCGCAGGGCGCGGGTGACCGGGGGGAACCCGGCCGCTTCGAGGGCGGTGTTGACCCGGTCGGTCAACTCCTCGTCCGTGGAGCCCTCTTCGGCGAGCTGGAGCAGCGCGTACGCCTGCGCCACCCCGTCGCCGTCCCAGTCGGCCCGTACGCCGTCGTCGGCGACCCCGACGACCGTGCAGTCCGCCAGTTCGGGCAGTTCGCGCAGCAGGAGTTCCTCGGTGAGGGTGCTGAAGACCAGGCCGGCGCCGGTGCGGATGGCGTCGGGGGCGCGGTCGAGGTGGTAGAAGTTGCCGTCCTCGTCCTGGTGGGCGAGGTCGCCGGTGAGCCAGTAGCCGCCGAGCCGCATCCGGTTCCAGGTCACCGAGTCGTTCCAGTAACCGGGCGTGAGGGTGGGGGACTTGAGGCCGAGGCGGCCGATCTGGCCGGGCGGCAGCGGGGTGCCGTCCTCGGCGAGTACGGCGGCCTCGGCGAAGCTGATGGGCCTGCCGACGCAGCGCGAGTACGCCGAGGTGTCCTTGGTGTGCCGGTTGTGGAAGACGGAGTAGCCGGCCTCGGAGGAACCGAGCCCGTCGACGAAGACCGAGCCCTCGACGCGGGTGCGCCGCAGGTCCTTGCCGATCGTCTGGTGGCTGCCGTGCCGCACGAGGGCCCGGATGTGGGCCTCGTGGGCCGCGTCCCCGGTGTTGAACCACACCTGCACACTGGACAGGTGACGGTCCGTCAGGTCCTCGGCGGCCATCTCGCCGAAGGTTCCGGCGAAGGCCAGCACGGTGGTGGGCCTGAACTCCTCGATGGCGTCGAGGACGTCGGTGCCGCGCTGGCTGGAGAGCAGCTTGATGTCGGTGCGCAGCAGGAGGCAGTACAGCAGCGTCGCCACCATCGCGTTGTGGGCGCCGGGCAGGGCGACGAGGGTGCGTTCCATGTCGGTGCCGGTGGAGTAGCGCAGGCGGTGCAACTGCGCGTACATCAGGGTCCGGTGGGTGTGCGGAACTCCCTTGGGCATGCCGGTGGTTCCGGACGAGTGGGAGATGAGCACCGGGTCCGTCGGGTCGTGGCGGTAGGGGTGGGAGGCGGGGAGCGCGGCGCGGTGCTCGGGGCGGATGTCGGCGGCGGTCGCGCAGAAGCCGAGCGGGGACGCGGGGTCGGCGAGGACGTCGTGGTGGGCGCGGTCCGTGAAGGCGCCCACGGCACCCTGCCGTCGTACGTACTCCCGAGCGATGCCGGGCGGCAGGTTGCCGTTGACGAACGACGGGATCGCGCCGAGGGAGGTCAGCGCGAGGAAGTTCACCGCGAACTCGGCGCTGGAGTGGGAGTGCAGGGCGACGGGGTCGCGGGGACGCACGCCGTGGGCGGCGTACCAGCCCGCGTAGGTCTCGACGGCCTCGTTCAGCTCTCCGAGGGTGAGCCGGGTGGGGCGACTGCCGTCGGGGGCCTGCCAGGTGCCGTCCACGCGCAGGACGACCTCGTCGCGTGGACGGTCGTACGCCGCGAGCCGCGCCAGGACGTTTCCGGCGCCCAGCGCGGGGTCGGAGCAGATCCGGGCCCGCTCCTGTCTACTGATGAGCATGGGTGTGGCTCTCCATGTCGGTGTCGGTGTCCATGCGGTGGGCGGCTGCCAGGTCGAACAGGCTCTGGATACCGCCGGCTCGGACGGCGGCCCCGCCGCCGGCGTCGACCGGCGCCCCGGCCCCGTCGGCGCGGCCGAGCAGGAGGGCCGCCGCCAGGCCCGCTTTCGCGGGGAGGGGCGAGGCCCGGAGCCCGTGGTCCG
The DNA here is from genome assembly GCA_036569285.1 of Streptomyces sp. Classification (GTDB taxonomy): domain Bacteria; phylum Actinomycetota; class Actinomycetes; order Streptomycetales; family Streptomycetaceae; genus Streptomyces. The sequence continues at coordinate 13,350 of DATCQX010000464.1, forward strand.
CGGCCAGTTCGCGGTGGACGGCGGCCACGCGCGCGCCGCCGCCGAGTTCCACGCCCAGCACGAGGACCCGGTCGAGCTCCGGGTCGTCGAGCAGTACGCCGGCCATGGCCAGGAGTTCGGTCAGCGGGTCGGCGAGCGTGGAGAGGCTGAACATCTGGCCGGTGATGCCGAACTCCCGGCTCATGTGTCCCAGCACGGAGTTGGCGGTGGCCTGCATGAACAGCAGCGGGTTGTGGACCCTGCCGGACACCATGCGTGAGCTGGCCAGGTCGGCCGTGGTGGTGTCACCCGTCAGGCTCGCCAGCGCGACGGCCGTGCGGTCGCCGTCCCCGGGGCGCGCGGTCAGACACCGCGCGGCGACCTCGTACGCCAGCGGGCTGAACGCCGACTCCACGAAGCCCGGCAGCTTCGGCAGCTCGATGTCGTCGTCCCGGCCGGTGCCGTGGCTCGCGGTGGCGGCGGCGAGGACGGTGAGGGGGGTCGTCGTCACGGCCGCTCCAGGACGAGTGCGGTGTTGGCGCCCCCGAAGGCGGCGTTGACGGTCAGGGCGCGGTGCGGGTCGGCGGGGCGCGGCCGGTTCGGGACGTGGTCGAGGTCGCACTCCGGGTCGGGGGTGCCGAATCCGGCGGTCGGCGGGAGGACGCCGTCCAGCAGGGCCAGCATCGTGATCACGAACTCCACGACGCCCGCGGCTTCCAGGAGGTGGCCGGTGGTGCTCTTCGTCGAGCTGACGGGGATCGACTCGGCGAACTTCGGGAAGGCGGCGCGCAGGCCCCGGGTCTCGGCGCCGTCGTTGTACTTGGTGCCGGTGCCATGGGCGTTGATGTAGTCGAGGGAGGCTCCGTCGGGGTCCCCGGCCAGCCGCATCGCCCCCTGTACGGCGCGGGCGAGGCCGGCGCCCCGCGGGTGCGGCTGGGCGATGTGGTGGGCGTCGGTGGCGGCGCCCCAGCCGACGACGGAGGCGAGCGGCCGGGCCCCGCGGCGCCGGGCGTGTCCGGCGGACTCCAGGACGACGGCGGCGACCCCGTCGCCCAGCAGCAGCCCGCTGCGCTCGGCGCAGAACGGCCGCACCCTGCCGTCCCGCGCGAGGGCCCGCCCGGAGTCGAACTTCCCGAACGTCTCCTCCTCGACCAGATATCCGCCCGCGCAGACGGCGGCGTCGATCCGTCCCGAGGAGATCAGCCGGCAGGCGTGGACGATCGCGGCGGCGGACGCGACGCAGGCGTTGGTGAAGGCGAGCCGGGTCCCGGTCAGCCCCAGGTCGCCGGCCATCGACTCGGCCAGGTGGGCGGGAACGGCGTCGGCGAGCCTCTTCGGTTCCGTCGCGTCCCCGGCGGCCCGCCAGTACCGGGTGACGGCCCGGTGGTCCCCGGCGACTCCCAGCAGCACCGCCGCCTCGGCACCGGCCCCGAGGCCCGCCATGGTCAGCGCTTCGTCCCCGCACCGCTGGAGGGCGTCCCGCAACGCCCATCCGTCGACCCCGTCGGGCGCGGCCGGATCGGCGGGCGCGGTGGCGGCGACCGCCGTCCGGTAGGGCCCCGTGTCGAACCGTGTCGTCGGCCGGAACGCGGGCACGCCCGCGAACACCCCGCGCCGCAGGGCCTCCGCTCCCCGTCCGAACGCGGTCTGTACGCCGTATCCGGTCACGGTCACTTCACGCGTCATCCTGGGCGGCACCCTTCTGGGCGGTACGCAGGTACGCGGTGAGCCGGCCGAGCGTGGTCATCCCGGCGATGTCCTCGTCGGAGGGCTCGGCGATCAGGCCGTACCGCTCCTCCACCACGTGGAGCAGCCACACCAGTCCGAGGGAGTCCAGGACGAGTTCGGCGTCCTCGTCCAGGTCGTCGGGCAGGCCGGGGAAGACCTTGCGGTCGGCGAGCAGCTCCCGTACGGAGTCGGTGGTGATGTCCGTCGCGGTCGTGCTCATGCCGTCGCCCCCCGCCGGACGACCTCGGCGACGAGTCCGCCCAGGGTCAGCGTGGCCAGGGGTTCGATGTCGGTGTCGGGGATCTCGACACCGAAGCGCGACTCGAGTCTGAGGGTGAGTTCGATCAGGCTCAGGGAGTCGACGTCCAGCCCGCCGACGGTCACCGGGCTGTCGTCCGTGATGCCGTCGCGGCTGGTCAGGATGTTCATCTCGTCGATGACCGAGGTCAGGACGAACTCGCGGATCTCGTCTTCCAGGGTCGACGTGCTCATGGTCAATGTCTCCAGAGAGAGGGAGAGAGAGGGGGTGGAGCGCGGGCGTCTCAGCCGGCGGAGCGCAGCGTCGCGGCCTGCCGCACCAGCTTCCCGTTGGACGTGCGGGGCAGTGCGTCCAGCAGCCGTACGACGCGCGGCACTTTGTAGTCGGCCAGCCGTTCGCGGCACCAGCGCGACAGTTCTTCGGCGGACGGCCGTGGCGATCCCGCCCGCACCGCGACGTACGCCTCGGTCACGTCCTCGTGGACCAGGACGGCCTGTTCGACGGCGGGGTGTTCGCGCAGGACGTTCTCCACCTCGGTGAGGTCCACCTTGAGGCCGCCGACGACGACGAGGGAGTCCGCGCGGCCCAGCACGTGCACCGCGCCACCGGCGTCGAGCGTGGCCCGGTCCCGGGTGTGCAGCCAGCCGTCGGTGTACTGGGTGCCGCCCGAGTCGTAGAGGTACGGCGACGCGTCGAGGGCGACGTCCAGTTCGCCCCGGTCGACGCGGACGACGACACCGGGGGCCACCCGGCCGACGGAGGGGCGCAGGGTGCCGCCGACGTCGATGGCGACGATGCCGGTCTCCGTGGTCCCGTAGGCCTCGCCGACCTCGACGCCGTACCGCCGTGCGAAGGCCGCGGCGGTCCGCGGGGGCATGATCTCGCCGCCCGAGACCGCGATCCGCAGGTCGGGGAGGGCGGTGGGGTCGGTGGCCGCGGCGAGGAGTTCGTAGTGGGCCGGTACGCCGAACACGGCGGTGACCCGGTGTTCCTGTGCGGTGCGCAGGATGTCGCGGGCGAAGACGCGGGGCGCGAAGACGACGGAGACTCCGGCGGCCAGGGAGTGCAGCAGGCCGCCGAGCAGGCCGAAGCTGTGCGCCGTCGAGCTGAGCAGCAGCAGCCGGTCGCCCTCGGCCGGCATGCCGGGGACCTCGGCGAACCTGTCGACCTCGGCGGCGAGCGACCGGGCGGTCCTGCCGATGACTTTCGGCCGTCCGGTGGAGCCGGAGCTGAACTGGACGAGGCGGTGCCCGGTGGTGGCGGGCGAGCCGGAGCCGCGCCGCTCGGTGACGACCTCGTACTCGGACCGGAAACCGAACGTGGCCCGGACGTTGGAGCCGGCGCCGACCATGAACTGCGGCCGGCAGGAACCGCAGAGCGCGTCCACCTCCGGCGGCTTGAGCCGGAAGTCGAAGAGCAGGACCTGGGCGCCGAGCCGCCACAACGCGAGCAGTACTTCGAGCTGGGTGAAGCTGGGCGGGGTCCACAGTCCCACGGTGGAGCCCGGCCCGATGCCGTACGCGGCGAAGACGGCGGCCTGTTGGGCCACGCGCTCCTTCACCTCGCCGCGGGTGAGCGTCTCCTGTCGGTGTGTCAGGTAGGGCAGGCGGTCGTCGTGCGCGTCGAACAGCCGCCTCACCAGATCGGAGAGGTCTGAGTCGAGTTCGTCCACCGGACCTCAGACCTCCTTGCAGAACTCGCCGATGGGCAGCCCCACATGGCGCTTGTCGGCGGCCAGGTAGCCGAGCAGCTCGTCGCCCTGCCGCAGCTCGGTGACGTTGAGGACCTTCCCGCCGGGGCCGAGCACCCGTACATGCCAGTCGTCCTGCACGGTCAGGCTGACCAGCCGGCCGTCCTCGGCGTGGGTGCGGATCTCCAGGAGCGGCCTGGACTCCAGCTTCGCCCGGCCGACCACGACCCGCCGGGTGCGCCCGTCGGCGCCGACCGCGAGCAGGGCGCTGCCCGAGCCGACCTCGCTGAGGTAGTTGGTGCGGTTGTCGGGGCCGAGGGTGTACGAGTGCAGGGCGCCCGCGTTGACCCTGAAGGGCCTGGTCGGCATGTAGGGCAGGGGGTGGGTCTCGCTGCAGCACAGCACGAACCCGGAGGAGTAGGAGCCGACGAGGATGCCCTCGTCCTCCTCGAAGTGCGAGCAGGTGTCCACGCAGACCCGGTCGCCGAGGCCGACGTGCCGGATGCTCTCCACGGTGAGGGTGGACAGTTCGAGCTGGGGCGTCGTCGCCTCCAGCAGGCGGGCCAGCGCGAAGACCTCGTCGGCGCCGCGCGGTGTGAACAGGATGCCGTCCGAGCCGCGCTCCAGCACGTCGAAGACGATGGACGCCTCCTCCAGGCCGTCGACGACCGTGACGAGCTTGCCCTCGGCGGACTCGGCGGCGGCGAGCACGATCTCCAGGGGGATCTTGGTCGGGTCGGCGAAGTGGATGACCGTGTAGGGCAGCGCCATGGCGCCCGCGCACGACAGTCGCAGGGTGCGGTCGTCCCGTACGTCGACGAACCCGGAGACGGGGGTGCCGCCGGCGGTGGCGAGGGTGTCCAGCTCTTCCTGGGTGGAGAACTCCCGCAGGAGGACGTCGATGCCGGTGGCGGTGGGGGAAGTGCCGCTTCCGGAGGGGGACTTGGCGTCCTTCTCCGGGGTCTTGCCCTCCTTGTCGCCGGTCTTTCTGGCGGCGGCCGGTGCCGTGCCGGGGGCCGGCGCCCTGCCCGCGGCGGCCAGGACCCGGGTGACGGTCGGGGGCAGGGTGGCGAGCAGTTCGGCGTCGGAGGCCACGACTCCGGCCATCCGCGCGTGGACGGCCGCGTCCACCACCGCCTGGAGCTGCGGGCGGGGAACCTCACGCAGGTCGATCCATGCGAATCTCATGCCACTCCTGCCACGATCGTCGAATATTCAGTCATGTTCATGTCATCCGAGATGCCGACGCCGCCGGTGCCGATGCCGTGGACGACCGCCGAGAGACGGGCCACGAGGGCGGCGGGGTCGGGGGAGGAGAAGATCCGCCTGCCGACGGCCAGCCCCCGGCAGCCGCCGGCCATCACGGCGGCGCCGTACGCGACGAGGTCGGTTCCGTCGGGCGGGCCGCCCGCGGCGAGGACCGGTATGGGGCTGCCCGCCACCACCTCCGCCATCCGCTCGACCGGCAGCGCGACCGAGGTCTTCACCATGTCCGCGCCCAGGTCGGCGGCGACGTTCGCCAGGTGGGCGAGGAGGGCGGGGTCGCGCGGGTTCTCGATCCGGGGGCCGCGCGGGTACACCATCGCGATCAGGGGCATGCCCCACGCGTCGCAGGAACGGGCCACCGCCCCGAGGTCGGCCAACTGCTGGGCCTCGGTGTCGGATCCGATGTTCACATGGACGCTGACCGCGTCCGCGCCGATGGCCAGCGCCTCCTCGACATCGCCGACCAGCACCTTGGCGTGCACGTCGGCCGAGCAGGCGGTGCTGGCACTCAGGTGCACCACCAGCGCGCAGCTTCTCAGGATGTCCGGCGCGAAGGAGCGGGCGCGTCCCTTGTGGACGATGATCCCGTCGGCGCCGCCGGCCACCAGGGCGCGCAGCAGGTCGTCCCACTTGTCGGCGGGGACGATCGGGCCGTCCGAGACACTGTGGTCGAGCGGGACGAACAGATGTCGGTCGTCACCCGCGAGCGAAAGCCTTCTCAAGCGTAACTGCTTGCCGGATCTCAGCATGGGAATTGCGATTCTCCGTGTCCGAAAATCGATGGTTGTAAAACTTTCAAGTTAAGTGGCCCCGAGCATTCTCGCGTGGCCGCCCGTTGGCAAGGCGTAGTGATAGGGAAATTTTTATACACCCCGAGGAATGTTTATTGATGGCAGATCGACAGGTCACACCGGGTTGACTCCGGCCAGGAGTACTGTTCGCGCGGTCTATGCGCGTTGGGGCGTTCTGCCCTGCCTGCGAATGCGGCACTTTCGGAATTTGAATTTCGAAGACCAGGGGGATTAGGGTGACCCGCTCCGTGCACCCCTTCCAGATTCCCGTTTTCCCTGCCCAGGATTCGGAAGTGTCCCCCATGCCTGAATTATCGACACTTTACGTTTGAGCCGTGTCCGTCCCGCTCACCGCGTGGCCCGCGCCATGACCCGCCGCGCGCCGCACGATCATGCCGTCGCGCGTGCGCACGGCGGCCTCCGCGCGGTCGTCCGGGGCGATGCCCAGCGCGTCGGCGGCCACCCCCGCCTCGTCCAGCACGATCCGCACCCGGGGCAGGTCCTCCCTCCCGAACACCCTCCGCAGACACCCCGCCAGGTCCGCGATCCGCAGCCGCACCAAACGGCCCGCCTCCCCAGGATCCGACGTCACCACCACGAACGTCGTCCCCTCCCCCAGCGCCTCCCGTACCGCGCTCAGGCGTCCGGTTCCCAGGACGACGACGACCCCGTCCTCCCCCAGATCCACCGGTTCGCCGGTGAGTTCGTCACGCAGGCCGGCGGGCGGCGTCCACGGCTCGCGCACCGGGGTAGCAGGGGTGACGTAGGCCAGGTGCGGTGGGGGTTCCTCGGCGGGGAAGGGCATCTCGGCGAGGTGTTCCGCCGCTCGGCACAGGTCGAAGGGGTCGCCCGCGCCGGGGGCGTTCTCCGCGAGGCTCGCCGCGCCGTGGAGCAGCGTGAGGGTGAGGTCGGCGATGCGGGTCGGCGGGGTTTCGGGGTTCAGTGCCAGCGCGAGCAACACCGCTTCCAGGCGCAGGAGTTCAGCCAGGGCCGCACGGGTCGGGGCCGTGTCGACCACGCCCGAGAGGGAGCGGAGTCGGAGGTGGCCGTCGGCGGGGGTGTCGCCGGTGAGGGGGAGGCGTTCCAGCCAGACGCGGGCGAAGGCGCCGAGGGCCTGTCCTGTGGACGCCGGTGAGCGCAGCGGGGGGCGGGCCAGGTCGCGGGCGCGTTCGGCGTCGTCCGCGAGCACCGCCAGGTACAGCGCGCGTTTGCCGGAGAAGTTGGAGTAGACCGCGCCTCGGGTGAGGTCGGCGCGGTCGGCGATGCGGTCGATCTTGGCGTCGGTGTAGCCGTGTTCGGTGAACTCGCGGCGGGCGGCGACGAGTACGGCGGCGCGGGTGCGTTCCTGCTGCTGGGCGCGGGTGAGTCTCGCCATGGTGTCCCCTTCGGTTCCGGGCTGTGCCATGATACCGAGGTCATCCAGATGACGGCATCATCTGAAAACAGTGACCATCCCGTTCGGCGGCCGTCCTGTTCCGGCCGCCCCCTCGCCCCACGGAGACCCCATGCCCCTCCCGGTCCTGCACGCCCTGCGCTGCACCGGCGCCGCGAGCCCGACCCGGCTCGGCGCGTTCACCGGACTCCCGGAGCCGGACGTCGAGTCCGCGCTCATCGACCTCGGCGTCGAGGGGTTCGTGACGCGCTCGTACGACGCCTGGGCCCTCACCGAGGCGGGCCGCGCGGAGAACGTCCGGCGTGTCACCGCCGAACTCGACGCGGCCGGCGCCCGGGACGCGCTGCGGGCGGGGTTCGAGCGGTTCCTGGTGCTCAACCCGGAGCTGCTCGACCTGTGCACGGCCTGGCAACTCCGGCCAGTGGACGGCACGTTCACCGTCAACGACCACACCGACCCCGCGTACGACGCCCGGGTCCTGGACCGATTCGCCGATCTGGACGGCCGGTTCGCCCCGGTGGGCGATGAACTCGCCGCCGCGCTGGCCCGGTTCGGCCGTTACCGGCTGCGGCTGACCGGCGCCCTGGAGCGTGCCGTCGCCGGTGAGCGGGAGTTCGTGACGGACGGTACGGCGTCGTACCACACGGTCTGGGCGGAGTTGCACGAGGATCTGCTCGTCACGCTCGGGCTGCCGCGGTGAGGTGGGTGCGTCCGGTGTCGGCCGAACTCGACGGCGCTGTGGACGACTTGGGGAGCAAGGCGCTCGGTCTGGTGCTGCTGCACCGGCTGGGGCTGCGGGTGCCGCCCGCGTTCGCCGTCACGGCGGAGGCGTGCCGCGCCCTCCTGGGCGACGGGCGGCTCCCGGACGGGCTGCACACGGAACTCGCCCTGGGCGTCGCCGGTCTCGAACGCGCCACCGGCCGTGTCCTCGGCGGCCCCGGCCGGCCGCTCGCGGTGTCCGTCCGCTCCGGGGCCGGGGTGTCGATGCCCGGCATGATGGACACGGTCCTCGGCCTGGGCCTGACCACCGCCGCGACGGCGGGCCTGGCCGCCGAGACCGGTGACGAGGAGTTCGCCCGGGACTCCCGGGACCGGTTCCTCGCGAGCTTCGCGGCGGCGGTGCCCGGCGAGGTGCCGGACGACGCGTCCGCCCAGCTCACCCGGGCCGTCGAGGCGGTGTTCGCCTCCTGGGAGACCCCCCGCGCCCGCACCTACCGCACGCTGCACGCCATCCCGCACGGCCTGGGCACCGCCGTCGTCGTCCAGGCCATGGTCTTCGGCAACCGCGACCGGGGCAGCGGCACGGGTGTCGCCTTCAGCCGTGACCCGAACACCGGTGAGGACAGCCCGTACGGCGAGGTCCTGTTCCGGGCCCAGGGCGACGACGTCGTCTCCGGCGCGAAGGCGACCCGCCCGCTGCGTGAACTCGCCGACCACGACGCGGAGTTGTGGGCGGAGCTGGGCGCCGCCCTGCGCCGCGTCGAGGCCCACTACCGTGACGCCTGCTACCTCGAATTCACCTTCCAGTCGGGCGAGTTGTGGCTGCTTCAGGTCAAGCCGGCCCGTTTCTCCGGGGCGGCGGCGGTCCGTACGGCCGTGGAGCTCGCCGAGGCCGGAGCCGTCGACCGGCGTGAGGCGCTGCGCCGGGTCGCGCCGCGCGACCTCGTCCGCGTCCCCCGCCTCGGTTCTCCGAGGACCGTCGTGGCCCGGGGGACCGGCGCCTGCCCGGGTGTCGCCGTCGGCCGTGTCGTGACGTCGGCGGAGGCGGCGGTCCGTGAGGCGCGGGAGGGGCGTCCGGTCGTCCTGGTCCGCCCGGAGACCTCCCCGGCCGACCTCGCCGGTCTCGCCGCCGCCGTCGGGATCGTCACCGAGCGCGGTGGTCCGGCGAGTCACGCGGCGGTCGTTGCGCGTGCCCTGCGGAAACCGGCGGTCGTCGGCGTGGGCGGGCTCGCGCTCGCGGAGGGGACGCTCGTCACGGTCGACGGCACGAGCGGCGAG
>DATCQX010000465.1:0-14857 GCA_036569285.1 Streptomyces sp.
TCAACCAGCGGTTCCGGGAGGGGTACAACGTCATACGGATCGTCGACACCACCGACGGCACCTCGCGCACCCACCTGCCCCGCCCGCACACCTCCCTCGCCGACCGCTACGACAGCGGCCCGGTGTGGTCGCCCGACGGCAAGCACCTCGCGTACGTCGCCGAATCCGCGCTGTGGCTCCTGCCGGTCCGCCCGGACGGCACCCCCGACGGCGAACCCCGCCGCCTCACCGACGACCCCGCCGACCATCCCACCTGGTCCGGCGACTCCACCCGCCTGCTGCACCTCTCCGGCACGAAACTGCGCCTGACCTCGGCCGACGGCACCGGCAGCCGCACGATCCCCGTCCCGCTGCGCACCGCCCGCGCCCTCCCGCCCCGCACGGACGTCGTCCGCGTCCACGCGGGCCGCCTCTGGGACGGCACCGGCGAACGCGTCCGCGACGACGTGGACGTCGTCATCGCGGGCAACCGGATCAGGGCCGTCGAACCCCACCGCGCACCCCGCCCCGGGGAACGCCCGGTCGACGCCTCGCGGCAGACGGTCCTGCCGGGCCTGTGGGACGCACACACGCACGCGTACCAGAACATCTACGGCGGCCGGCAGACCCGCCTGAACCTGGCCTACGGCATCACGAGCACCGCCCTGCTCGGCGGATTCGCCTACGAGCAGGCCCGGTTGAGAGAGGCGACCGACGCCGGCGCGCTGGACGGGCCGCGCCTGTTCACGACCGGCGAACTGCTCGACGGCAGCCGCGTCGCCTACAGCATGGGGCGCGCCCACACCACGAAGGACGGCGTGCGCCGCAGCCTGGAGCGGGCCGTCGCCCTCGACTACGACTTCGTCAAGACGTACGTGCGCGCCCCCGCCTGGATCATGGCCGAAGCCGCCCGCACGGCACGGGAGCTGGGCGTCCCGGCGGGCAGCCACCTCCTCACCCCCGGCCGCCAGGCCGGGCAGACCCTCACCACCCACCTCCTCGCCACCCAACGCCAGGAGTACAGCCGGGCCCTGTCCCCGACCGGCCGCTCCTACAGCGACGTCCACGAGATCTACCGCAGCGGCGAGTTCGCCCTCATCATCACCCCGTTCCAGGCGCTGGCCCTCCTCGGCGCCGACCCCGCGCTCGCGCAGGACCCCCGCGTCACGGTCCTGATGCCGCCGTGGGACACCGCGACCGTCCGCAACTCGGCGGCCACTCCACCGACCGAGGGCCAACTCCGGGCCCTGAGCATCGAGATGGGCATCTATCGCAGGATCGTCGAGGACGGCGGCACGGTCGCGCTCGGCACGGACGCCCCGCTCGCTCCCGTCGGCCTCCACGTCCACCTCGCGCTGCGCGCCCTGTACCGGTACGGCGGCTTCACCCCGGCCCAGGCCCTGACGGCCGCGACCGTGGAGCCCGCCCGGGCGTTCGGTGTTGCCGACGACCTCGGGAGCGTCGAGCCCGGCAAGCTCGCCGACCTCACGGCCGTCGACGGGGACCCGTTCACCGACTTCGACACCCTCGTGCGCACGGCGTGGACGATGCGCGACGGCACCGTCCACCACCCGGCCGACCTGGTCGGCACTTCGGAACGCACTGTGGGCGAGGGCACCGACTGGCTCGCCGTGGGGGAGGCGCTGCGCCGGGACGGCTGCTGCGCGGGCTAGCTCCAACGGCCCACGTAGGTGGTGAGGTTGGCGGCGACGTCGTTCCAGTCCGGGGTGAACACCTCGACGCCGTCCATGAGTTTCGCCAGCGCGACGGCGTCCGGGTCGGTGGCCTTGACCTCCTTGCGGGCGCCGAAGCCGCCGCCGATCGAGCTGACTTCCTGCTGGGCCTCGTGGCCGAGCAGGAAGTCGAGGAGCTTCTCGCCGTTCGCCGAGTGCGGGGCCTCGGTGACGAGACCGGCGGCGTAGGGGAGAGCGAAGGTGGTGGGCTTCGCGCCCTGGGGCGCCGGGAGGCCTGCTTCAGCTCCTTCTTGTCGTAGACGAAACCGAAGTAGTTGTCGACGACCCTGGTCCAGGTCCCGTCCGCCGCCCTGGTGGCCGTGCCGGAGCCCTGCGGCGTGTACGCCCCAAACAGGACCTTGCTGTGGGCCTGTTGGATGAACGGCGGGAGCGCGACGAGGACGTCGGCCTGCGGATTGCTCCTCTCACGGACGACGCGCTGCACCATCTCTCCCGAACCCCCCTCCACATAGGCGACCTTGATGCCGGTCCGCTTCGTGAAGTCGGCGAAGGCCTTGTCGTCGGCGGAGGTCGACGAGGTGCCGCAGGCGGTGGAGAGGACGAGGAGGGACACGGCGAGGGTGAGCTTGAGGGCGTTACGGGGCATGGCGGTGGGACTCCAGGGGGTTCACGCAGTTTTTTTGGGGCTCAGCGGTACGACGCCCGGGTGCGGACCCGGGACACGGCGAACAGAACGAGCAGAGTCGCCGCCATCAGCACCACCGCGAGCGCGGACCCCGCGAACAGGGCGCCCCGGTCGGTGGCCGAGTGGATCAGGACCGGCAGCGGGGTCCAGTCCGGCGGATACAGCATGACCGTGGCACTCAACTCGCCCATGGACAGGGCGAAACACAGGCCCACGGCGGCGGTCAGCGACGGCAGCAGCACGGTCGACGGACGCGCGCCCAGCGACGCCGCCGCCTGCTCGTACACCGGGTCGAGCCGGGCCGGCGCCGCCGACACCGACTGGTACGTGAACGCCGTCACCAGCACGGTGTGCGCCAGGACCACGATCCACCGGGTGCCGTTCAGCAGCAGCGGCGGCTTCGAGAACGCGACCAGCACCGACAGGCCCACCACGACCGACGGGACCGCGACCGGCAGCGCGAACAGGGCGTCCAGAAAACGCCGTTGACGCTTTCCGAGCGCTGTTTCGGCGAGGGCGGCCCAGGTGCCGACGGTCAGCGCGAGGAGGCTCGCGGCCGTCGCCGTGACCAGGCTCGTGGTGAGCGCCTGGAGGGAGTCCCCGCGCGTCGCGGCACGGCGGGATGGTCGCGGGACGCCTTGTCGCAGGACGGCCGAACCGCTCCTTGCTGCATCATGCACACCTGCGTAGCGTCGACACTGCCCCCTGGAGGTGTGCGGTGTCCGAGATCACCCGGTTTCCCCTGCCCGCAGAAAGCCCCCTGGAGCCGCCCCGCGACTGGGCCGAACTGCGCCGGGAGTGCCCCGTCTCGACGATCCGGCTGCCCAGTGGCGACGAGGCGACGCTCCTGACCCGGTACGAGGACATACGCGCCCTGCTCTCCGACCCCCGCTTCGCCCGGCCCACGGCCGAGGACGGCGCCGCCCGGCTCGCCCCGGAAGGAGCGGGCGGGCCGCTGGTCGACGGCGAACTGCAGGACGTCGTACCCGACCGGGGAGAGGGGCACCAGCAGTGGCGGCGGCAGGTCGGGAAGTACTTCACCGCCAAACGCATGACCGCGCTGCGCCCCGCGATCACCCAACGCGCCGAAGCACTCGTGGACCGCATGGCCGAACAGAGTCAACCCACCGACCTGAAGGGCGCGTTCGGGTTCCCGCTGCCCGTCTACGTGATCTGCGCGATCCTGGGCGTCCCGGCCGAGGACAGCGACCGGCTCTCGCACTGGTCCGACGCGTTCCTCAACGTCAGCCGCTGGACCAAGGCCGAAAGCGCGGCGGCGTACGAGGAGTTCGACGCCTACATGTCCCGGCACATCGCCGGGGTACGCGAACATCCCGGCGACGACCTGCTCAGCATGCTCATCGCGGACATCGAGGACGTCAGTGACGCCTGGCTCCTGCGCACCGGCATGGGCCTGCTGGTCGCCGGGCACGAGACGACGGCCAACGCCATCGGCAAGACGGTCGCGATGCTCCTGGCCGACCGCTCCCGCTGGGAACACCTCGTCGCCCACCCCGAGTTGGTGCGCACGACGGTCGAGGAGGCGCTGCGCCTCGACGTCAACCTCGGCTTCGGGCTGCGCCGTTACCTCACCGACGACATCGAGGTCGGCGGCGAGACGCTGCCGCGCGGCGCCACCGTCGTCTGCGCCCTGCCCGCCGCGAACCGCGACGCGGCCGTCTTCGAGGACCCGGACGCCATGCTGCTGTCCCGCAGCCCCAACCCGCACCTCGCGTTCGGCGCGGGACCGCACGCCTGCCTGGGCCAGAGTCTCGCCCGCACCGAACTCCAGATCGCCCTGGAGGTGCTCCTGCGCCGGCTCCCCACCCTCCGCCTCACCGTCCCCGTCGAGCGACTCCGGCGCGTCGAGGGCCTGTTGGTCGGCGGACTGAGCGAAGTGCCGGTCGAGTGGTGAGGCTCTCCGTCGACCGGACCGCGTGCTGCGGCGCGGGCAACTGCGTCCTGCTCGCGCCCGAGGTGTTCGACCAGGGGGAGGACGACGGTGTCGTGGTGCTCCTCACCGACTCGCCCGCGCCGCGGCACGAGGCGGCGGCGCGGGAGGCGGCTGCGGTCTGCCCCGCCTCGGCGATCACGGTGCGTGAGGAAACCTCCCGGGATGCGTGACATCTGAGCCGACCTTATGGTGAGGCCGCGAGCAGGCCCCTCCGAAAGGTCCACGATGAGAACGCTTCCGTCGGCACTGGCAGTGGCTGCCGTCGTGGCGCTCGCCTGCTCCTACGGCGGCGCAACAGCCACCGGCGCCGGCTACCGGGTCGTCACCACCGGCCTCGCCGACCCGTACGAGATGCTCCAGGGCCCCGACGGACACCTGTGGCTCACCGAGCAGTCCGGCCGCAGAGTCACCCGCGTCGACCCCAGGACCGGCGCGAAAACCACCGCCCTGAACCTCGCCTCCCGCACCGACGGCGGCGTCCTCGGCCTCGCCCTGCACCCCGACTTCGGCAAGAACAAGGGCAACGACTACGCCTACCTCTCCTACAGCTACCGGGACGGCGCACGCCAGGCCATGAAGATCGTCCGGTACACGGCGAAGAACGGGAAACTCTCCGGCGAGCGGAACATCCTCACCGGACTCCCCGCAGGCGACGACCACCAGTCCGCCCGCCTGCGCTACGGCCCCGACGGCAAGCTCTACTACACGATCGGCGACCAGGGCGCGAACTACAACGCCCACTACTGCGACCCGAACCTCGCCCAGACCCTGCCCACCGCCGACCAGGTGAAGCGGAAGGACTGGTCGGCCTACCCGGGCAAGGTCCTGCGCATGAACCCCGACGGCTCGATCCCCGCCGACAACCCCACGCTCGGCGGCGTCCGCAGCCACGTCTACGCCTACGGCATGCGCAACCCCAACGGCATGGACTTCCGCGGCACCGAGCTGTACACCGCCGAGAACGGCCCCCTGACCGACGACGAGTTCAACCGCGTCGAGAAGGGCGGCAACTACGGCTGGCCCGACGTCGCCGGATACAAGGACGATCAGGCGTACGTGTACTCCAACTGGTCCAAGGCCAAGGGTGGTTGCAGGAACCTCACCTTCAACCCCGATCCGGGGGCGGCCCCTTCCCAGGTGCCGACCAGCAAGGAGTCGGACTTCAAGAAGCCCATGAAGGAGCCGGTCAGCACGTACGGCACGACGGTGGGCTCGGGACACGACTTCGGCGTCACCCCGGTGTGCAAGGACCCGGGCACCGCCTACATCTGCTGGCCCACCATGGCCCCCGGCGCCGTCAAGGCCGTCCCGGACGGGTTCCTCGTCACCTCCCTGAAGAACGGGACCGTCTACCGGCTCAGCAAGGACGGCAAGTCGTTCAGGCAGCTGTACCGGAGCGTCAACCGCTACCGGGACGTCGCCCTCAGTCCTGACGGCAAGACCCTGTACATCGTCACGGACAGCGGTGGACGCGTGCATGGGCCTGACGGCGCTCCCACGGACAGGCTCTCCGATCCGGGGGCGATCCTCGCGGTGCCCTACTGAAGCCGCTTCCTGCTGAGGCCGTTTCCTCCGCTTCTTCGCGAAAGGTGAGACCGAGATGAACGAGCACGACGAAATCCCCGAGGCGCCCGGCGAGCCGGTCGACGAGGCCCGCCCCTGGCGCCCGCCGACGTACCAGATCGTCGAGGCGTCCATGGAGATGTCGGCGTACTTCCTGACCGACCGCTAGGACCGGCCGCCGTGCGCGCGTACGTCCTCGGCACGGCGGCCGGCGGCGGCGTCCCCCAGTGGAACTGCGCCTGCCCCGGATGCGCCGGGGCCCGCGCGGTCCCCTCCCGCCGACGCCTCCACGCCTGCCTCGCCGTCGAACTCGAACCGGGCCGCGTGTACTTGGTCAACGCGACCCCCGACATCGCCGAACAGATCGAACGCTGCCCGTGGTTGCGGCCCGACGGCCGCCGCAGCCCCCTCGCCGGAGTCATCCTCACCGACGCCGAACTCGACCACACCCTCGGCCTCGCCCGCCTCCGCGAGGCCGACGAACTGGAGATCATGGCGACCGACGCCGTCCGCAAGGCCGTCGGCGAAGGACTGCGCCTCGAAGAGACCCTCGCGCCCTACGTCCGCCTGCGCTGGCGGGACGCCGACGGCGCCGAACTCCTCCCGGTGTCCGCCAAACGGCCCCGCTACGCACGGCACTTCCCCGACGGACAGTGGGTCAGCGCCCTGCGGATCGGCGGGCTCCTGTACGCCCCGGCGATGGGGGTGTGGCCCGCCGGATTCGGCGAGGACGCGGACGTCGTGTTCGCCGACGGGACCTTCTGGGACGAGGAAGAGCCCCTCACGGCGGGTTTTTCCCAGAAGACGGCGACCGAGATGGGCCACCTGCCGATCCTCGCCACCCGCGAACGGCTCGCCCGCCTCCCCGCCCGCTGCCTGTACACCCACCTCAACAACACCAACCCGCTCGTCGACCCCGGCTCCCCGCACCACGCGGAACTCCAGGGCGTAGAGATCGCGTCGGAAGGGATGCTCCTTGACCTTCGAGAGTGAACTCCGGGCCGTCCCCGAGCGCCTCTACCACCACCGGCACCCCTTCAACCTCCGCATGCACCGCGGGGAGTTGAGCCCCGCCGAGCTGCGCACCTGGATCCTCAACCGGTTCCACTACCAGCGGCACATCCCCGTCAAGGACGCCCTGATCCTCGCCAAGTTCGACGACCCCGCCCTGCGCCGCATGTGGGTACGGAGGATCACCGACCACGACGGCACCGAGGACGACGAGGGCGGCATCGCCCGCTGGCTGCGCCTCGGCGAGGCCGCCGGACTCGACCGCGCCGACCTCCTCACCGGGGAGAACGTGCTGCCGGGCGTCCGGCTCGCCGTCGACGGATACGTCAACCTGTGCCGCAACGGCACACCCCTCGAAGCCGTCGCCGCCTCCCTCACCGAACTGTTCGCTCCCGACATCATGACGACCCGCATCGCCGCCTTCGAGAAGCACTACACCTGGATCCGTCCCGAGGGCCTCGCCTACTTCAAGTCCCGTGTCCCACAAGGACGCCGGGACAGCGGCGAGGCCCTCGCCTACGTCCTCGACCGGGCCCGCACCCGCGCCGAGCAGCGGGCCGCCCTCGACGCGCTCGCCTACAAGTGCGAGGTGCTGTGGACGCTCCTCGACGCCGTCGAACGGGCCCCGGCGTGAGCTGGCGTCCCGCCCTCAGTCCGTACGCCCGTCTGCGCAACTGTCCCGTGCGTGAAGCGACGTTGCTGATCGTTCCGGAGCGGATCGTCGTCCTCAGCGGCGAGGCAGCTGCCGTGGTCGGGCTGTGCGACGGGGTGCGGACCGTTCCGCAGATCATCGCGGCGCTCGGGGAGAGTGATGGGGTTGCCGAGTTTCTGGACGATGTGAGGGAGCAGGGATGGCTGCGCTGAACCCGCCGGCTTCGCAGGGCCCGCCGGCTTCGCAGAGCCCACGGGCTTCGCAGAGCCCGCCTTGGGCAATGCTCGCTGAGCTCACCCACGGCTGCCCGCTGCGCTGCCCCTACTGCTCCAACCCCACCGAACTTGTCCCGAGATCCGCCGAGTTGACGACCGCCGAGTGGCTGCGCGTGTTCGACGAGGCCGGTCGCCTCGGCATCGCCCACGCCCATCTCTCCGGCGGTGAACCACTCCTGCGGCGCGATCTCCCCGAACTCGTCGCGGGCGCCTCCCGCGCCGGGATCTACACCCAACTCGTCACCAGCGGGCTCGGGTTGACGCCGGGGCGCCTCGCCGAACTGACGGCCGCGGGGCTGCCCAGCGTCCAGCTCTCCGTCCAGGGCCCGGACGCGCGCAGCGCCGAACTCATCGCCGGGCGGCGGTCGTTCACCGCGAAGGAGAGGGCCGCCCGGCTGATCAAGGACGCCGGGCTGCCGCTCGGCCTCAACGTCGTCCTGCATCGCCACAACCTCGACCGGCTCGACGCGATCATCCACCTGGGCGTCGACTGGGGGGCCGTGCGGATCGAGTTGGCCAACACCCAGTTCTACGGGTGGGGGTTGCGCAACCGGGGCGCGCTCATGCCGGACCGGGAGCAGCTCGTGCGGGCACGGGAGGTCGTGGAGGCGTGGCGGGGGCGGACGGAGACGGAGTTGATCTGGGTCGTGCCGGACTACTTCGAAGGGGTCGCGAAACCGTGCATGGGAGGGTGGGGCGCGGTTTCACTGACCGTCGCCCCCGATGGGCGGGTACTGCCCTGTCCGGCCGCGTACAGTCTCCCGCTCGACCTGCCGAGCGTCCGGGAGGAGTCGCTCGGACGGATCTGGGCCGAGTCGGCCGCGTTCGCGGCCTATCGGGGGAGCGACTGGATGTCCGAACCCTGCCGGGGCTGCCCCCGGAAGGACGTGGACTTCGGGGGCTGCCGGTGTCAGGCGTTCGCGCTCACGGGGGATGCGGGGCGTACGGACCCTGCCTGTTCACTGTCGCCGGACCACGGGGTGATCGGCGGACTCGCCGGGGAACGCGGTGGGGAGTTCGTGTATCGAGGGTGAGGTCTGGTCGGCGCGCGGTCAGGCGCGCGTCTCGATCACGGCGAACACGCCGCGCACGCGGGCGCCGTCCGGAGTGGTCCAGGCGCCTGTCACGTGGCCGAGGGCGTCCGCCGGAGGGGTGTCGGGGACGTCGGTCAGGACACGGTTGAAGCGGACGGCGGGGCCGTCGGGGGTCGTGAGGGTCGTGCCCTCGGGGGTGTCGGTGACAGTCACCTCGCCCGTCAGGATCGGGGCCCCGGACGCGTACGCGTGGGTGATCTCCTCGTCGACGGTGTCGTTCGTGCTCTGGGCCTGGGCCCGGAGGCGGCCGGCGAGGAAGGCGGCGAGGGTGGTGGTGAGGACCGGGTCGTGGACGCCGTCGTATATCCAGCGCTTGCCGAGGACGCCGTGCTCCAGGGTGCCGACGAGGGCGTGGTCGGCGCCGGGGAGAGGGGCGGCCCGGTAGGTGAGGGGGAAGAGGTAGACGTGCGGGGCGTCGGTCGTGCCGCTGTGGGTGTCCGTCGCGACGAAGAACTCGATGCCGACCTCGCCCTCGGGGTCGTCCAGACGGAAGCCGCCGGCCTTGGTGAGCTGCGGGGTCGCCGTGCCGCCCCGGTACCAGGGGCGGGCCGGGAGCCACGGGGTGAGCAGTTCCGGCTTGGTGGGGGTGAGCGTGGTGCGATGGATGATCGACATGTTCCCGGATTCTCCATCAAGGAACGTGATGATCGAAACTGATTGATTCCCGGTCGCGTCTTGAACGACTCAGCCAAGATCTACGACCTGGAGGACGGACGACCATGGCACACCCGTACACGACCGGACCCCGACGACGCACGCTGCTCGCCGCGGGCACCGGATTCGCCCTGGCGACCGCGGCGCCGTCCGCCCGTGCCGCGGGGCAGGACACCTTCGCCGACCTGGAGCGCGAGTACGCCGCCCGGCTCGGTGTCTTCGCCTGTGACACGGCCACCGGCAGGACGCTCACGCACCGCGCGGACGAACGGTTCCCGATGTGTTCCGTGTTCAAGGCGGTGGCCGCGGGAGCGATCCTGAGGGAGGGCGTGGACCTGTCCCGGCGCATCCACTACACGCAGGAGGACGTCACCTCCTCCGGGTACGCGCCGATCACCTCCCAGCACATCGGGACCGGCATGACCGTCGAGGAACTCTGCGCCGCCGCCGTCTCCCACAGCGACAACGCCGCCGCCAACCTGCTCCTGCGTCAACTGGGCGGCCCCACCGCCGTCACCCGCCTGGCCAGGAGCCTCGGCGACCGCGTCACCCGCCTCGACCGCTGGGAGCCCGGCCTCAACTCCGCCGAACCCTGGCGGGAGACGGACACGACGACCCCGCACGCGATCGGACGCACCCTCGCGAAACTCGTCCTCGGTCACGCCCTCCCCTCGTCCGGCCGCACTCGCCTCACCTCCTGGCTGGTCGCCAACACCACCAACACCGACCGCTTCCGCGCCGGGCTCCCCGCCGACTGGACCCTCGCCGACAAGACGGGCACCGGGAGTTACGGCACCGCGAACGACGCCGGCATCGTGTGGCCGCCCGGCCGGCCGCCGCTGGTGATCGCGGTACTGTCGACGAAGTTCACGGCGGAGGGGGCTGCCGACAGCGCGTTGGTGGCTCGGGCGGCCCGGGTGGTGGCGGGGGAGTTGGCGTAGGAGGAGGGGTGAGGCAGCCGGCGGATCGGTGCGGCGAAAGTTTCTGTGCCGTCCCCGGTGCCGGACGGCCTTGACGCCCCTGACGGCGCCGTGTGAGCGTTTTCGTCGCTGCGAACGATCACTTCATCGTCGTCCGCGTCACCGCGCATCCCCTGGGGAGTCCCTGTGCCCAACGCCACCGCGGTCATCAACCTCGACATCGAGGGACCGACGATCAGCCGGCACCTGTACGGCCACTTCGCCGAGCACCTGGGGCGCTGCGTCTACGGCGGGTTCTGGGTGGGGGAGGACTCGGAGATCCCGAACGAGGGCGGGATCAGGCTGGACGTCGTGCGGGCGCTGCGCGCGCTGAACATCCCCAACCTGCGCTGGCCGGGCGGCTGTTTCGCGGACGAGTACCACTGGCGGGACGGCGTCGGGCCGCGCGAGCAACGGCCCCGGATGGTCAACACGCACTGGGGGAACGTCGAGGAGAACAACCACTTCGGCACCCACGAGTTCATGGCGCTGTGCGAACTCCTGGGTGCCGAGCCGTACATCAGCGGGAACGTGGGCTCCGGGACCGTCCGGGAGATGAGCGAGTGGGTCGAGTACCTCACCCGTGACGGCGAGAGCCCGATGGTGCGGCTGCGCAAGGAGAACGGGCGCGCGGAGCCCTGGAAGGTGAAGTACTGGGGCATCGGCAACGAGACCTGGGGCTGCGGCGGCAACATGCGCGCCGAGTACTCCGCCGACCTGGCACGCCAGTACGCCACCTACTGCCGCGACCACGGCGACAACAAGCTGTACCGGATCGCCTCGGGCGCCTCCGACGCCGACTACAAGTGGACCGAGACGCTGATGCAGCAGATCAGTTGTTTCGGATGTGACGCGACACCGAGGAACTTCTTCCAGGGCGTGTCCGTTCACTACTACACACTGGCCGGACCGTGGGAGGCGAAAGGCAGCGCGACCGACTTCGACACAGACGACTACTACCGCACGATGCTCGCGGCCCGCCGCATCGACGACATCCTCACCGGACACTCCACCGTGATGGACATCTACGACCGTGGACGCACGGTCGGCCTCGTCCTCGACGAGTGGGGCACCTGGTGGGACGTCGAGCCGGGCACGAACCCGGGCTTCCTCTTCCAGCAGAACACCATGCGCGACGCGCTCGTCGCCAGCACGCACCTTGACATCTTCCACAAGCACGCGGCCCGCCTCCACATGGCGAACATCGCCCAGACGGTCAACGTCCTCCAGGCGATGATCCTCACCGACGGCGACCAGCTGGTCCTCACCCCGACGTACCACGTGTTCGAGATGAACAAGGACCACCAGGACGCCACCTCACTCGCAGTCCACCTCAAGGCCGACGAGGCCCGGCGCACGGTCGGCGACGCGGAACTCACCACGGTCTCCGTCTCCGCCAGCGCCAAGAACGGCAAGGTCCTCGTCTCCCTCTCCAACCTCGACGCCGGCGAACCGGCCGAGGTCACCCTCGACCTGCGGGGAGGCACGCTCGGCACCCCCGTCGCCCGGCTCCTGACGGCCGACGCGATCGCCGCCCACAACACCCCCGACGCGCAGGAGACGGTCGCCCCGCGCCCCTTCGACGGCGTCAAGGCGACGGACGGCGCCCTGACCCTGACGCTGCCCCCGCATTCCTTCCTCACCCTCCAGGCCCCGCTGAACTGAGCGGTGACGACGCAGCCGGGGAAACATGCCTGGTCGTGAGGGGTTGGTCGGGTACACGACACACGGTATTGTCGCCCCGACAACGACGACGGCAGAACGGAAGCCGGTGGAAGCCCGGCACGGTCGCGCCACTGTGTGCCCCTCGCGAGCGAGAAGCGAGAGGTGAGTCAGACCCGTAGCCGGTCGTCAGGAGCACCACCGAGACGGGACGCGAACTCCCGAAGGAGGCCCTGCCATGGCGCAGCACGTCGCCCAGCCGACCACCGCCACCCCCGAACTCCCCGCCAAACTGCCGCTGAAGGCGATCGCCCCCTGGGCCGTCTTCTTCGGCGTCCTGATGCTGGTCCTGCTCTATTTCGTCGGCGCCGAGCAGGGCGCCACCTCCCTCCTGTCCGGCGAAGAGGTCCACGAGTGGGTGCACGACGCCCGCCACCTGCTCGGTTTCCCCTGCCACTGACGCGAGGGACACCGACACCTCCATGAACTCCCTCACCGTACGAAACCTCCTCGTGCGGGGCATGCTCGCCGGTCTCGCGGCCGGCGTGCTCGCCCTGGTCGTCGCCTACTTCCTGGGCGAGCCCTACGTCGACAAGGCGATCGGCTTCGAAGAGGCACACGCCCACGACCACGGCGAGGTCGAACTCGTCTCCCGATCCCTCCAGTCCACCGCCGGGCTCGCCACCGGCATCCTGATCTACGGCGTCGCCTTCGGCGGCATCGCCGCCCTGGCCTACTGCTTCGCCCTCGGCCGGGTGGGACGCTTCGGCCCCCGGGCGACCGCGCTCCTGCTGTCGGGCTGCGCGCTCCTCGCCGTCTACGTCGTCCCGTTCCTGAAGTACCCCGCCAACCCGCCCGCTGTCGGCAACGGCGACACCATCGGGAAGCGGACCACCCTGTACTTCCTGATGCTCGTACTGAGCGTCCTGCTCGCCGTAGCCGCCACGCTCCTGGGCAAGCGGCTCGCGCCCGAGATGGGCAACTGGTGGGCGACGGTCGTCGCGGTGGGCGCGTTCGTCGCCGCGATCGGACTGGCCTACGCGTTCCTGCCGACCGTCAACGAGGTTCCGGGCGACTTCCCGGCGACCGTGCTGTGGCGGTTCCGGCTCTCCGCGCTCGCCATCCAGGCCACGCTGTGGGGCGCGTTCGGGCTCGCCTTCGGGGAACTCGCCGAACGGCTGCTCAAACCCAGCGCCGTGACACGACGGGACACCGTCACCGTCTGAGCTGTGAGGGCCTCCGCGAGCGGGGGCCCTCACACGTTTCCCGGCGGGCGGCGCTCCGGTGAGCGGCTTTTCGCCGGGCGGCGCAGGAACCGAGCGGGCAGGAGTGGAGGTGCCACGTGGCCAGGAGCCCCCAGCCGCGCCGTATCACCCTCGGCGGCCGTGAGGCGGTCGCCCTCACCGTCGAGGAGTACGAACGGCTCGTCGCCAGCCGCCGCCAGATCGGCGGCCAGAGCGCCCGCGTCCGTGCCCTCGCCCAGCAGGCCAGACGCACCGAACGCCTCCTCACCGAACTGGAGACCCTGACCGCGCCCCCGGCGGAGTGCACCGCCCGGACCGGGGACCCGCCCGTAGACTGCCTGCGCTGCACCATCGCCGCGCTCCTGCGCCGCCACCGGGACGCGACGGCCTGAAGCACGACCCCGGAAAGGCAGGGCACCCCCATGCGTTACCGCAGGCTCGGCAGTTCGGACCTGGAGGTCTCGGAGATCTCCCTCGGCTCCTGGCTCACCTACTCCGGCGGAGTCGAGGCGGACACGGCACGCGCCTGCACGGCGGCCGCCTTCGACGCGGGGATCACCTTCTTCGACACCGCGAACGCGTACGGACGGGGCGCCGCCGAGAGCGCGTGGGGCGAGATCCTCGCCGCGTACCCGCGCGACACGTACGTCCTGGCCACCAAGGTCTACTTCCCGATGTCCGACGACCCGGCGGACCGGGGGCTCGCGCCCGCCCAGATCACCAAACAGCTCGACGCCTCCCTGACCCGGCTCGGCACCGACCACGTCGACCTCTACCAGGCACACCGCTTCGACACGACCGTGCCGGTCGAGGACACCGTCGAGGCGTTCCAGAAGGCCGTGGACCAGGGCAAAGCGCGGTACATCGGGTTCAGTGAGTGGACGCCGGAGCAGATCCGCGCGGGCATCGACGCCGCGGGACCGGAGCTGTTCGTGTCGTCCCAGCCGCAGTACTCGATGCTGTGGCAGGCACCCGAGGCGGAGGTGTTCGGCCTCTGCGCGGACAACGGCATCTCACAGATCGTGTGGTCACCGCTCGCCCAAGGACTCCTCACCGGCAAATACCGTCCGGGCCAACCCGCCCCCCAGGGCAGCCGGTTCGCGAGCGACACGATGGCCGAGGCGAAGGGCCTCGTCCACACCGAGGCCAACCTGAACGCCGTCGAACGCCTCAGGCCGATCGCCGAGGAAGCGGGGCTCAGCCTGACGACCCTGGCACTCGCCTGGGTCCTGCGCCGCACCGAGGTCGCCTCAGCCATCGTCGGCGCCTCCCGCCCGCAACAGGTCCACACCAACGCGGCGGCCTCCGGCGTACACCTGCCCGACGACCTGCTGACGGCAGCCGACAAAGCCCTCGGCGACACCCCGGTCACCACCCCGACCCTCGCCCCCGGAGCCCGGGAAGGCGTGACCCATCGCCTGGGGACGAGGC
>DATCQX010000466.1:0-2872 GCA_036569285.1 Streptomyces sp.
CAGCGCATGGTCGACGAGGACGTCTACTGCATCGACATACTCACCCAGGTCTCCGCCTCCACCAAGGCCCTCCAGTCCTTCGCCCTCCAGCTGTTGGAGGAACACCTCCGCCACTGTGTCGCGGACGCGGCCCTCAAGGGGGGCGACGAGATCAACGCGAAGGTGGAGGAGGCGACCAAGGCGATCGGGAGGATGCTGCGGACGTAGGTCTGTGGGACGGCCGTGAGGCGGACGACGTTGTCAGGGGACCGGCGGCTCGTCGCGCCGCTCCCTCACGGGGACGACCCTCAGCACCTCGTCGATGAAGTCCAGGCTGAGCCGCTCCCCGTCCGCCGCGGACGCCGCGATCATCAGCTCGCCGCACAGCTCGATCTCGGCCAGGGCCACGTGGTCCTGCACCGCCGTACCACCGCTCGGAGCCACGCTCATCACCCCATCCCTACGAGACCGGCTTCCTAGAGTAGGCAGCCCCCCATACACGGCGCATGGCACGGACGGGCTAGTCCTCACCAGCCGGGCCCACCGACTCGGGTGGTTTCGGCAAACGGGCCGCCCGCTGACTTGGGGGCTCGGGCGACCGCGGGCCCGTCGTGCGCCCTCACCCTGCCGAGAACGTCAGACCCTCGCATCACGCGCGATGCGGTACAGCACGTTCGACCGCAGTGGCCCCTCGGGCGCGGAGGGGTCGTCGAAATCGTCAGCCGGGTCGCGGGTCATGCCGATCCGGCGCATCACCGCTTGGGAGCGGAGGTTGCCGGCGGTCGTCGCCGCGAGGATCTCGGGGAGTTCCAGCGTTTCGAAGCCGAAGGCCAGGCCCGCCAGAGCGGCCTCGGTGGCGTAACCGTGGCCCCAGGCCGAGCGGGCGAGCCTCCAGCCGATCTCCACCCCCGTGAACGGCATGCCGTCGTCCACCTGGTCCAAGCCCGCGAAGCCGATGAACTCGCCCGTGGCCCGCACCTGAACCGCCCACCACCCGTAGCCCCGCCGGTCGAACTCCGCCTGGTACCGCGCCACGGAGGCGTCGCTCTGTTCACGGGTGAGCACGTCGCCCAAGTGCTCCCGGACCTCGGGGTCGGCGTTCATCGCCGCCCACGGTTCGAGGTCGGAGTCCCGCCATCGCCGGAGCACGAGGCGATCGGTGCGCATTTCAGCCATACCGCCCAGCCAACGGGGACGCCGCTTCCGAGGCAAGCCCTTTTCTCCGGGACTGCCGCCGTCACTCGAACCGGCCGGACCACCGACTGCGGCCAGCCGCGCGAACACTCCTGGAAGCCCTGTGAACCCGGAGCGCGCCGCCGCCGGGCAGCGTGTGGAGGGAAAGGGGCGGCTCGGCGTCGTCCCACGCCCCGCAGTGGAACGAACACGCATGGGCCCGCCTCCTGGGAGCAGGAGGCGGGCCCTTTACGGCCTCGCGGTGGCACCGCCATGCAGCACCGCGAGGGGTCTGGGGTTTAGCCGAAGCGGCCCGAGATGTAGTCCTCGGTGGCCTGGACGGACGGGTTGGAGAAGATGCGTTCCGTGTCGTCGATCTCGATGAGCTTGCCGGGCTGGCCCACGGCGGCGAGGTTGAAGAACGCGGTGCGGTCGGAGACGCGGGCGGCCTGCTGCATGTTGTGCGTCACGATGACGATCGTGAAGCGCTCCTTCAGCTCGCCGATGAGGTCCTCGATGGCGAGGGTGGAGATCGGGTCGAGGGCCGAGCAGGGCTCGTCCATCAGGAGGACCTTCGGCTCCACCGCGATCGCGCGGGCGATGCACAGGCGCTGCTGCTGGCCGCCCGAGAGGCCGGAACCCGGCTTGTTGAGGCGGTCCTTGACCTCGTTCCAGAGGTTCGCGCCCTTGAGGGACTTCTCGACGATGTCGCCCAGCTCGCTCTTCTTGACGTCACCGTTGAGGCGCAGCCCCGCGGCGACGTTGTCGAAGATGGACATCGTGGGGAAGGGGTTGGGCCGCTGGAAGACCATGCCGACCTCGCGGCGCACCGACACGGGGTCGATGCCGGGGCCGTAGAGGTCCTCGGAGTCCAGCAGGACCTTGCCCTCGACCCGGCCGCCGGACGTCACCTCGTGCATCCGGTTCAGGGTGCGCAGGAACGTGGACTTGCCGCAGCCGGAGGGGCCGATGAACGCCGTCACCGTGCGGGGCTCCACGGTCATCGAGATGTCCTCGATCGCCTTGTGGGAGCCGTAGTAGGCGGTCAGTCCGCTTACGTCGATTCGCTTGGCCATGTCTACTTCACTTCCAAACAGTCGCTGACTAAGAGGCCGCGTCAGCGACCGGACTTGGGCGCCTTCCAGCGGGCGATGCCGCGCGCCACCAGGTTGAGGATCATCACGAACGCGATCAGCGTCAGGGAGGCCGCCCACGCGCGGTCGAACGCCGCCTCGGAGCCCGCGCTCTGCGAGTACTGCTTGTAGATGTACAGCGGCAGTGACTCCTGCGCACCCTCGAAGGGGTTGTTGTTGATGAACGGGTTGCCGAACACCAGCAGCAGGACGGGGGCGGTCTCACCGGCGATACGGGCGACGGCCAGCATGATGCCGGTCGTGATGCCGCCGATCGCGGTCGGCAGGACGACCTTGAGGATCGTCCGCCACTTCGGCACACCGAGCGCGAGGGACGCCTCACGCAGCTCGTTCGGGACGAGCTTCAGCATCTCCTCCGTGGACCGCACGACCACCGGCATCATGAGGATCGCGAGCGCCAGCGAGCCGGCGAAGCCGAACGGCTGCATCTCGAAGATCAGCATGAGGCTGAGGATGAACAGACCCGCGACGATCGACGGGATACCCGTCATGACGTCGACGAAGAAGGTGACGGTCTTGGCGAGCTTGCCCCGCCCGTACTCCACCAGGTAGATCGCGGTGAGCAC